>CAJTVK010000089.1 GCA_910579645.1 uncultured Lachnospiraceae bacterium | reverse complement strand
ACTATTGAAAAGTTATTTCTTGACAGTTCCTTAGTGGCGGGCAGAGGCATGGCGCAACTTGGACGGCGCAGGACCGAACGTAGGCTGCGCGGCACGGAAATCAATCTTCGGTTTTGTTCTTGGGCGGCAATTGATATTGCTTTTTGGGACAATTTATGGTATGCTTACTATTATTCTATATAGAACTATCTCGGATAGAACCGTTCCATATAGAAGCGAGGCGAGTTACGGTGAGGAGGATATTTAATGCTGACAAGAGAATATATTATGAAATTCATCCAAAAGCAAAAAACGGTTTTTATCGGTTCTGTGGACGAAGAAGGTTTTCCGAATATGAAAGCGATGTTTACGCCGCGCAAGATGGAGGGGAATTGCTTTTATTTTTCAACGAATACATCTTCCATGCGTTCGCAGCAGTTTATGAAGAATCCTAAGGCATGCATTTATTTTTATAACAGGGGACGTTTTAAGTATGAGGGCATTATGCTGACAGGCACAATGGAGGTTTTGCAGGACAATGACATAAAGCAGGAAATCTGGTGTACCGGAGATACCATGTATTATAAGCAGGGGGTAACGGATCCGGACTATTGTGTTCTGAAATTTACGGCTAGGAAGGGAAGGTATTACAGCGCTCTGAAATCGGAAAACTTTTACATGGAAGATTCGGGGAGGGTTTCGGAGGAAAGGGCATGAACTTTCTGTTTCCGGGGGCAATGATACGAAAGGAGAGAATGCGGCGGAATTGGAGCCAGGAGGGGCTTTGCGAGGGAATCTGTGCGGTGTCCTATCTGTCTAAAATCGAACAGGGAAAAGCGGAGGCAGGCTCGGAGATTTTACGGCTGTTGTTTGAGCGTCTGGAACTGCCTTGGTATGATGATGAGCTTACGATGACGGTTGCGGAATCTTTGATAAGCCGTTGCTATGATGCGCTGTTTTCCTGTGACGATAAAAGGCTTGAGATGCTTCGGGCTGAATTTTCGGAGAAGGAGGCGTTCATATCCAATAGCCCTTATGCTTTGGACGGAACTCTGCTCCATGAATTTCTGTTCCGGACCTATGAGCCGGCAGGGAAAGATATGGAGCCGTTTCTGGACCGGCGTCAGCTTGCCCTGCAGAGGATGCTGCAGGGGCGGCATGAGGAGGCAATGAGGCTTTATCCTTGTCCGTATTTGAACTTGATGACAGGAATCCGGCTGTATGAGCAGGGTGGAAGCGATGCCGCCGCTTTAGGGTATCTACGCCGTGCCTATGATATGGCGGCGGAGGAAGGGTATGTCCGGGTTATGCTTTTAGCCAGGTTCTATATGGGGAATTGCTATTGCAATCGGATAGACATTGAAAATATGAATGCACACTACCTTATCGTGGAGCGGCTGGCCAGGGCGCTGGAGGACCGTGAATTGCTGCGGGATATGTATTACAATAAGGCATCGGCCTGTCTGGAGGCGGGGCGTTATGAAGAAGCGTATGCTTATTTTGCGCAGGTGCAGCAGCCTGCGATTATGGATTTGCATAAGCTGGCAATCTGCTGCGAGAAACTGGGAAGGCGCGGGGAGGCTTTTGCCGCCCTTGACCGGGCGGAAGGTATGGAAGCGGCATATCCGGACTTGCAGTTGTCACGGCAAATGTGCGGTTTGGTACGATTCCGGCTGGAACATGAGGACTATCTTCAATGTCCGCAGTATGGGGAGCAGTTATTGCATGTTTACAGGGAATGCCGCAGGAAGATGCCCATTGGATATGCCGCCTTTCATTTGCCTTGGGTGCTGGAGTGGCATACCGCAGCCCGGCAATACCGCGCAGCATATGAATTGCTCCGGGATTTTCCCATAAGACTCCCCATAAAACAGGATTAGCGGCTTATTTTGGGGAAAATTTTCCCAAAACAGGCCGCTTTTTTTGCGGTTAAAAGCCGTGATAGAATAGGGGCAGGGAGGTGAGGGGAGTGAAACAAAAACTTTGGACAAAGAATTTCACGTTGATTACTGCTGCATCTGCTTTGGGAGCAGTGGGCGGTATTGCAGGCAGTTTTGCGCTTTCGTTTCTTGTGTTTGACGAGACGGGCAGCACGTTTGCTTCTGCGCTTATTTTTGCCGTGCAGCTTATTCCCTATTTTGTGATTCCGCTGTTTGCCGCGCCATGGATGGACAGGCTGCCCAGGAAGCCCTTTCTGGTGGGTGGGGATGTGCTGAATGGCGTGCTCTACGGACTGGCAGGCATCTGCCTGATGCGGGGTCAGTTCTCCTATTCCGGATATCTCGGTTTTTCCTTGCTGCTGTCTGCTCTTGGCGCGTTTGACGAACTGGCGTACAACTGCTTCTATCCGAAACTCATTCCGGAAGGGATGGAGGAAAAGGGGTATACGGTTTCGGCCATGCTTTATCCGGTGATGAAAGTGATTATGACTCCGGTTTCGGCCATGCTTTTTGAGTGGCTGGGCGTGGCATGGCTGCTGATTCTGCAGGCTATGCTCTCCTTTGCGGCGGCAGCGGTGGAAAACGGCATTGACCTTCAGGAACGGCGGCGCATGGACGGGGAAAACTTTTCTTTCCGGCTCTGGAAAAAAGATATTTGCGAAGCGGCCGGATATTTGAAAAAGGAACGCGGCTTATGCAGCATCTATGCTTATATGGCGGTGACAAACGGAGTGGCCGGCGGCTATGCCCCCATTCTCGTTGCGTTCTTCCGCACGGCTCCGGGGCTGAGCGTAACCATGTATTCTTTATTTTCGGTGGCGGAGTTTCTGGGGCGCAGTCTGGGCGGCGCAGTGCAGTACCGCATGAAACTGCCGGCGGAAAAGAAGTTCGGTTTTGCCTTTGGGGTATATCAGTTTTATGAATGGATGGATATGTGCCTGCTATGGATTCCTTTTCCCCTGATGCTTCTCAACCGTGCCTGTGCAGGCTTTTTGGGCATTAACAGTGCGGCCATGCGGCAGGCGGCCGTGCAGCGTTATCTTCCGGAGCATCTGAGAGCCAGAGTGAATGCTTTTGAGAATATGTGCATTATGGCGGCGGGCGTTTTTTTCGGCCTTGTGCTTGGGGCTTTGGGCGAGGTGGCTGATTACCGTTTCTGTATAACGGCTGCGGCAGGATTTTCTCTGGTGTTTTGCTGGCTGACTATTTGGCGGGGGCGCAGGGAGGTGAGGGCGGTTTATGAAGCGGAATCGGACAGCGGCAGTGAGTGAAGTGACAAGGTTTGCTTTTCCGGGAAGACAGGCGGGTTGCGTGGTGCAATGTATATCCCCATTCATAAGTCATCAGCAGCACGGAGTCGGCAGCTTCCCCGAGCAGACCGTAGTCTTTGCCGCCATACAGCAGTCCCGGCTGGTTATCGGAAGTCTTCGGCGCAAGGGCGACGGAGACAGGATATCCGATGCCGTTGACTGCCTGCCGGACGTTTTCCACGAACTTGGCAAAAGCAACCCGGTCTTCGGAAAGGATGTATTCAAAATCAATATCCACGCCCTCAAATTCTTTTCTTCTTATCGTTTCCAGCAAATTGGAAATAAATGTTTCCTGCACTTCCATATCATTCACCAGAACGGAAATGAGATAGTTATTGAACATCCCGTCCGGGCCGAAAGGGGTAAGCGTCAGTATTGGCGAGGTGCTGTTTTCTTTGGCCAATGAAATCATCCACTCATCGTCCAGGGCAGGAGGGACTAATTCTCCCGTGACGGTGAAGCCATAGGAAAAGATAAATAGGTTTGTGAGATAAGGGAGAGTTTCCGTAAGGGTAAAACGGCGGATAAACGGATAGGCATAGCCGCCGGCAATGACGGTCCGCCTGTCGGCTTCGGATGCGCCCGTGCTTAGCAGCAATGCCTGCCCGACGGCCAGACGGTAGGGATAGGAAAGCTGATTGTTATAAATTATAGTATCGGTGGTTATGTTATAGGAAGCGGCAATGGCATCGATTGTGTCGCCCGGTTTTACGGTATAAATTGTCATAGTAACCTCCGGAATATTTTCCGCATGCAGCAGTTATCTTATATTAAGATATGTGTGCCGGCCGCTTTCCGTGTCGGGACGGAATCGCCTTGTCGGACCGGAATCGCCTTGTCGGTTCGGAATCGCCTTGTCGGACCGGAATCGCCTTGTCGGACCGGAATCGCCTTGTCGGTTCGGAATTTCCGTGTCGGTTCGGAATCGCCGTATCATTGGGGGACGGAATTGCCTTGTCCCTGCCTGTACGCAATTTATTGTAGGAACCGTCCGCCAGACGGTTGCGCAGAGGGTCGGAATTTGCTATGATAGGGGAAAACGGGGGATATAAGTATTGGAGGGATGAAAATGGACTATGGACAAGCCTATGGGAAACTGGAGCAATACGGGCAGCAGCATGTGCTGAAATATTATGACGAACTGACGGCAGAGCAGCAGCAGGCACTGATTAAGCAGATAGAAACAACGGATTTCGGAAAGCTGAAATACTGCAAGGACAATACCACAAACAAAAAGGGGAAAATCACGCCCCTTACGGCAATGGAACTGGATGAAATCCGAAAGAACCGGGAGGAATACACGGCAGCCGGCCTGAAAGCAATCCGGCAGGGGAAGGTGGCCGCAGTCCTGCTGGCCGGCGGCATGGGAACCAGGCTTGGCTCCGACGAGCCGAAAGGAATGTATGACATCGGAATTACAAAAGAGGTATATATATTTCAGCGGCTGATTGAAAATATGATGGATGTGGTGTCTCAGGCGGACGCATGGTTCCATCTGTTCGTGATGACCAGTGACAAAAACCATGAAATGACGACGGCATTTCTGGAAGAGAAGAATTATTTCGGATACAAGAAAGAGTATGTGCATTTCTTCATACAGGATATGGTGCCGGCTTCCGATTACGAAGGGAAAGTCTATATGGAAGAAAAGTGGAAAATTGCCACCTCTCCCAACGGGAACGGGGGATGGTTTTCTTCCATGAATAAGCAGGGGCTGTTAGGGGTAATCAAGGACGCCGGCATTGAATGGCTGAATGTCTTTGCCGTGGACAATGTGCTGCAGCGCATAGCCGATCCTTGTTTCATAGGAGCCACCATAGCCAACGGCTGTGCGGCGGGAGCCAAGGTGGTGAAGAAAGCTTTTCCGGATGAAGGGGTAGGTGCGCTCTGCCTGGAAGACGGACGGCCTTCCATTGTGGAATACTATGAACTGACGGACGAAATGAAAAAAGCGAAAAACGAGCTGGGTGAGCCGGCATATAATTTCGGGGTGATTCTCAACTACCTGTTCAAGGAAAGTGTTTTGGAGGGCATTACGGATGAGCGGTTTCCGCTGCATATTGTGGAAAAGCAAATTCCCCATATCGACGAGGACGGAAATTACACGGAGCCGGATAAGCCCAACGGCTATAAATATGAAACGTTGGTGTTGGATATGATTCATCAGGTAGACAGCTGTCTGCCTTATGAGGTGGAACGTATCCATGAATTTGCGCCTATTAAGAATCCTACAGGAGTGGACTCGGTGGATACGGCAAGGGAACTGTGCCGGCTGAACGGAATCGAACTGTAGGGCGTGTTTAAGGGTTTAACATTTTGACAGCCATTAGCAACATTATAATATTGTATAAAACCGTTTTTAGGTTAAAATAATAGTAACAATCGTAAGGCATGAACAAGAAACAATAGCAGACAGGAGGTAGTAAAAATGGCAATTTTAGTGACAGGCGGGGCAGGTTATATCGGCAGCCATACCGTGGTGGAATTACAGAATGCAGGGTATGAGGTGGTAGTGGCAGATAACTTAAGCAATTCCAGTGAAAAATCATTACAACGGGTGGAGGCCATCACGGGGAAAAAAGTTCCCTTCTATAAAGCGGACATTCTGGACAGGGCAGCCATGAACGAAATCTTTGAGAAAGAGAAGATTGACAGCTGCATTCACTTTGCCGGACTGAAAGCAGTGGGTGAGTCGGTGGCAAAGCCTTGGGAATATTATGAAAACAACATTGCGGGCACTTTGACTTTGGTGGATGTTATGCGCAAACATGGCGTGAAGAACATTATTTTCTCATCCTCCGCAACGGTATACGGAGATCCCGCAGTCATTCCCATTACGGAAGAGTGCCCGAAAGGACAGTGCACGAACCCTTATGGGTGGACAAAATCTATGCTGGAACAGATTCTGATGGACATTCAGAAAGCGGATCCGGAATGGAATATCATCCTGCTGCGTTACTTTAACCCCATCGGGGCACATAAGAGCGGTACCATAGGTGAGAATCCCAACGGAATACCGAATAACCTGATGCCGTATATTACGCAGGTGGCGGTAGGCAAGCTGAAAGAACTGGGTGTATTCGGCAATGATTATGATACGCCGGACGGAACCGGAGTCCGGGATTATATTCATGTGGTGGATTTGGCGCTGGGGCATGTGAAAGCATTGAAGAAGATAGAGGAAAAAGCAGGCTTATGCATTTATAACCTTGGCACGGGAACCGGATACAGCGTACTGGATATTGTGAAGAATTTTGAGGAAGCCACCGGAGTGAAGATTCCGTATGTCATCAAAGACAGACGGCCGGGAGACATTGCATCCTGCTACTCCGATGCCGGGAAAGCGAAAGCGGAACTGGGATGGGAAGCGCAGTACGGAATCAAGGAAATGTGTGCGGATTCCTGGAGATGGCAGAGCAGCAATCCGAACGGATACGACGACTAAATGCCGTGCCGGAAACCGATGATTTTAAGTGTTCAGTGCCTATAAAGAATCCGGCATTCGGACGGAGATTGGCAGCGGGTCGATACCCTGCCGGCTTCCGCCCGAATGCCGGATTTTTATGCGGCAAATATGAGGCATAGTATGCTTCATATCATGCCACATATAAGTACATAAAGATAAAGTGGCAAATGCTGCCGCCCATGACAAAGAGATGGAAGATTTCATGGGAACCGAAATTTTCATGCCTGGAGTTAAAAAGAGGAAGCTTCAGTGCATATATAATGCCGCCCACCGTATAAATGATTCCGCCTGCCAGCAGCCAGAGAAAGGCGGTATGCGGGAGCACATTCCACAAAGGGCCGAAAACGGCAATGCATACCCAACCCATGGCAATGTAGAGCACCGAAGAGAACCATTTGGGGCAGGTAATCCACAGGGCTTTCATGCCCATTCCCAGGATTGCAATTGCCCATACCACGGCCAGCAGCGTATAGCCCTGCTTTCCGCCAAGGACAATCAGGCATACGGGAGTATAGGAGCCGGCAATCAAGACGAAAATCATCATATGGTCAATTTTCCGGAAGACCTTTATAAGCTTCTCGGAGACGGATAAAGAGTGGTAAGTGGCACTGGCTGCATAGAGCAGCACCATGCTCAGCATAAATATGGCCATTGCCAAAAGACAGATGCCGTCGGATGCCGATGCCGACTTGACCAACAGAGGAACGGCGGCAAACAGAGCCATCATCATTCCGATGAAATGTGTAATTGCACTTCCGGGTTCACGAATCGTTATTTGCATATTCAAACCTCCCTTACCACATGCGAAATTATATAAATGATAACATGTAGTAATAAAAACTATGTTTAATGTGATTTAATACTACTACATATTATGAGGAGTGTCAATAAAAATATGCATTTTTGAACGGAAATCAATTTTCGGTTCTGCGGTATCTATGTTTATTGTTTGAACCTTTGGAAAACCTTCTTCCTGAAGCAGGCTGTGACTTAAGCCAATAGATATTGTGCATATTGTCGGCTTTTTCTTTTGGGTAACATGATAAATTATAAGAATTAACGATATTTTTACACACCGTTCATAATTTATTCATAAGTTGTGGCTATACTAAACTCATATCAGACGAAAAGCAGTCGATTGTTTTTCAATACACATATAGATAAATTTTTTCATAATAGCCCGGACGCCGAAAGGTGTCTGGGCACTCCTCGTTTATGGGAACAAAAAACATGCCCGTAAAATGCAAATCACATTTTACGGGCATGCCTTTCCTGCTGTAGTCATTTATGCTGCACCTGCAGAACCTGTTCATTCAGAGACAACATTCTGTCATCCAGTTCCGAAACAATCTTTGCGCATTCCACCAGTTCATCCTTTATATGTTCCGGTGCATTCCCTTCAAACTTATAATGGATTTTATGCTCTAGGCTTGCCCAGAAATCCATGGCCACTGTTCGGATCTGTATTTCCACTTTTGTATCTACAATCCGGTCGGATAAGTATACCGGGACGGTTACCAGCATATGATAACTTTTATATCCGCTTTCCTTCGGCTTCACAATATAATCTTTCACGGAAATTACTTTTATATCCTTTTGGTTGCTTATCATATCGGCTATTTCATAAATATCTGATGTAAAAGAACAGATTACCCGGATGCCGGCTATGTCATTCACATATTTCACCATATTCTCGATGGTGGATTCATAACCATGCCTCTTTAATTTTTTTACGATACTTTCTGCTGTCTTAATTCTTGATTTGATATGTTCGATAGGATTGTACCTATGTACATGTTGGAATTCGTCATTCAAAATCTCCAGCTTCGTAGATATCTGTTTCAAAGCTGAATTGTATATTAATATGACCTCCTTCCAATTATCCACATCGCTGTCACGTTCCACTCTCAGTTCCATTACCCTCGCCTCACTACTGCTTAATCCTTCTTCCTTTCTCTGCGCTTCGGATTAGTAATCCTTTAAGTTATAGACAACCTGCCAAATCCGGATATAAATATCAGACACTGAAATCTCCTGCAATATTAGCCAAAATCCTTGTCGATTATATTAATATGATTATTATATCATACTTTTTTATAAATGTGCATAATTCACAAGGTTTTTATTTTTTTTTAATTTTTCTTGTATATTTATCCGGTTATGCCGTATCAGGCTATCATTCGCCTGCATCACGGATTTTCCGCGGCAATCAATCAAAGGATAAGTTCCCATGCAACACACCTTATATATTTATGCAGGTATCGGAAAAATATGTTATAATATTTAAATATAGAATGCCAACAGAAAGGAAGAAAGAAGATGTTTCGGTTATGGGCTAAAATTTTCACGGATAATCGTATGATTAAGGACACTGTAATATGTGACGGCAGTGCGGATACAAGAACTCATAAAGTTTTCCGTGCCTTGGATGAAATTTCGTATCAGTTTGACCTGGGAAAACCTATCTGGCTGGATGCCACTGTTGCGGAGTTCAAAAGACATGACAAGGCCAGGTTTACCCAGGACAATTTTATTGAGAACATAGATTTTGACTATTTGGAAATCCATGTGATTGAAGAGGATTAGGGGTCTTTGTGACGGCGACAGGTATGGGAGCCGGGGCGGTTTTATACAGAAGGAAGGACTGGACATAGAGCCGGCTGCACAGAAACGAAAATGGTTTTCCGTGAGTCGGCGATTTCCCCATTGTAAATGAAAAGGAAAGATGATAAGATAAAAAAAACGCTGCAACAGCATTACGGTATAACGGGGCGCACGGCAAAGGGGAAAACGATATTCGGAGGAGTGGAAATGGATAATTTTATGGATAAGATTGCGCAGAAGCTAGGGGCGCAGGAGGCGATACGCGCGAATGCGGCGGCAGATGCCGCGCAGATAGACAAGCTGGAATCACAGGTGGCCGAGTATGATGCCTGCATGAAGGAAATGCGGAAATTGAATCTGAAAAATGCGGAAAACGAGCAGAAACTGAAAGAACTTTTAGAAGAGAGCAGCCGGCAGATTAGGGAATCCTTGGAAAAGAGCGCAATGCAGCTGGGGCAGCTGCTGGAAAAGAGCACGCTGTATATACAGAGCCTTACGGATGAGGGCATCATGAAAATCCAGAACGTACAGGAAAAGGCGTGGGGAAATATGCAGGGGACGGAAAACAGTGAGTTAAAAGAGGCTTTGGATGAGCTGAAAGAAATGGGCAGCGGGGTACAGGAATCGCTGGAAGAAAGGAAATCCCATGACAATGCTATGCATGGCCTGTTGGAAGAGGTAAAGGGAAACGGCAGCGAGGCGGAAAAACTGCTGCAGGAAGTAAAAAGCAGCAGCAGTGAGATGCTGGGGCTGCTCCGGGAATGGAAAGACAATGACGGCAGGGTACAGGAACTGCTGCAGGAAATGAAGGGCGGCAGCGGGGAAGTGAACGGGCTGCTGCAGGAACTGAAAGGCAGCCAGAAGGAAGTCCGGGAATTGCTGCAGACACTGCAGGGCGGCGATGTGCGGAAAGAACTGGACGATAACAGGGATGAAATGCGTAAGCTTCTGGATGAGATGAAAGAGGTTCTTACGGCCGACAGGGAGAAGACGGAGGAACTGTTTAAGCAGTCCGATGAGTTTGTGCATAAAGAAAATGTGAAAGTATACCGTAATGTGCAGGCTGTAGTCGTGGAGGAAATGGAAAAACAGACAAATGCCTTTATGGAGAAGGAGCGGCAGGCGGCTTCTAAAAATAAACTGACATTTGTTTTCCACGTTGCCACATTGGCGGCTGCGGCGGCAAATTTGGTTTTATGGATTGCTTATCTGACCGGACGGATATAGGAAAGGAAGGAGTGCCGCATATGGGAAAATTAAGTTGGAAACCGGGAAATATGCTGTATCCGTTACCGGTGGTTTTGGTCAGCACGGTGAGCAAGTCGGGGGAAAAGAATATATTTACGGTGGCTTGGGCAGGCACGATATGCAGCGATCCGCCTATGGTGTCCATTTCCGTCAGGCCCCAGCGGCATTCTTATCATATGATAAAAGAAACCGGTGAGTTTGTCATTAACCTGACGACGAAGAAGCTGGCATTTGCCACGGATTTTTGCGGCGTAGTCAGCGGGAAAGACGTGGATAAGTTCCGGAAGACGGGGCTTACCCCTGCTAAAGCAGATGTGGTCAAGGCACCGCTGATTGAAGAAAGCCCGGTAAATATAGAGTGCGTGGTGGAGGATATAAAGCCTTTGGGCACCCATGATATGTTTCTGGCCAAAGTCGTTGCCGTCCATGCGGACGAGAAATATATGGACAAGAAAAAAAGGTTCCGTTTTGAGCAGGCGGAACCCATTGTCTATTCACACGGCGCATATGTGGCTTTGGGCGAGACGCTGGGAACCTTTGGCTACAGCGTGAGGAAAAAACAGCGTATCTGATGGCATTGCTCCGGCAGCAGTGCTATTTTTTATGCAGCAGGCTGCCCCTGACTACGGAATCTGCCCCATACTTTTTCCTTATGGCATCCAGTGCCTGATCCAGTTTCTGCTGTTTGGATACGGAGGGGGAGGAAGGTTCCGGCCCGGTATGATTACCGCCGCCGCCCGGGAGATCGAAAAGACTAAGCTGTATCGGTTCGTCTTGGGATATCAGTTTTGAGGTGCGGATTCCCAGGAGACGGATGGGGGTGCCGTTCCATAATTCATCAAATAAATGGCATGCTGCCTGATAGATGGAATCCGTGGTGCATAGCGGGGTGGAAAACGTAGTCTGATGTGATACGGAACGGAAGGTATTATATTTGATTTCCGTGCTTACCATTCCGGCCAGCTGTCCGGCTTCCCGCAGTCTCCCCGCCACGCTTTCCGCAAGAGCCAAAAGCACTCGGTGAGCCTCTTCCTTTGTACAGGCATCCGCCTTTAAGGTGACGGAATTGCCAATCCCTTTCACTTCGGCCGGCTCCGTGGCAACTTTGGAGTCATCTATTCCGTTGGCGTATTCCCATAAAGTAATCCCATGGCTTTTCAGATGTGCCGACAGAATCTCCGGATTGGCATTTGCCAAGTCTCCGATGGTAAGTATTTCCAGTTTTCGCAGTGTCTCCACGCTGGAACGGCCGCACATAAATAACGAAGACACGGGAAGACCCCACATCTTCTCCCGGATTTCGCTGCAGAAAAGGGTATGCACCAAATCCGGTTTCTTGAAGTCGGAAGCCATTTTCGCCAATACTTTCCGGTCGGAAATCCCGATATTCACAGTATAGCCGAAGGTTTCGCGAATCCGGTCTTTTAGCTTTACGGCCGCAGCCACCGGTTCGCCGTACCTGAAAGCGACGGAAGTGTAGTCCATATAACATTCATCCACGCTGACCTGTTCGATATCGGGGCAAATGTGAGAAAGAAATGTCATCAGTTCTTCGGAACGGCGGTGATACAGTCCGTGATCCGGCGATTCCATAACGAGATGGGGGCATTTCCGCAAAGCATTTACGATAGGTTCGCCGGTGGTCACATGATAGGCCTTTGCCGGAATGGACTTAGCCAATACCACTCCGTGCCGCTTCTCCATATCTCCCCCGATAATCGAGGGAATCTCCCGTAAGTCAATTTCGGAGCCGTCTGCCAGGTTCTTAAGCGCACTCCAGCTTAAGTAGGCAGAATTCACATCAATATGAAAGATAATTTGCCCTGTCTGCATAATGCCCTCCTTTCCTGCCCGAACGAATCATGACAATATTTTACCATGGGGAACATTTTCTTTACAAGTAAAAAAAATGCTGTTAGAATAGACGTGTTACATTTTCAGAAGACGCAGACCGATGCGGTTCGGCTGCCGGCCGCCTTCGGGAGCAGGCAGCAGCCGAACCGAAGGGCATTGCAGACAGATATATGGTTACGTTCGATGATAAAATGCACAGACCGGATGGATTGAGATAAGAATATGTTAAAATTTACAAAATATTATAAAAGAGTGAGGATAAGGAAAATTAAGGTTGCCGTATTGGCAGTAATTGTCAGCATATTTTTTATGCCAGGATATATTAAAATAGAAAGTACGGGGGATAATATGTTTACGGTAGTCCTGAACGGAGAGACCGTAGGCGAAGTAGGCGACAGGAAGACGGCGGAAGAATGCCTGAAGCAGGCGCGTAAAATAATGGCCGGGGACGGAGAGGAACTGGTACTTATTGACAGCAATATGGAACTGGAAGGGAAGGAAGTGTTCTGGGGGCATATTGACGGGGAAGACGCGGTGACGGAGCGCATGGTGGAGGTGCTTGGGAGAAATGTGAAACAGACGCTTCACCGTTCTTATACGGTAAAGATTAACGAGTATACGGTGAATCTGGCCAGCAAGGACGAAGTGCTGGAACTGCTTCATTCCTCCGTTGACAAGTATGATACCCGTAAGGAATATGATGTGGAACTGGTGCTTGACCCCACCAGGGAGCTGAATGTGCTTACCACAAATATTATGACCAAGGAGGAAAAGAAGGCGGAAGAAGAGGAACGGGATGTCTTTGCGCCGGTGGGCATATATGCCGCACTGGACGAAATGTTCGATGCGGTTGAGCCTGCAAAGGAAAAAGAGTTCTCCGACTATGAACTGGGGCTGATTTCCCTGGAGTTCGGGGACGATATTGAAGTGGTGGAGTCTTATCTGGCGGAGGAGGAACTGACACCCTTGCCGGATGCGATTCAGGAGGTGACGAAGGACCAGGAAAAAAATCAGATATATGAAGTGGTGGCGGGCGACAGTCTGTCCAAGATTGCCTTGGAGAACAATCTTACCGTTGAGAAACTGGTGGAAATGAACGAGAGCATAGAAAGTGAAAACTCCATGATCCGTGTGGGAGACGAAATTATCGTAACGGTACCGGAGCCGGAACTGTCCGTGGAACGGAAAGAAATGATGTATTATGAAGAGGACTATGAGGCGGAGATTATCTATGTCGATAACGACAGCTGGTACACGACGGAGACGAAAACACTGCAGGAGCCTTCCGCAGGGCACCGGAAGGTGGTGGCAGAGGTTTCCTACCGCGACCGGGCGGAAACAGGAAGGGAAATACTGAAGGAAGAGGTCACCTATGAAGCAGTCCCCAAGATTGTGGAACGTGGCACGAAGATACCGCCGACTTATATCAAGCCGATTTCGGGAGGAAGGCTGACTTCGAATTTCGGCAGGAGAAGCAGGCCTACCAGAGGCGCAAGCTCTTATCATAAAGGGATTGACTGGGCGACACCGGTAGGGACTGCGGTCATGGCTTCTTCGGCAGGCACCGTGGCAAAAGCGGGCTGGGGCAGCGGTTACGGATATGTGGTATATATCAACCATGCGGACGGCAGGCAGACTAGGTACGGGCATCTGAGCAAAGTGCTTGTATCTCAGGGACAGTCGGTTTCACAGGGGCAGAAGATAGCCTTGAGCGGCAATACGGGAGTCAGCACAGGCCCTCATGTTCATTTTGAAATACTGATCAATGGTTCTCAGGTGAATCCGTTGAAGTATCTGAACTAGCCAGTGCGCTTTACCCTGACGCAGACATCAGGCACCGATTGTGCAAGGATTAATGCAATGATGTGCTGGCGTCTGTAAAATGAGTCATTTACAAATGGATTTTTTATGGTATAATGATGAAGCAGAAGGGAATTGCTAGAAACTTCCTGAACAAAAATAAACCGATTATATGTTTTGGTTCTGCCGGGCAGCCCGGAAGGCCGAATTTAAATAGAAATGCCGCCGCATGGGGTACTGGCGGCCGGCATATAGATGAATAAATTGAGGGTACACCATGGAACAATATGCGATTAAGGGTGGAAATCCGCTAGTGGGGGAGGTAGAGATTGGCGGTGCGAAAAATGCAGCGCTTGCCATTCTTGCGGCCGCAATTATGACGGATGAAACCGTATTGATAGAAAACGTACCGGATGTCCGGGACACGAACGTGCTGATTCAGGCAATGGAGAGCATAGGAGTCATTGTAAACCGTATTGACAGGCATACAGTAAAAATAAATGCCTCCCATATCCATGATTTGACGATAGAAGACGATTATATCAAGAAAATACGGGCTTCTTATTACCTGTTGGGAGCCTTGCTGGGGAAATACAAAAAGGCGGAAGTATCTCTGCCGGGAGGCTGCAATATAGGCTTACGGCCTATTGACCAGCATATTAAGGGCTTTCGGGCCTTGGGTGCCAATGTCAGAATTGAACATGGACTGATTATTACGGAGACGGAAGAATTAAAAGGAAACCATATTTATCTGGATGTGGTTTCGGTGGGGGCAACCATCAATGTAATGATGGCGGCCGCCATGGCAGCGGGGAAAACAACCATAGAAAACGCTGCCAAGGAGCCTCATGTGGTGGACTTGGCCAATTTCCTGAACAGCATGGGGGCGGACATTAAAGGCGCCGGGACGGATGTGATCCGCATCAAGGGCGTATCCCGGCTTCACGGAAGTGAATATACCATTATCCCGGATCAGATTGAAGCCGGCACGTTTATGTTTGCGGCAGCGGTGACAAAAGGTGACGTGATGGTAAAGAATGTCATACCTAAACATCTGGAATCCATCAGCGCAAAATTGTTGGAAATCGGCTGTGAAGTGGAAGAGTCGGATGATGCGGTAAGGGTGGTGGCTTCCAAGCCTTTGGGGCATACCCATGTGAAGACGCTGCCTTATCCGGGGTTCCCCACGGATATGCAGCCGCAGATTGTGGTAGCTCTCGGCCTTTCACAGGGTACGAGTATTGTGACGGAGAGCATTTTTGAAAACCGCTTCAAATATGTGGATGAACTTACCCGCATGGGCGCCAATATCAAGGTGGAAGGAAATACTGCCATAATTGACGGTGTGACAAGATATACGGGAGCCGGCATTACGGCACCGGATTTGCGGGCAGGTGCGGCGTTGGTCATTGCCGGGCTGTCGGCGGAAGGCATTACGGTAGTGGACGATATTAAGTTCATTGAGCGGGGATATGAGGATTTTCATCTTAAGCTGCAGAGCCTCGGCGCACAGATTGAGAAAGTGGATACCGAGCGGGAACTGCAGAAATTTAAGCTGAAAGTAGGATGAAAAAGATCAGGAACCGTTGGCCTTTTGGCTCCGGCAGCATGACATTGGTTTCAAGAGAAAAAGCAATGGGAAAAAATATTTTCTCATTGCTTTTTCCGTACACGGGCAAAGGAAATATGTCAGCGGAAGCGGACGGATGCCCGGCGTGCGGGTGGAAGATGAATCTTCCCTGCCCGACTGTGCAAGAGTGCGTAACGCAGTGCCGCTGTCAGGCTGTCCCGTCAGATGAGGGCATCAATGTGGATATGCGCTTCCTTGGACAAATCTACATATCGGTTGCCCACTTTTACGGTAGGGCGGGACAGTTTGTCAGGATTAATATATACAATATCGCCCTCTTCGCCGTTTGTCAGGTGGACACGGTGAAGGATATATGTATTTACAATGTTTTTCAGAAAAGTCAGTATAAAAGCAGGGTCATATTTCTGCAGGCCTTCTTTTTCAAAGGCGGCAATGGCCTCAAAGGGGCACTGAGGGCTGCGGTAAACCCGTGAGGAGGTCATGGCGTCATATACATCTGCTATGGCCACTATTTTGGCAAAGGGGTCAATCTGTGCCGAAGTCAGTTTCAGCGGATAGCCGGAACCGTCACAGCGTTCATGGTGCATAAGCGCTGCGTTCTTTATGTGGTCGTTGACCGGAGCCGACATAAGGATGTTATAGCCTTCCCGTGGGTGGGTGCGCACAACGCTGAGTTCCCAGTCCGTCAGCCGTCCGGGCTTCTTCAATATCTTTTCCGGTATTTTCAGTTTCCCGATGTCATGAAGCAGCCCGCAGACCGTGGCCGTCTTAATGTCGTCCTCGCTCATCTTCATCCAACGTGCAAGGATGTTGCACATCAGGCCTACGTTCATGCAATGCACATAGGTGTTGTCGTCCGTCTGGCGCATGCTGTGGAGCATATCAAATACATTGACAAATTTATTTTCGTCGGACAGTAAGGTAAGTGTATTGGAGATTAATTCATCCACATCCAGATTTTCCACGTTTTCAATAATCTCGCTCATGGATTCTCGGAAAGAGGTAGTCGCTTCACGGAAATCCTGTTCAAACTTCTGAAACTCTTCGGTCTGACGCAGGCGTTCCGAGTAAGGAGGCTCTTCAATGGGAGCCGCAATGTTTTCCGTATCGGCGGCTTCCACAGGCTCGGCCGCTTCTTCCTGCTCGGACTCTGTCTCCGCTGTTTCCTCGTCAAAGGTATCCAAGGGCGGTTCTGTCCGGCCAGCAGCCTCTTCTCCGCCGTCAAGGAAACTCCAGTCCATATCTTCTTCGGCAATGAGTAAATCTTCCGGTTCCGTGTTTTCCGCGTCCTCGGATAATGTTTCCGGCTCATCTTCCCCTCCGGGCTGCACGACGGAATCCAATTCCATATCCAATGTAATATTCAGTGAGTGTTCGGTTTCTATGTCTTCCGCCTCTTGGTCAGCCTCCTCTTCTACCCGGACATTGATGACGGAATAAAATTCCAGCTTTTCAATGGATTCGGCGGTTAAAACATGACCTTTGGGAAGTATGAGGCTTCCCTTGTAGTTAAAAACTTCTTCTGCAGTAACCATACCCGGCACAAGTGCAGATGTGCTTACTCTTTTCATGGCATCCTCCTAAACCCAATATCCTGCTTCGAAAGGGAATCGGGTTTTTCTTAATAAAGATATGTAAGGACGGTGCAGCAATGGTGCAGTCCTGACGAAAATATTCTTTCTAATAAATTATAGAAGTTTTGAGGAATATTGTCAACAAAATACGTTGCCATGGGGCGGAAAACGTAACAGTTCAGCCTGAATGCTGTGTTGGGAGCCGCCGAAAACGAAGCACGGAAAATCCGGACAGGATGTGCCATCCTTCCTTTCCCCTTTTTCCTTTTTTCTTTTTCCCTTTTCCTATACCCAGCACGGGAGGGATTTTTTTGCGGGACGGCGGCAGAGG
>CAJTVK010000088.1 GCA_910579645.1 uncultured Lachnospiraceae bacterium | reverse complement strand
AGATTTCCGCCAGATGAAGGACTTCTGGAAGCTGGAGGACTTCAGGAGCACAAAATACAACTATATCACCTACCATATCGTAATGACGCTGGTGGGATACCTTTATTTCCAGGTATACAAGAACCTGGAGGAGGGAAGGGCTTATGTCGGGAAATCCCTGCCGGTCGTAGCGAAGAACTACAAGGAGACCAGGCCCAAATCGGTCATCCTATATGCCGGGCAGTATTTTGGCATCTTTCCTTTCCTGGAGTTCCTACAGATCTATGCAGAATGCACTTTAGAAGTACGACGACTTCTTGATCCGATCCTGGCTAAAGTATAGCAGGCTTTTGGGGGGATTCCCAAAAGCCTTATTGAAGATCATTCAGAGTTCCTTTCACGTAACAGTTCAGCCTGCGGCTTCCCTGTTACGGAATCTGCCCATTCCAAGTCGCCTGCGGCGAGGGGCAGATTCTCTCCTAAATTTACACATTCGCACGAACTTCGCAGCAAATGCAATGATGTACTAGGCTGAACTGTTACCCTTTCACGAAGTAATATCAGTCACTACGGGACAGGCACATCTTTTCCGATTCCCAAATATAATAAACCATCAATCTTTCCGGAGGTATTATGAAAAATATGCGTAAAACCAATACTTATCAATTGTTCAGAAGAATAATTTCACTGACTCTCTGCCTTACCCTGCTCTGCCCGTTCCTCACAGGATGCGGCAAAACCGGAGATGCCACAGCCAAAAGTTCCGGCGGGACGGCAAAAGTCACCTTAAACGAAGTGGCTCATTCCATCTTTTACGCCCCCATGTATGTAGCCATAGAAGAAGGCTATTTTGCTGAGGAAGGCATTGACCTGACGCTGGTCACCGGTTTCGGAGCGGACAAAACAATGACTGCCCTGCTCACCGGCGAAGCGGACATTGGCTTTATGGGAAGCGAAAGCACTATTTACACCTATATCGGCGGCACTCAGGACTATGCGGTAAATTTTGCCCAGCTGACCCAGCGTGCCGGAAATTTCCTTGTATCCAGAAAACCGGTTTCCGGCTTTTCCTGGGATATGTTAAAAGGAAAGGATGTGTTGGGCGGAAGAGCCGGGGGAATGCCGCAGTTTTGAAAAAAACGAACATCCGAAAGTTTTTTGTCTGATAAAAAACATAACTGTCTCAGCCGGGATGATCAGCCGAAAGTTTCTGCCTTACATTCGTCTCCCCATCCATCTGCCTTTGGATTTCCTCCGGTTCTGCCGTTATCCGGTAAGGCTTCCTGGCCTGCTCCGTCTTCTCCACAATCCCCATATCCGCCAACCGGCTCAAAAATAAGGCTGCCGATTTGGCTGTTCCCGGCCATCCCATTTCTTTCAGCCTTTTTCCCAGATGCTTGGCCGACGTATACCCTCTGGACTGCTTTTCCTCCAACACAATCTGCAGCACGTCCTTAAAAATATTTTCCCCGCTTCCCAACTTTTCCGCCGCCTTTTTCTTATCTTCCGGCGAGGTCAGCCCATACCTGAACCGTATTTCAAAAGAACCGTCCTTATCCGCAATAATCTTTTCTATCAGCAAATCCACATCCCGTGCCGTCAGTTCCTTTCCCGCAAGCACCCTCCCTAAAAGTTCCGCCGCCATTATCTGCTGTCCGTTCTGTGCATCCTGCCTGTTCTGCCCATCCTGTCCGCTCTGTTCATCCTTCCCGCTCTGCCCATCCTGTCTGCTCTGTCCATCCTGCCTGTTCTGCCCATCCTGTCCGTTCTGTCCATCCTGCCCGTTCTTTCCATCCTTCCTGTTCTTCCCATCCTGCCTGTTCTGCCCATCCTGCCTGTTCTTCCCATCCTGCCCGCTCTGTCCATCCTCCCCGCTCTGTCCATCCTGCCCATCCTCCCCGCCCCACCCGTCCGGCTCCCACCCGCCCTCTTTCTCTATTTCCCCAAGTTCCCTCTCCAGCCGTTCTATCTGCCCCAGCGCGGCCTTCTCCAATTTTCCGTATGTGCTTTCCCATATGGCCGCATGCTCCCTGTCTTCTGCCATTTTGTCTATTTTCTCTTCCGCAATCAGTTCCAGCCTTTTCCTCTGCCGGTAAAGGGCGGCATCCAGCTCCTTTCTGTATGCCTGCTGCCTCTTTTCTTTTTCCTGCCGCTTTTCCAAAGAAAACCCGGCAATATCGTCATGCAGTATTTCATAGCAGACTTGGAGATATCGGATTACCGCCTCCGTCAGATCTTTTTCTTCCAAAGTATGTGCGCTGCAGTACTTACTTCCCTTGGCATTGTAAGTCCGGCAGACAAAATATGTCTTCTGCTTCCGTTTCTCCCTTCGGATAAGATTCATCCTTTTTCCGCAATCCCGGCAGAAAACACATTGGCTGAATATGCTGCCGTTTCCCCTATGCCCCTTATAAGCAGTGCGTATACGGCTCTCCATGGCCTCCTGTGCCCGCCGGAATGTCTGCTCATCAACAATGGCTTCGTGACGGCCGCAAAAAACATACTGCTCTTCTTTCGGCACCCTTAAATCCGTCCCATGTATAGTTTTCCGCTCCCGGACATGCATCCGCCGGTTTCCGATATAACAGTCATTCTTTAAAATATCCCGCACCATCCCCGCAGACCATTCTTTCGCCGTCCCGCCGACTGTCCCCTTTCTCTGCTTCAGCATGGCGGACGGCGTGAGAACCCCTTCCTCATTGAATTTCACGGCAATCTTCCGGTAACCCTCCCCTTCCAGATAGAGACGGAATATATCCCTTACCACCCTTGCCTCCCGCTCCACAATACGCAGTTCCTGCTTCTCTCCCGGAATTATTTCATACCCGAAACAAGGCCTTGCCACCAGCGTTCCCTCTTTCTGCCTGGCATGCAGGACCTTCTTCATCTTCTTACTGGCATCCTTCACATACCGCTCGTTATACCATGTCTTAATTCCCAGAATATCGTCTTCTTCCTCATAGACGGAATCATAGCTGTCATTTACCAGCACCAGCCGGATGCCCCGCTCCTTCAGCTCCTCTATCAGCAATAACACTTTCGCGTTATGCCTGCCAAGACGGGACAAATCCTTGGCTAACACCGTATGAATCAGCCCGGCGTCTATATCTTCCAACATTTTCCTCATGCCCGGGCGTTCCAACGTATATCCCGATATATTGTCATCCTCGTAAAATACGTCAATCCGGAATCCGGCGGAGGCCGCATACTGATTCAGAATCAGCTTCTGATTTTCAATGGACACATACTGCTTCCTATCCTCATCCCGCGACAGCCGCAGATAGCCCGCCACCCTCCCTGCCCTCCCCTTGCCATATATGTCATACATGATTCAGAACCATTCCCTTCAACGCCTCCCTAATATCTTTCGGTCCTTCCTTAAAGACTGCCACCTTCATCCCCCTTTCCGCATACGATTTCTTTTCCTCCTCCTCTTCCCGCTCCGGCATATGCTCCGCCCGCAGCAAATAATGGATACACTTACTATTGGTCATAAACCGCTCCGGCCTTTTTTTGATTATATGAGCGCACCGCGCATAGATATGAAACTTTCTTCCCCATATCGTCTGTTGCTTCCGGAACTTAGGAACTGTTACGAATTAACTTTGCATATGATGCAGCCCACGTCTCTTAAATTTAGGCGAAAATATAATGTAAATTGGCGCTGCATCTTACAGAAAACAGTTTTAAGGCACGCTCTGCTCCACTGTTTCCATGGAATCCACAATATGCATTCCGGCAATGGCGCACTGCATGCCGGAAAGAAAGCCAATGACAGCCGGAATTTTCCCTGCACTAGTATAAACTGATTTAAATACCTTTATGTTTCACTGAGGATGCTTTTCGAGAGTACCTGTGTAAAAACGCAGACGTAGCGGGCTATGCTGAGGCTTTTACATAGGTGCTATCGGGAAAGCAGAGCAGCGAAACGTAAGGTTATTTAAAGTGGGTTATACTAGTACATCATTGCATTAATCTTTGAGTAATCAGTGCTTGATGTTTGCGTCAGGGCAAGGCGGAAGAGGGAGGCGATGCGGTGGCATCGTTGACCGATGACAACGCGGCACTGGCACAAACAGCATGTGCTGATTACTCAAGGATTAATGCAATGCAGTACTAGCCCTCCAGCCTTTCGGTTTGAACGCAGGCAGACTGCCGACCCACTGACTTTGCCGGATTTCCTCCACGCTTTCCGGCATATTGATATCCGGCAAAACAAGATCCGGCAGACAGGACAGCTTCTCCGTCGCTTCCTGCCCGCTGCCGCTGTAAGCCGTCTTCACCTGATAACCCGACAGTTCAAAATATTCTTTCATAACGGCCGCAATGCCCTTTTCGTCATCTGCCAACAAAATTTTTCCCTTCATGGCAGTCCTCCCCCATAAACAGCCGTATCTTCTCCCCCGCCGCCTTTTCGCTGCAATAGACAAAATTGAACTCCCCGCTTATTTTCATATCCTCCGCCTCAAACACAGAGAGATTCTCCCTGCTCTCCGCAATCGGCGCATAGGCAAAGGTAATGGCATTCTGCCCGATGACCAAATCCGTAATTATGCGGAAATTGCCGGCAGAAACCGTCCTTTTAAAGCATTCCAGGGAAAAACCCCGGTCGGCCACCGCCTGTTCCAGAAGTGCCCGCGTACCGGAGCCCCGTTCACGGATTACCAAGCTTTCTTTAAACAATTCCTCCAGCGGCACCTGTTTTCCTGCAAACCTATGCCGGGCCGAGCAGATTCCCACAAAGCTTTCTTTTTTGAAAAGCCGGTAGGAATACCGCTTTTTATCAAAGACACCTTCCACTATGGCAAAATCCAGTTCCGAATTTTCCAGCATATATAAAAGATTTTCCGTATTGTCGATTACAAGGTTCAGGCTATGGGATTCGTCCGACAGAAATCGGTTCACCATATCGCTCAGGACAAATTCACCGATTGTTTTCGTGGCTCCCACCTTCAGCAGGAGACTGCCCGGATTTTGGAATGCCCGGCGCACCTCCTGTTCCTCCGCCCACACGGCATCGGCGTATTTTTTCAGCAGTTCGCACTCCCTCGTCCTCACCAAGGCCTTTCCGCTGTACTCAAATAATTTTACGCCGTAATATTTTTCCAGATACTGAATATGCTGAGTCACTCCCGGCTGGGTCATATTCAGCCTGTCCGCCGTCTTTCTGTAATTCATTTCATGATACAGCACACGAAATGTGTTCATCCTGAAATCAATCATGCCGCACCTCTTTCCCCATATTCTTCCGTTATGCCCATCCCCGTCTTTCCGAAAAATCATTCATCTGCAAAACAATGTATCGTTTCACCATTTGGGCGGTATTTATGCCAAATTCAGGCTACATAGCCCGCTTTGCGCCCTTCCTGTTGGCTAGATTGCTTTCTGTCAGTTGTTCATCACAATTTACGGAAGTTTAAAAGCACTTATGCCTTTGCCCAAACAAAGGAATCGCAGCAAGTTACGTTGACAGAATTTCGGTCAAAAATCACGAGAAACAGTGAAACGACATATCGTGATACAGATGGCAAAAATGAATCATCAAACACTCTCTAAGATCATAATAATTTATTTTTATCAATCTATAATAAATAATAATTTAATTTTATCACCATAATATGGTAAAATCAAACATAAGAAAAAATAACCAAGGATTCTAAATTAAAAAGGAGACTTCTCATGAAAACTGTTATTATCGGCGGTGTGGCAGCCGGGACGAAAGTAGCCGCAAAGCTGAAGAGGGAAAGACCTCAGGATGAAGTTGTCATTTACACCAAATCAAAAGATATTTCCTATGCGGGATGCGGGCTTCCCTATTATATCGGCGGAGCCATTGCCACGGAAGAAGAACTGATTGTGAACACTCCGCAGAAATATATGGGGCTGACGGGCGCCGCCGTACATACGGACAGCGAAGTCACCCAAATAGACCCTGCCAACAAAACGATTTCCGTCAATGGAGAAACGGTTTCCTATGACCGGCTGGTAATTGCCTCCGGTGCTTTCCCCATCATCCCCAACCTGCCCGGTGCGAACCTGCCCGGCGTTTTCAAAATCCGGACTCCGGAAGATGCCATTACCGCCAGAAAATATGCGCAAGACAACAACTGTAAGAAAGCGGTAGTCGTAGGCGGAGGATTTATCGGGTTGGAAGTGGCGGAAAATCTGGCGGCAAGAGGGCTCTCTGTCACGGTGGCAGACATGGCCGGACAGCTTATGCCCAATATCTTCGATTATGATATGGCGGATTACCTGCGGCGCAGGCTGACGGAAGGAGGCATCCGTATCCTGACCAATAGCGGCCTGCAGGAAATAAACGGCGAGACAAAGGTAACCTCCGTCAAGACCGGTTCCGGCAGCCTTCCCTGCGACATACTGATCCTTGCCATCGGCATCCGCCCTGCCACGGCTTTCCTGGAAGGAACGGGCATTGAAACGGAGCGGGGGCTGATCCTTACCGACGAATACCAGAAAACCAACCTGCCGGATATTTACGCGGTGGGCGACTGTGCCATGGTGAGAAACCGCACCACGGGAAAAAGGCAATGGTCGGCAATGGGCTCTACCGCCAATATTGCCGGCAGGGCGTTGGCGCTGAATTTAAGCGGTGAGGAAACAGCCTATCCGGGCGTGCTGGGCACCGGCGTGGCAAAGCTTTCCAAAACCCTCTCCGCGGCTAAGACCGGCCTGACGGAAGCCGCCGCAAAAGAAAACGGCTATGATGTCATCAGCGTCACCTGCGTAAATGACGATAAGGCACATTACTATCCGGACTCTTCTTTCTTCATCACAAAGCTGATTGCGGACCGGGCTACCCGGAAACTTCTGGGCGCACAGATTATCGGCAGCGGCAGCGTGGACAAAATGGCGGATATTGCCGTAGTGGGCATTTCCATGGGAATCAAGGCCGACGATTACATCACGATGGACTTTGCCTATGCCCCGCCCTTTTCCACTGCCATCCACCCCTTTGCGGCCGCCTGCTCCATACTGGCCAATAAAATGGACGGCAGGCTGGTCACCTTCACGCCTTCCGAATATGCCCAGGGTGCGGCAAAAGACTATACCGTCATCGACTGCCATCCCGCTCCTTCCATACCGGGCGCGCCTTGGGTAAACCTGACAAAGTTAGACGGCTTGGCATACGGCAAGGAAGACAGACTGCTTTTAGTATGCGCAAGAGGCAAGAGAAGTTACCTGCTCCAAAACAAACTCCGCAGCCTTGGCTACACAAATACCCGTGTGCTGGAAGCAGGCGCCACCTTCAATGTCATAAAGAAGTCCCTTCCTGCCGGCAAAACGCTTCCTCCCGAGGAAATCAAAAGAGTAAAAGCATTGGGCTGCCTGCAGGACAAACGGTACGCTGACGTATTCAATGTGCGCATCATCACAAAGAACGGCAAAATCACGGCGGCAGAACACCGGGCCGTGGCAGAGGCGGCGGAACGCTTCGGCAGCGGCGAAGTGACTATGACCAGCAGACTCACCCTTGAAATCCAAGGCGTAAAATACGAAAACCTGGATGCGCTGTTCGCTTTTGTTGCGGAAAAAGGACTGGAAACCGGCGGCACCGGCTCTTTGGTCCGTCCCGTCGTTTCCTGCAAAGGCACCACCTGCCAATACGGCCTGATTGACACCTTCGGGCTAAGCGAAAAAATACACGAACGCTTTTACAAAGGCTACCATGATGTGGTACTGCCCCACAAATTTAAAATCGCCGTGGGCGGCTGCCCGAACAACTGCGTAAAGCCTGACTTGAACGACCTTGGCATTATCGGCCAGAGGGTACCGCACTTTGACCTTTCCAAATGCAAAGGCTGTAAAAAATGCCAGGTAGAGACCGCCTGCCCGATAAAAATCGCGAGCGTCCCGGACGGAATCCTCAGCGTGGACATGGATGCCTGCAACCATTGCGGCCGGTGCCGGAACAAATGCCCGTTCGGCGTAACGGAAGAATATACGGACGGTTACCGGATTTACATCGGCGGCCGGTGGGGCAAGAAAATTGCCAACGGACAGCCTCTATCCAAAATTTTCACCAGTGAGGAAGAAGTGCTTGACACCGTGGAAAAAGCCATCCTCCTGTTCCGCAACGAAGGCATCACCGGCGAACGCTTCGCCGACACCGTGACGCGGCTGGGCTTCCCTTATGTGGAAGACAAACTTCTGAACGGCGAAATGAAAAAAGAAGAAGTTTTGGCAAAACAAGTAAAAGGCGGCGCAACCTGCTGATATCCGGCCGATGCACACCCATGCGGCAAGACATCTCCTAAGCTTGTCTGCCCGGTTTGCTGCCCGCGGAAGTCAACACTCCCGCGGCGGCAGCCAAATGCCAAGCCAACGGTCTGCCCTAAGCAGCCACTTAACTTATTGCCCTTGGGAATCCACATTTTCGGCCCGGCACTGTCGGGCTGATTTTACGAGGTGAATGATGAAAAAATTTTCTTATTTTCTTTCTCTTTTCTTATCCGTTTTTCTTATCTGCGGCTGCGGGGAACAGGCCGGGCCGGCACGGGACGGATATACTTTTACCGACGATTTGGGACGGACAGTGACCGTTTCCTCCCATGAAAAAACCGCCGCGCTGCTCGGAAGCTATGCAGACGTCTGGATTCTTTCCGGAGGCATGGTCTGTGCCACGGCCGATGATGCCTGGGACGATTTCCGTCTGGAACTCCCGGAAGATACCGTAAATTTAGGCGGAACCAAAAGCCTGAGCTTGGAAAAGCTTCTGGGCGCAGACCCGGATTTCGTCATTGCCAGCACCAATACCCCACAGCATCTGGAATGGCAGAAAAACCTTGAAGATGCGGGCATAACGGTCGCCTACTTTGACGTTTCGGATTTTGATGATTATATGAGAATGCTGAAAATATGCACGGATATCACAGGACATCCGGAAGCTTACGAGACTTACGGTACCGGCCTGGAAAAGCAGATTGACGAAATACTTTCCCGATGCGGCGGCCGGCCTTCCCAGACCGTCCTGGTCCTGCGTGCATCCGCGGCCAGCATCCGCGCCAAAAACAGCGGCGGCACTGTTTTAGGAGCCATGCTCAAAGATTTCGGATGCCGGAACATTGCCGACGACGATAACACTCTTCTGGAAAACCTAAGCATCGAAAGCATTGCCCTGCAGAATCCGGATAAAATATTCTTCATCCCCTCCGGAGACGACACGGAAGGCATGGAAAGGAACATTGAAAACATGTTCCGGGAAAATCCTCTCTGGGGTGAACTGGATGCCGTAAAAAACGGCCATGTATATTACATGGAAAAGCGTCTGTACAATTTCAAGCCAAACGCATACTGGGCCGAAGCTTACGAAAAACTGGAGGAAATTCTGTATGCGGAATAACACAAGAACATTCAGGCTTCTTATGGCAGGAAGCCTGCTTCTCTGCCTCCTTATCGCCGTCCTCAGTCTCTGCCTGGGAACTGTCAATTTCAGCATACGGGAAGCTTTCCTGGCACTGTGCCGAAAAGGCGATAAAATGAACGTCAATATTCTGAAATACGCCAGACTGCCCCGTACCGCCGCCTGCCTGACAGCCGGAGCCGCCCTTTCCGTATCGGGTGCGGTGCTCCAGAATGTCCTGGCCAATAAACTGGCTTCCCCCAGCATCATCGGCGTGAATGCCGGTGCCGGTCTGGGTGTCACGGTAAGCTGCGCCTTGGGAGCCATGTACGGTTGGGCGGTGTCGGTATCCGCTTTTCTCGGCAGCCTGATTACCGTTCTGGTCATTGCCCTGTTTTCCGTGAAAACCGGAGCCTCGAAAACCACCGTCATCTTAGGCGGCGTGGCCTTAAACAGCATGCTGAGCGCCTTTTCGGAATCCATTACGGTGCTGAACCCGGATGTGGCAGTGCTGACTACCGAATTCCGTGTCGGCGGTTTTTCGGCCGTATCCGCAGAAAGGCTTATACCGGCCTCCCTGCTGATTCTGGCTGCCCTGGCTTTTCTCTTCACCCTTTTCAACGAACTGGACGTACTGTCCCTTGGAGATGAAAGCGCACAGGGCATAGGCCTTCCGGCCAGAAAATACCGCCTTCTGTTTCTGGCCTTGGCCGCCCTCCTTGCAGGAAGCGCGGTAAGCTTCGCCGGCCTGCTTGGTTTCATCGGACTTATCGTGCCCCATTTCGTAAGGAAAATAGCCGGAAACGAAAGCAGACGCCTGCTGCCTCTCAGTGCCCTGTGCGGCGCGGCTTTCCTTACTCTCTGCGACCTTGTTTCCAGGCTGATATTCATGCCCTATGAACTGCCGGTAGGAATCCTCATGGCAGTCATCGGCGGTCCGGCCTTCGTCTCCCTGCTTTTACGGCTGAAAACCAGCCCCGGAAATACCCGGCACAGACTATCGCCCAAAGAGCCGGAAATCTGACACCGCAGCACCCGGCTTAAGGACCGTTGATAATCGGCTTTGCATAGAACGCGGCATAAGAAAATTTAGACACTTGGTTCGTTACTCGCGGGAATCCAACGCAATGTGGAAATAAATGGATTTCAGTGCCTGATTTTTGTGTCAGGATACCGCAGCGCCGGCGCAAAAGGCAAACGCTGCATTCAACGTTATTTCAGCAATGCAGTACGCAAATATGCACAGAAATTTTGAGCAGGGAGCACCGGTTTTGAAAGGTTTTGAAAGGATATGAACATGGTAGAAACCAAGAATTTATCAGTGAACTACGGAAAAAGCGAAATCCTCCATGGAATTTCATTTTCAGCGGAAAAAAATGAAATCACAACGATTATCGGCAATAACGGCTGCGGCAAGAGCACGCTGCTGAAAGCCGTTACCGGAATATTGCCTCACACGGATGGAGAAATATATATAGGCGGAAACCCGATAACCAAACTTACGCCGCCGGAACGGGCCCGGCTGACCGCATACCTTCCCCAAGGCAAAAACACACCCGACATCACGGCCGGACGGATGGTTCTGCATGGCAGGTTTCCCTATCTGTCCTACCCCCGCAAGTATAAAAAAGAAGACTATGAGATAGCGGAAGATGCCATGGAAAAAATGGGCATCTCGGAATTGGCTGATAAACCCATGGCCGAACTTTCCGGCGGCACACGGCAGAAGGTCTACATTGCCATGGCTCTGGCGCAGCACTCTCCCATCATCCTCTTGGACGAGCCAACCTCCTACCTTGACCTAAAGCAGCAGATGAAATTCCTACGGATTGCAAGAGAACTGGCCGAAACCGGCAAAACCGTCATCCTTGTTCTGCATGACCTTCTCTTCACCCTGAAAATTTCCGACCGGGTCTGCGTCATGGAAAACGGCCGCATGATTATGCAGGACACACCGGAAAATGTCCTGCACAGCGGAATCCTACGGAAATTATACGGAATCGAAGTCCGTACTTTAGATACTGCCTGCGGCACGCAATATTATTACCAGTTCTGATGCCATTCTGAATCCGTTTTTCACATAGCTGTGGCGAACCGGGGGAATGCCGCAGATGGTATTTGAATATATCCTGAAGAAAAATAACATAGATCCGAAAACCGACCTGAACATTGACCAGAGCATAGATTTCGGCTCCACCGCAGCCGCATTTTCCGGCGGGCAGGCTGATTTCACCGTGGAATTCGAGCCGCATGCCACCGCCTTGGAAGCCAAAGGCGACGGCTATGTCATAGCCTCCTTGGGCGAAGATTCCGGCTATGTCCCTTACACCGCATTCAGTGCCAAGAAAAGCTTCCTGGATGCCAACCCGGAACTTATCCAATCCTTTACCGATGCCCTTCAGAAAGGCATGGATTATGTGCAAAGCCATACGCCGGAAGAAATCGCCAAAGTGATAGCCCCCCAGTTTGAAGAAACCGACTTGGCCACTATCACTGCCATCGTCACCCGATATTACGAACAGGACACTTGGAAAGATAATTTAGTCTTTGAAGAGGATGCCTTTACCCTGCTGCAGGATATTCTGGCCGAAGCCGGCGAACTGTCCGAACGTGTCCCATACGACACACTGGTAACCACTCAGTTTGCCGAGAAAGCCGCACAATAAACTTTTCTTATCCTGCATCATATGCAAAGTTAATTCTTAACGGTTCCTAAGTTAAGCCGCAGCCCGCACCCGGAATAATGCTTTTTACATTGTAACGCACATCCGGGCACGGGCTGCATCGGCTGAATCCGCAGTATCCTTATCTATAAATGTATATACCAGCCTTCCAGCTGCATGGCATAATCCATCATTCCAAGCACCATGGCGAAGAAAGTGAGCGCCACCGTCAGCAATATGGCAGTCTTGTCATATACGAACCGCACTTTCTCCCCGCCTTCCTCTTTCTCCGTTTTTGCCGCCTTATAGTTTCCGGCCAAAACCTCCGTCCCAAGAAAAATGAATATCAGCGGCCACAGCCGAATAATATATCCGTAATAAAGCCATGGCAGGAATATATGCGCCAGAAACAAAACGCCGAATATAATCAGCATAACGCCGAAGGTCACCGTCCCTATCCTATGCACCCTAATGCTCCTGTCCTTCTCCATGCCCGCTCCTTTCCGACGCTCCTGCTGCCGTATCCACGCCGTAAATCACCTCCGCCGGCCCGGCTTCCCCATATCCCGCATCCGCCTTCTTGCCTTCATCCGCATCCTGTACCGTACTCTCCACATCCACGATAACCTCTTTCAGTTCCTCTTTCTTCCCTGCAATCATGCGTATGCCGCCCACAACAATGGCGCTTCCCACCAAAATCTTCCATACTCTGGATTCCATGCGGAGCAGGAATCTCCATACCGCATCCGGCAGGAAGCTGAAAAGCAAGTCTTTCATGCCGTTCCAGAAAAACAGCGCCCCGATTGCAATCAGCACAATCGCAATAGTCTTTCTGTATTTCTCTATATTTTTCCCGTCCGGGCCAAAGAAAGCGTCCAGATGAAACAGAAATACGTCTTCCGTTTCCAGAAATTCTTCGTCCGTCAGTCCCGCCAGATTATGCACATGGAAAAAGCTGTAAAACCAAACCACGGCAAGCACAAACAGAATGGCCGGCATATTCAAAACCGCCGCCAGCATAATCAGGGCAAAAAACAGCCCCATCAGGCTCACGCCCATTTTCATAAATCCCAAATACATTTCCCCTGCCCCCGGCAGAAAAGAAAAACAAAAGGTTAAAAATCCACTCTTCTTTTTCCTGCTCTTTCTATTCATCGCTCTTTACCTCCATTCAAAACCATCCTACAATATCATTCCATACGGAAGCCGCCGTCCCCACCGTCTCTTCCCCAAGCACATTTTCCAGCAGGCTCCGAAAGCCTCCGTCGGTTCCGGCAAGGTCATTCCGTATCCGCTCGCTCTCCTTCTGATAATAAGCCATATCTTCCTCCATTATTTTTTCCCGCCGCCGGTTCTCCGTTTCCATCCCCCTGTCCGAATCCATAGGAACCATCGTCAGGCAGAAAATAGCCACCGCCGCCGCTCCGATAATTTTTGCGCTGTAAATCATAAACTGCATTTGAGCCTTTTTTCTGCTGATTCCTTTTTTTCCGATAGGCTTCACGGACTTCCCCGCCTCTTCCATAATCAGATCCTTCAGATATGCCGGCGGAGTCAGCATCCCGTGGGCTTCCACTTCCGCAATCAGCGCTTCCAGCTCGTCTTCCGTCATATACCGGAAATCACTGCCTCCCGGCTTTTCCCTGACCGTGCGGAATTCTCCGCATATAAGCCTTTCCTCGCTCACGTGCTTTTCTTTCTCCGGGAATTCGCCGCCTCTGCGTTTCTCCTCACTCATGCGCTCCTCTCCTTTCCGTACAGTTTTCTCAGCATATTCCTCGCCCTGTAAATCTGCGTCTGCACCGTCTTAATGTTACCGCCCCGCTCCCTGGCAATTTCCTCTGCCTTTTTCTCCTCATAATACACGGCCCTGGCAATTTCATCATAGGGCGGCTTTAACTGATTACAGTAAGCAAGCAGTCTTTCTTTCACCTCTTCCTCCAGGCAGATTTCCTCCGGCGACCCCCTGCTCTCCGTCTGCTGCTCAAAGAAGATATCCTCGGTAGGCACCGCACGCCTGCCTGCATTCCTCAGATAATCAATGCTCTTATTCGTGGCAATCCGGCAAAGCCAGGCTTTCTCATTCGTTCCTTCAAAGGTATCCAGATTCTTATAGGCGGATAAAAAAGTCTCCTGCGCCAAATCTTCGGCAGAAAAATAATCACCTGTGACTTTGTAGCAAACCGAGAAAACAAGGCTCTGATAGGTGTCAATCATCACCGACAGCCGTTCTTCTTTCGTCCTGATACCGTTTTTTTCTCCCATGCCTTGCACTACACTCATATGACTAACACCCTCACCCCTTTCTTTTTCTCCCTACACCTACTATAACGCAGGAGCCGGACAATTATCTTCAGTTTTCCGAAAGAAAAATTGGCAAACGGAGACGGCTTAAGTCATTTCCTATAAAATAGGACAGAAAAAAGCATGCCCCATGGCATCACCCCTGCTGCCATGGTCAACATGCTTTCTCCTAATTCTGTAATTTTCATTTTATTTTAAATATGCAATTACGCAGTCCGCCTGCCTACAGTCCGTTCTGTCCCTGCCGTCCGCCCCATAACCGGTAACATGCTTTTCCTCCCTATAGAATGTACATGAATGCAGAAAAACCATCCGTTTTATCATCGCCTATGTACAAAACACTCCTCGGCCGGCCAATCGGCAGACATGACAGACGCTATTGTAAAATACATCCCCTCAGATGTTGTAAGCAGCCAACACCCCACATCAATCGGCGGGGCATGAGTCCCATGGCAGTCGCCAAATATAAAAACACTCCGTTCCCTCTGCAAGCATGCCTGCACGGAATACTGCCTGCGGGAGACCATACTCACCCTATAGGCCAAACGTTCTACGGCATATCACATATTTCTCTGGCTGAAACCCTCAGGCAGTGAACAAAATTAAACTCTCCCTGACTCTTGCGGGCAGCACAGTAAGCAACTGTCAACAGGCTTTTTGCTTCTGTTAACATTTTAGTTGTAATATTGCAGGAAATGCCCTATAATAAAAGTAACATCAACTATTTATTCCCTTGCTTTCCTTTTGCATATACAATCCTTCCACAGATTTATTATACGATATCTTTTCATCACTTTGCGGTACAGATATCGCAATAAATCAGAAAAAAGCAGAATCGGGAAGTACCGGAAAGTAACCAGCGAGGTGATTTTATTGACAAAGCAGGAATTGGCAAGGAATTTTGCCCTGAATGTAGAACGTCAGCGGATACAGCTTGGACTCACCCAGGCAGAAATGGCAAAGGCATTGGAAATGTCCCTTTCCGGATATAAAAAAATGATATCCGGAGAAACTACAAAAATTGATGCCTATGCCGCTTTCTTAATGTACGACCTTTGCGGCAAATGGCTTTTTGAAATGATTGAGCATCCTGTCCACGAAGCGGAAATCCTGACCAAGATGAAGCATCTGACCGAAAGCCAGCTAAAGTTTATCTCCGCCATCGTCGGCATCGAATACAATCTGCTGACCAGCCAAGACAGCCCGGAGGAATATATTTCCGTTATCGTGCCTACCGGAAACATGCAGGACGGGATGATTTATGACTCTGCCAACATCATCCAAGTCAATGCGGCCGTTTACCGCAAACGGTTCGGTTCCGACCTGCATTTCGGAATCAAAGTCACTTCCAGCCATTTGCACCCCGTCTACACCAAAGGAGACATCCTCCTCATTTCCCAAAACCCCATACGCGACGGCGATACAGGGGTTTTCATCAATAAAGAGGACGGCCGCCTTTATATAAGAAAATTCCACCAGGGAGAGCCTTGCGTCCTGGAACCCATCAATTCCTTCGGCAGTCCCTTCCTGGTCAACAACAGCAGCCCCCAGGAAATGAAAAAATGGGTCAAAATGGGATATGTGCTGTGCAAAATGAGGCAATAGTCCTTTTACACTGTTTTTTCCTTTACCGGAATCCAGACCTCCGCATAATACCCGGGATCCTCCGTCCCGCCCTTATAATCCGCCGGGTCGCTGTAATACTCAATGTTATAACCCTCCGCTATTTCATACCTGCCTGCCGGGAGCCATTCGGCGAAAATCCTCCTGTTGACCTCCTGCAGAGGAAGCGGCATCGGCCCCCTGCAGGGAAAAACCGCCCATGTATGGCCGGGAATCTCATATTCCTCCAATCCCTTCTTTTCGGCCTTTTCCGCCAGGAAATCATCCGCAATCATATATCGGAACTGATTTCCCGCCATTTCCGCGTCAAAACAGATTCCGTACATCCCCATGACCGGTTTTTCCTGCGGGTTTCCGTTTATCTCATTCCAGTACTTGGGAATCTCCGTATCTGCCGATACATAAGAAAACACTTTCGATACGCCCATTACTTTTAATGCTTCTTTCTTCTCTATTCTGTATTCCATCACATTACCTCCTGCTAAGGACAGCTCAATATGCAAAGGCGCAAAAGATTTCAGGGACGCGCCGCCTCTCCTCACCTCATTCGGCGTGTTTCCGTGAAACCGCGTAAATGCCCTTGTGAAGCTGTCCGGTGAATCATAGCCATATTTTAATGCCAGATCAATTACCTTAATGCCCGAGGACAGCAATTCACTGCCCGCCAGGGACAGCCGGCGCATCCTGATATACTCGCTTACCGTATATCCGCACAGCATGGAAAAGCCTCTTTGAAAATAAAACGGGGACAGCTTCACTTCCGAAGCAATCCTGCCCACCGTCAGGTCTTCGGCAATATTCTTCTCAATAAATTCAATTGCCCCTTCTATCGCTTTCGCCCAATCCATGCCATGCCCTCCTTCCGCAAAACGCCCCATTAAGATATCAATGTCATTCCACAAGCGGACTGCTTAAAATCCTATATTTCCTCTCCTGTTCCCAAACTATACAAAGTTCCTCAAAATTTCGGTCCGGATCCAAAAGCAGCCCTGCCAGCCGATCCAATTCCGACAATTCCCCCTCCGTCAGGCTGTCCAGCCTCCCCGTCAAATAAGAGGGTAAAAAACTATAAGTCAGTTCATTGTTCATAAGCGCATGAAAATCATACACCAAGTAACGGGCCAGTGCAGGAAGCGAGCAGGTTCCCAACCTGTCCGCATATACATATTGCTTTCCGTCCGTTTTTCCGCTCCTTACGGCAAGCCATGCTTCCGCAGCCCAGTCAAAACGATCCTCCGGCATATCATATTGAGTGAGCGGCATACCCATCTCTTCATAAAACCCGTCAGCATCAAAAGTAATCCAACGCCCCTCCTCCAAGCTGTAATATTGATTTATCCAATGATCCATACTGATGCCCTGCTTAAAATAAGGGGCAAATCCGGCACGGCACCTCGCCGGGATTCCTTTTGCTTTCAGCACCGCGCTCATCAGCACGGATACATACCGGCAGGTCACCACAATCTTATTCTCCGTCTTTCTGTCACTCACAAACCCCCTTTCATCCAGCCGGAACAGTTCCGCGGTAATTGCCGGAGCCGTCAGAAAAACATCGTCCTCGCACCGCATCCGATACCATGGATACCGTTCCATATCCCCGTAAAGAAAAGAGGCATTCGCATTTGTATTCCCCTCCTGCAAGGTTACCCTATGTATCACCTGACCGCATATCAGCCTGCCGAGCACGGAAACTTCATCCGGCAGGGAACGAAAATAATTCCCATACCCCCCTTCATAAGTATAAGTCCCCGTCTTTCGATAATGCGCCAAAATCTTTTCATTCACCGACACTTCCTCCTACCCTTCTTCCGCCGTTCTTTTCCTCCGTCCCACGTCTGGAACCTTCTGTCCGGTACCGATTACATCATATCATTTCCGCATGCAAAACACCCGACATTTTACGTCATCTTTTGTCAGCGTCAAAGGGTAAAACGTCCCGCCCGGCTACGGACCCCATGCAATATAAAAATGCATCCCGCCAATGCATCCCTCCCGTTATACACGAAAAACTCCGCGAAAAAAAGAAAGGACTCTCATCCCAATGTCATTAAGTTAAGCCGCAGCCCGCTTCCGGAATGATGTTTTTTACTCGGACACGCTTCCGCTCTGCGGCAAACGCAG
>CAJTVK010000087.1 GCA_910579645.1 uncultured Lachnospiraceae bacterium | reverse complement strand
CGGCAACCGCAGAGCTTCCCTCGTGAATGCTCAGCATCAGAATCACCGCGTCCTCCTCCTTCTTATCAAAAATCCGCACCAGCACCTCCACCACAAAATCCATAGGCGTAAAATCATCATTGTAGAGTAAAACCTGATACCTTTTAGGCGTCTTAATCTTACTTCCTGTCTGTTCCTTGATACTCTCTTTTATTGCCATGACAGCCCCCTGTTTTTATTTTCTGCAGTAACACAAGTCGCACACTTGGAACGGTGAAGCCAAAGGAAGCAGCTTTCCGCAGTAACGACATCGGGCGATATAGTTATGTTTCCCTTTCGTCAAATACCTCATGATAGCCATTTCCGTTTTCGAGCGTTCCGCATCCAGCCATTCTTCATCAATGATTTTCTGCATCCGGTGAGAAAACTGATAATACAAATCCAACTGTTTATAATAAGTCTCATACTGCAGGATTCCCTTATCTCTGCCTTTATAAAGCACAGGCTTCGCAAGCGACACATCCGCCGTATATGTTTTACAGTATTCCAGCCAGAGCGATACCACTTCCCTGTCTTTGACGTCAATGGGACAGGTAATCATCTTATACAACATCCTCTTATTGTCGAACCCGTCGATCATCCGCCTGAAGCGTTTCGCCTGCTCATACAGATACAAAGCTTCGTCGATATTTTCCTTTATAAACGGCTTGAAAGGCATAACGTCATGCCAGATCTTCATCAGCTCATCCAGAGGCGCGTCTATGTCAAGAAGTACCTGGGGAAAGCCTAAATTTACTGTATCAATCGGTTCTTCCTCTTTTTCATACCGCTCTCTGATATATTCCAGCTCTTTGGCGCCCATGGCATTCACATAACCGGAATTATAAATGCCGAACCGTCCCGCGCGGCCGGATATCTGCTTGATCTCCGACACATGCAAAGGACGCCTGCTGACGCCGTCAAATTTTTCCGCCTGCAAAAATACAATTCTTCGCACAGGAAGATTCAGTCCCATACCGATAGCGTCCGTGGCGACGACCACCTTAGTCTTGCCTTTATTAAACAAATGCATCTGACGGCGGCGGATCTCCGGCGGAAGACTTCCATATATAACACTGGCGTCCACTTTTTTCTCTTCCAGCCTGCCCGCCACATCCAGTACGGATTTTTTGGAAAATACGATCAAAGCATCTCCCTTTTTCACATCATCCGGAAAAACAAAAGGTCTATTTTCACAGAGCAGCTTCGTCTTGCGTTCATACATACATATTTCGTAAGTATCCCCGCACAGCTCAATTAAATGGATGATAGCCTGCTTAGCTGCCGGACTCATACAAATATGGATTTCTTCGGCCCTAAGCCCCAGTATTGCCTTGGTCCAGGAATGCCCTCTGTCCGGATCAGCAACCATCTGCGCCTCATCAATGACAGCGGTATCGTAGCTTTCATCAAAATCCGCCATTTCAATCGTGGATGCCGTAACCCTGCTGCCCTCTTCTTCGATACACTCCTGGCCTGTACGCATGGTACAAGGCACCTGATACTGCTGCATCTGCTCATAAACTTCCAGGGCCAGGAGCCTCAATGGTCCCAGATATACCCCGCAGGACGCCTGTTTTAGCCGTTCCAGCGAACGGAATGTCTTGCCGCTGTTCGTTGGACCTATATGCAGAATAAAATGCCGCTTCATCTGCCGAACTTCTGAAAACTCCATCTCCGGACGCATGGGAACCAATTCCAAAATTTTATCTTTCACCTTATGCTGGCGAAACTGCGGATACAACGTAAACAGTGATTCCTGGCAGATACGCCCCGGAAGTGTACGCCTTAGATAAGATAAAAATTCTCCGCTTATTCCTTCTTTTTGTTCCTCCAAAAGCGTGCCAAGATCCAATGCCATCAATTTAGGAAGCAATTCTTCATTCACAAGCGCCGTAATGTCTTCCCGGTGCCTGCGCCCATGGTCAGCCCGCCGGACTATGCCTGAAGTTCCCCGCCTGCGGGAATCGGACAGACCGGCTGCCATCCCGTCTCATATAGCTTTTCCAACAGTTCGTCCCGGATTTCATCCATCTCCTTACCGTCCACGTCAACCGCAAAATCCGCCGCGCTCTCATAGATTCCGGCCCGTTCCGCCATAAGCCTGCGCACTTTCCCCTCCGGATCTGCCCCCTGCAGCAAAGGCCTTGTGGCATCGCCGGAAAGCCTCTGACATACCGTTGCAGGGGTTACACGGAGATACACTATCGTTCCCAGCTGCCTTAACAGTTCCCGGTTTCTTTCCCGCAGGGGCAGCCCGCCGCCCACCGCTATAATCTGCGCTTCCGGTTCCTGCAGCAGCCGCTCCAGGCACTTTGTTTCCATGCCGCGGAATTCTTCTTCCCCAAACCGGTCAAAAATTTCCGACACTGACATCCGATTCTGCCGTTCTATAAGTTTGTCGGTGTCCAGCACCGTCATGCGCAGCCGGTAAGACAGCCGGATTCCTATGCTGCTCTTCCCGCACCCCATGAACCCGATTAAAATAATATTCTTGCCCATCTCCTGTTTATCCCTTTCAGATATCGTTCCGGACACATCCGAAAATCACTTTCTGCCGGAACCTGAGCATATTCTCAGTTATGCCCGGCTTCCATGCCCTCTCTCAGCTTTCCGTACACTGTCAGGGCATCGTCCTCCGTCACGGTAATGCCGTTCCATAGTTCATAGGCAATCACGCCTTGATACAGCAGCATTTTCAGCCCGTGAAATGCCCTTCCGCCGGCCTGACGGGTCAGTCTCATAAACTTTGTCTCCGCCGGCTTGTATATCAGATCATAACCGGTATGTATTTTTTCATAGAAAGCCATATCCTGAATTACCGCGTCCTCCACCTTCGGATACAGCCCCACGCTTGTAGCCTGTATGGCCAGATATTGCCTGTCAGCCGGTATCTTCCCATGCCCGTCCGTCCGCATAGGCTCCACGCAGGCTGTCCCGCAGGCGCGGTTTACTTCCTCCGCTATTTTTTCCGCCTTTTCCAAGGTTCGGTTCAGCAGATACACCTTTGCCGCCTTTTTCCATGCGCACAGAAAGGTCACTGCCCTTGCCGCGCCGCCGGCTCCCAGAACAATGATTTCTTCCCCCTCCAGCCGGATTCCTTCGCTGCCCATGGCACGGTACAGCCCCATCATATCCGTATTATAGCCTTTATAGCCGCCCTCCGTCCGGACCAATGTATTCACTGCCCCGATTTTTCCTGCCATTTCGTCCGTTTCCTTCAGACAGCCGATTACCTCCCCTTTATAAGGCACTGTCACGTTCAGACCGAGTATATTCAGGGCATACGCCCCCTCCACCGCCTTCCTTACCTGTCCGGTTTCTACATGAAAGGGCACATAAACCAGATTATGCCCGTTTATCCGTGCCAAAGTATTATGTATTGCCGGGGACATGGTATGTTCCACCGGGTTTCCGATCAGGCCGCACAATCTGGTATGGCCGTCTATCTGCTTCATCTTCCTGCCCTCCTTCACTGCTCCGTATTCCGGCCGGCTTTTGCCTGTTTCCGCCGCCCTACCGCCGTTTATAAAAATAAAGCACTATTTTTTCCAAATAACGTTTCAGCACTATCTGAATCTCTTCTTTGGGATGTATGGGCTTCACAAGAAAGGTCCGGATTCCTGCCTTTTTTGCCCCCCAGATGTCCGTAAACAGCTGATCGCCGACAAACAGCGTATTTTGCTTGGATGTATGCATCCGTTCCATTGCCTTATAATAGTTTGCGGTTCCCGGTTTCCCTGCCTTATAGATATATTCCGCCCCCACTGCGTCATTGAACCTCTTCACTCTCGGCTCCTTATTATTGGACAGAAGCATAATCCGATATCCCAGCCCTTTCAGCCTCCGGAACAAAGCTATGCTCCTGTCGTCCGCCGGAGCGCCATGGGGAACCAGCGTATTGTCTATGTCAAAAATAATGCCCCGGTATCCCTGCCCATACAGGCCTTCAAAATCAATCCCATAAGCAGAATCCACATATTCGTCCGGATAAAACCTCTGAAATATTCCCATCCCTGCCCTGTCTCCTTATTTATCCAACACTTTCTTTAACTCATCCATAAAAGTATTGATATCCTTGAATTCCCTATATACGGAAGCAAACCTGACATAAGCCACCGCATCCATATCCTTCAGCTTATTCATGACCAGTTCGCCTACAATCTGGCTGGACAGTTCTCTCTCTTCCATATTGAACAGTTCCGTCTCCACTTCCTCCACCAGACGGCTGACCTGACTGGTGCTTACCGGACGCTTATGGCATGCCCGGAGAACCCCCGCCTCTATTTTGGCACGGTCGTAAGCTTCTCTGTTTTCATCCTTCTTAATGATAATCAGGGGAATCGAATCTATTTTCTCATAAGTGGTGAATCGTTTTCCGCATACATCACAGATCCGGCGGCGCCTGATGGAATTGTTCTCTTCTGCCGGCCTGGAATCTATCACTCTTGTATTCTCGTGTCCGCAAAATGGGCATTTCATATTTTATCCTCCTTCCAGTGCCGCATCCTTCGGGGAGAATGCGGTTTTCCGGTACCGTTTTCCGGCTTATTGCTGTAAAAGCTGGAATTGTTCTACCCGGTCATTCAGTGTGAGTGCCTGTGCCATAAGCTGCTCACTGGTAGCCGAAGTCTCTTCCGCAGTAGCCGAATTGCTCGTCACTACAACGGAAATCTGTTCTACGCCTTTTTCAATTTCCCTCACCGACACTGCCTGCTTATCGGATGCCGTCCTGATGTCGCCTACTCCAATCAGAATCTTATCCAGTTCATCCATTACTTTATTCATCGAATCCGAAGTTTCCTCCGTAATAGCATTTCCTTTGCTGATTTCCTCCAAAGATGCCTCTATTAATTGCCTTGTCTTAACGGACGACTGTGCACTGTCCTCCGCCAATTTCCGGATCTGGTCCGCCACTACCGCAAACCCTTTGCCGGCTTCCCCTGCCCGCGCCGCTTCAATTGCCGCATTCAGGGAAAGCAGGTTGGTCTGAGATGCAATATCTTCTATGTCTGCAATGATGTTCTTAATTTCCTGCGATGTGGCTTTAATGGATTCCATGGCTTTCATCAGTTCTGCCATCTTCTTCCTGCTGACCTCCGCCTCCCCGCCCACGCTCTTTGCATTGTCATGCAGGAGATCCGTAGCCCGGCTGTTCTCTTCCACCTGTCCGGTGACATCCGTGACCGTGGCAAGCAGCTGCTCCACTGCGGAGGACTGGTTTGACGCACCCTCTGCCAAAATCTGTGCAGAGTTAGCCAATTCCGAAGAACCTACCGCCACCTGATCCGCCACATTCTGAATGCCGCCCAGCACCTCGCTGATATTACCTATCATTTCCTGTATATGAGTTAAAAGCGGCCCATAATCGCCCACATACCTTTCCCTGCACTCTGACTTGACATTAAAATTCCCTTTGTTCAGCTCTGACACAATATAAGAAAGATCATGAATAATCATCTTTATGGAAGAACTCGTTTCCCGGAAACATGCCGCCAGCTGCCCCAGTTCGTCCGTGGAATCATAGGCAACACCAATGCTGAAGTCGCCTTCCGCCATCTGCTTTGCCGCCTCTTCCAATTCCCTCACCGGCTGCACCAGGGACAGCACGACGGAACCGGAAACCTTCAGCACAAACACAAGATTCAGCACGGCAATCACAAGCAAGGCTATAATCGCCGCAATCTTTGCCGCCGGATATTTTCCCAGCAAGGTCATTCCCAGAATCCCCACTATTACGGTAAAAATGTATGCTGCCAGCATGGAACCGAAAACTGCCATTACCTTCTCTTTAATATTTTTGCCTTTTAATCTCTCTTCCATCCTATTCTCTCCTTTTGCCTGAAAGCATGCCTGAGAATGCCTTTTGCAGACACGTTCCGGCAATCCCCTGTCAGGTTCTGCCTTTGTTTGCCATTCATTGTATCAAAATATAGCGGGCGGGGCAACCAAAAAAAAGGATTTCCGTGATTATTTCTATAAAATAACTAATCCAGAATAACCCTGTTGATTTTCCCTGCCGCATCGCCTACCATGGCGCCGCAGACCACATACTGACGTTCGCCGTCGGAACTGCCGTCCAGCGTCACAAGGAAATGATAGGGGGTCAGTTCCTCCCATCCTTCCCTTTGGTTCTTACCCATTTCACGCATCCCGTACAGCTGGCTCAGATAACTTTCACAGCCCTCATAAGTCGTATAATCATACCTGCGCAGAATATCGCTGCCCTCGTCATAATATGCCGCAAAAATCTCGTAAGTCAGCACGTTATCGGGCAGATACACATAAAATTTATCATGGCTGCCAAAGAAATCCGGATTCTCAAACAAATGCAGATCCGCAAACAGCCCGCCTTCTTCGTCTTTCCCGTGTATGATTGTATTGAAATCGCACATATTCATCATATTAGGCATTTCCGTATAAAGCGCGCCCTCTTCCCCTTCCGTCCCGTCCGCAGCATGGGTTTTATAATATTCGTCGGATACCGGACTTTGCAGCAAAGGATAATCAATTCCTGTGCCCGGCACATACAGCCAGGCAAAAATATCCGGATTCTGAGCCTGCAGTGCCTCAAAATCAATATGTCCGTCTGCCGCCGTCTCATTCAGAAGGCCGGTCTGCGGCTGCACTGTCTCCTCCTCCGCTTCTGGTACGGCAGCCGGCTCCGTGTCCCCGCCGGAAGCCCCGCACCCGGCGAATGCCAAGGCTGACAAAGTAAGCAGCAGCAAAATTCCTGTTCTCCGTTCGTTTCCCTTCGTTAGCTTAATCTTATTTCTCTTCATTATCTTATTCCTCTTCATTATCTCATTCCCTCCCTTTCTGTATTTTCCATTTCTTCCTGCCTCCCATATCCTCTTTGCACAAAAACGGCACCGCCAGAATATGGGTACTCTGCCGATGCCGTCGGGCTATGTTTTCCCGCTTAACTATTTATCTTATTCGTCCTCATCCGATTCGGAAGCTGCCATCGGAATTGCCCTCGGCGGCGTAACACCGTCGGGATTCATTGTACACTGTCCCTGGAATACTGCATTTTCATCCACAATCAGGCTCTTCGTGCGGATATTGCCGATAATCCTTCCCGTGGACGCAACTTCCGTCCTTCCGCCCGAAAACAGATCGCCTTCTATGGTTCCGGCTATCATAATATTATTTCCCTTGATATTGCCTACCACTTTACCAGTGGAACTGATTACCAACGTCCCTTCCGAGCTTACGTCGCCCTTTACATTTCCTTCCACGCGAATGGCTTCGGTAGCCTTGATATTGCCCTCCACTACCATATCCGCACCTATGATGCTCCCGATTTTTGCATTCACCTGCTCGGTTGTCTTTCTTCCCAACATACACTCCTCCTAATATCATCCATTGATTTCGATTAATTCCATCGGATCCACATATGTATCATCCTTGCGGATACTGTAACCGGTATCTGTATTTTCCTCATCGATTACAAATAAAATGGATCCTCTCGTCACTTCGTTGCCTTCCTTGACCATAGGATTGCCTCCATTGCGGTACACGGAAACATATCCGTTTCCATGATCAATGCTGATAAGGTTTCCGTAAGCCGCGTCTTCGCCTACCGACAGCACGGTACCCGCTCCGGAGGAAATGACATTCGTGCCTGCCGCTGCGGTGAAGATCACTTCTTTCCGTTCCTCGCTGGCACGCATTTCCGATGCCTCATCCCCATCGCCGTCCTCCTGCCCGTCTTCCGCCTTTATCTGCGCCGTGCCGCTCATGGGAAAGCCCTTGGGAAGATGCTCCGCTTCTTCTTCTGCCTCCAAGGCCTGCTCTGCCTCCACCTTCTGGTTCACGGTGTCGCTCAAAATGGAAACGGTCTGCTCCAATTCCGTGATTTCCGCTTCCAATGCTTTCTTCTCCAATTCCAGCTGGTCATTGGCCTCTTTCATCCGGGCAATCTGATCCAGCTGCTTCTTGCTGCGTTCCATGGAATCGGACAAAGTGATGGAGCTATACACCACATAGCAGATTGCAGCCACAAACAAGGCAAAAGTTATCAGGGAAACCGCCCCTACCGCCCCTGCCCTTATGTGGAATTCCCTATGATGCTTCTTGGCAGAATCAGACATTATCATGACTGTATAACTGATTTTACTCTTCCGCAAATTAAGCTTCATTAATAAGTCACCTCCAGTAACTTTTCTTATTTTACCACAAGTGACACAAAAATGACAACGTTATTTAATAATTTGGTAATAAATGTTTAAAAAATCCGTTGCGCAAAACGGTACATCCTAAACCTCCAGTTTCATATCGCCGTCCTGAATCCAGTTTTTCTTTCTCATAAATTCGGAAGCCGCAAATGCAAGAATTCCGGGCAGGACAAAATGCATCAGCGCAATCTGGAACAAAGCCGCCCCGGAAGACATGCCGCTTCCCACCATGGTCTGATAGGCATTGATCTGCCCCACCAGCCCCGCCGTCCCCATGCCGGAGCCGGTCGGATTGTTGACCATTTTAAATGCCATCGTGGAAACCGGACCCAAAACCGCACTGGCAAAGATTGCCGGGAGCCATATCACAGGCTTTTTCACAATATTCCCAATCTGCAGCATACTGGTTCCAAGTCCCTGCGCCAACAGGCCGTTCACCTTGTTTTCCCGGAAAGAAGCCACTGCAAAGCCTATCATATTGGCACAGCAGCCTGCCGCTGCGGCACCTGCCGCAATCCCGTCCAGCCCCAGGATAATGCCCAAGGCCGCCGAACTGATCGGCAGCGTCAAAATCATCCCCATCAGCACGGAAACGATGACTCCCATAATAAAAGGCGCCTGTACCGTCCCCCAATTAATAATGGCTCCCAGCCAGGCCATAAATGCGGAAATCGGAGGTCCCAGCACCAGTCCCACTGCCGAACCGGCGGTAATGCATACGAAGGGAGTAATCAAAATGTCCACTTTTGTCCTGCCTGATACCAGACGCCCCACATAAATGCCGGTCACCGCCGCAATGAAAGCCCCTAAAGGCTCCCCCGGGCCGGCAAGCACCATGGCTCCGTCTGCCAGTACCGTTCCGCCGATCATTTTTCCCGCAAAAGCCCCCACCATCCCGGCAGTCGCCGCCGATAAAGTGACCAGCGGGCTTTCTTTCAGCTTCAGCGCCACTCCGCAGCCAATCCCGGCTCCGGTCACCGCCGCCGCCGTTTTCCCTATCAGGAATAAATATTCTCCCGCGCTTCCCGGAATCAGATTTCCGATCTGCTGAATAATTGTGCCGATAATCAGTGTGGCGAACAGCCCTGAAGCCATCCCGCTCAGTCCGTCAATAAATATCTCCTTCAATAACTTCTTTACTTTTTCCATTTTCTTCTCCTCACTCTTCTTCCAAGACCTCCTAGTACATCATTGCATTAATCCTTGAATAATCAGTGCTTGATGTTTGCGTCTTGCCTGCTGTCTTGTCCTCTGTCTTGTCACCAAAAGCAAGGATAACACATTTTTTTTATTTCATCAAGTATCCTTTTCGGTTTAATTCCGCTTCCACCCTGTCCAGTATCTCTTCCGTATCCGCTTCCACCGTATGGAAATGAATGCCCCCGGTAAGCCTGCACAAGGGGCTTGTCCTGTATTTCTCCGTCTTTTCCACAAATGCCTCTGCATCCGCCCTGCTGTTAATGATAAGGTCTGCCGCAATCTGTCCGTAAATTCCATGTTCCACTACCACATCCCTGATTTGGCCTCCATGGTCCACGATTGCATAAAGTTCATTCAATATTTGCTCATCCTTATGCTTTACCTTAAAGGTTCTGCGCCGTTTAAGCTCTTCCTGCCTCCCGGCAAACAGAATATAGCCTTTATTGGTGGAAAGAATGTTTTTATCCGTGGCACGCAAAAGGGCTATGTCTTGGACAATTACTTGTCTGCTGACCCCCAACAGCCCTGCCAGTTCCGTTCCTGATACCGGATGCTGCCGCTGATGCAGTATTTTCAGGATTTCCTTCCTTCTTGTTTCACCTTCCAGCATATGTCTGACCGCTCCTTTCTCTTCTGGTTCCCTTTTCTTCCTACGGCGAAAAGGCTGATTTACTGACACAACCAAGTTCGCCGCGCGCCCTATGCGCCGCGTCAGCGGCATATCACATCTGCATAAAGCTGTACATAACAAGAAAAGGTATTTGCCCGAAAGCAAATACCTTTTTCATGTAAAAGGGGAATTTTACATTGATTAAATGAAATTAATCATTTAATTCTTATTCAGTATAGCATCTTTCTTTCTTTTTGTATTTGCATAATATTGTTTATTATTGTACAAATCATCCGTGCCCGCAACATTTTTTTAGCAGCAGTTAAGCCTGCGGCTTCCCTGTTACGGATACTGCCCATTCCAAGCCGCCTGCGGCGAGGGGCAGATTCCCTCTTGACTAAATTTACACATCCGCACGGACTTTGCAGCAAGTGCAAAGTCCTGGGCTGAACTGTTACATTTTTTACATTTATTTTCATTATTTTTCTTTACATTTCCATTTACATATGCTATTCTAAATGTGTCGCGTACTAACACGATAAGATATATATATTTTTGGAGGTATCTGAAATGAACAAAGGTACAGTAAAATGGTTTAATAACCAAAAAGGTTACGGCTTCATCTCCGATGAACAGGGCAATGATGTATTCGTACACTACTCAGGACTTAATATGGAAGGTTTCAAATCCCTTGAAGAAGGTGCTTCCGTAGAATTTGAAGTAGTTAACGGCGAAAAAGGACCCCAGGCCGTAAACGTAACAAAGTTATAATTGCACGCCTGCATATTATAACCCATTAATCAGTATCAACATGTACCTTTTATAATATTGTTATGCTTTCTATTTGAATAATGTCAAAAATTATTTTATTAATGCATCAGAATTTGTAATATGGTAACAGATTTGGTAACGGATTAAGGAAAGAACCTATCTTGCATCGGATAGGTTCTTTTTTGCTCTTTTTTACTTTATCAGCCGCAGCTTGTCATTCGCCCGCTCCGCCCGGTTGCTGCCGCATCCATGCAGTCACGTCCGAAAATTTCAGGCTTCCTCCGAACAGATCCAATGCACTGCCGACCGTAACGTTCACCCGTCCCTTCCCCAAGGTTCTCAGCAATTCCAAATCTTGGAAGTCACGGACGCCTCCCGCATAGGTGACCGGCAGTTTCCCCCATTCCGCCAGCAGAGAGGCTATCGGCTGTTCTATGCCCTCCGCTTTTCCCTCCACATCCACGGCATGCACGAGAAATTCACTGCAATATGCGGAAAGCCTGTCCAATGTCTCTTCTTTCAGTTCCTCCTGCGTATAATTCTGCCACCGGTCGGTTACGATATAGTATACGCCGTTCTTTTTCCGGCAGCTTAAGTCCAGCACAAGCCTTTCCTTCCCTATCAGACCCGCCAGTTCTTTCAGACGGCCATAATGTATCTTTCCTCCTTGGAATACATAAGAGGTGACTATGACATGGCTGGCGCCTGCGCTTAAATATCCGGCAGCATTGCCGGGGTGGATTCCGCCCCCTATCTGCAGTCCCCCCGGAAAGGCTTTCAGCGCGGCCAGCGCCTGCTGCCTGGAGGCTTCATAATACTCGCTGCCCTCACGGTTCAGCAGAATGATATGTCCGCCCTTTATTTTATATTTTTTATAAAATTCCGCAAAAAATACCGCATCCTGCTCTGATACGAAATTTTCTTCCGCAGCATTTCCTTCATCTTTCAGGCTGCCGCCTATTATCTGTTTCACTTTTCCGTTATGGATATCTATACACGGCCTGAATTCCATCCGTACGTCACCCCTTTCCTTCGGCTCTGCCCAATCATATTTTTACTTTGATTTTGTATATTTTTTTCGTTCATGTACATAATACTAATACAACATTCAAAATGTTGGACTTTAAATGTATTTTTATGAAAATGGAGGGAAAATTATGAAAAACAGCAAAAAACTGATCTCAGTTTCTCTAATGGTCCTCATGCTCGGTCTGATTGCTGCGTGCGGTAACAGAAATGCCGCAGACAACACAAACACTGGCAACACCACTGACGGCAGCGGCAATACCGGCGCCGGAACCACGGATACAGGCAACGGCAATACCACTAACGGTGGGACGGACAACGGAAATGCCGGCAACGGGAACGGCGGAACGGATAACGGCAGCACTACCATCAACAGCACTGACGGAACTGCCGGTACGGGAACAGGTAACGGCACCGCTGCAGACAATGCAGCCGGCACAGGCAGCGGAAACATGGAAAACAACGCTTCCGACAGTAACGTAAACGACGCGACGGACGGCACGGTCGGAAACGGCAACGGCGGTTCCGTTCTTGACGATACAGGCAATGCCATAGGCGACGTGGCAGACGACATCGCCGACGGAGTAGACGATCTTACCGACGACGTAGTGGGCAACGGAGCCAATAACGGAAATAACCGGTAAGAAAGGGACGTAAGGGAATAAAGCAGGGGATTCTCCCCTGCTTTTCTGCTGTCCGGCCATGCTGGTGCTACATCGCTTTCTCTATGATAATGCCGTCCCTGTATGCCTGCAGCAGTTCTTCCAATTGATGGATGCTTTCCTTCAATTCGGCTCCGGCATCCGTATCCGCCACGCTGATGCGCGTATTGCTTGTTTCCAATATAACGGAATCCGAAAAAATGTCCGATTCACGCAAAATCGCCGCTTCCGTTGATTCAAAAGGTTCATGGGCCACCAGACGCATCCCGTGGGAATTGGCCACCAGCGTATATCCCGCGATTCCGGTCTTTCCTTGATATGCCTTGGAAAAGCCTCCGTCTATAATCAGCAGCTTGCCGCCGCATTTAATAGGCGAATCCCCTTTCTTCAGTTCCACCGGGACATGCCCGTTGACAATATGGGAATGCTCCGTATTCAGCCCAAACTCCGCTAAAATCTTATTGATGATTTGCTCATTGTCCAGCAGACGGTAATAACTGTTCTTATGCTCGGTATGCGTTTCCTTCTCCACGATAAGATAACGTTCAAAGGTTGCCATCTTGTCCTTGCCGAATACCGGCGAGTTAGGGCCGGCCCAGATATACCATATCATATCCTGCCCTTTCTGCATCTCCGTCGGGTTATTTTTGGAATAGTAGCCTTTTCTTGCATAATGATCCAGTTCGTCATACAGTGCCTTGCCCCGGTATTCCACCCCGTCTATGGTAAAAGTCTTGAAATTGCCTTCCTCGTCCATCGGCACGCAGCCATGATAAAGCAGGTTGGAATTATGCACCTTATACAGTCCGCCTCTGGCAAACAGAAAACGCACATGGGACTGCAGCTTATCGCATTTGGTAAAGGCCTGCCTGAGCCGCTCCATGACCTGCTCCTCCTCCGGCGTGAGCGCATAAGGATTTTCACGGTCTACCGTAGGGAAGTCCACGTCCTTCATCGTATACTTCTGCCCGTCTATGGTAATGGTCTTATTCTCATAGTCTATCTTATCCAGGAGCAGCCTGTCCTCCATATGGAACTCCGGCCGGCGCATAATCAGATTGCCCTCCAGTTTCATCTGAATTATCGTTATCGCCTTATGCATCTTCATATCCAGGCTTAAGTCCTTCGTATTATAATCCGTATTATATTTAATGGAAAATGCGTCGCAGTTCACTTCCCCATATGTCTCCAGCGCAAAGGTAGCCAGCGGTATCAGATTGATTCCGTATCCTTCCTCCAGCGTATCCAGATTCCCGTAACGCGCCGACATCCTTATGACATTGGCAATGCATGCCAGATGCCCGGAGGCCGCCCCCATCCATACAATGTCATGGTTGCCCCATTGAATATCCACGGAATGATAATGGCTCAGCGTGTCCAAAATCACATGAGGCCCCGGCCCCCTGTCGAAAATGTCTCCCACAATATGCAGATGGTCAATTACCATTCTCTGTACCAGATAACTGAGCGCCACAATAAATTCCTGTGCCCGATCAATCCGGATAATGGTATGGATAATCTCGTTATAGTAAGCTTCCTTATCCTGAATTTCCTCTTTTTCCGTAATCAGTTCTTCGATAATATAGGCAAAATCCTTCGGAAGGGCTTTTCTCACTTTGGAACGGGTATATTTAGAAGCCACCCGCTTGGTAATCTGCACTAAACGGTGCAGCGTAATCTTATACCAGTCCTCAATATTGTCCTCTTCCTGCAATACAATCTCCAGCTTTTCCTTAGGATAATAAATCAATGTGGCCAGGCTTTTCTTGTCCCTGCTGCTCAGAGTGTTCCCGAACTCCTCGTCAATCTTGCGTTTCACCGAACCGGAACCGTTTTTCAGCACATGGTTGAACTGCTCATATTCTCCGTGGATATCCGTCAGGAAATGCTCCGTCCCCTTCGGCAGATTAAGAATCGCCTGCAAATTGATGATTTCCGTCGATGCCGCCGCTATCGTCGGGTACTGATGCGCCAGGCTGCGCAGATATTTCAGCTCCAAATCGTCCATCTTGCTCCCCGCCTTTCCTCTATCCGATCACATCGCTCATATCATACATTCCCGCCGGTTTCCCCGCCAGAAATTTCGCCGCCTGGATGGCCCCTTTCCCAAAAACAGCCTTGGAATAAGCGGTATGGGAAAAAGTGACTACTTCGTCCGGCCCCGCAAAAATCACATCGTGATCGCCTACAATAGTGCCCCCGCGCACCGCCGAAAGGCCGATTTCTTTCTTTGGACGTTTCTGCCGTCTTCCGCTCCTGTCATACACATATTCATATGCATTGTCCAATTCCTCATTGATGGAATCGGCAAGCGCAAGCGCCGTCCCGCTGGGCGCATCCACTTTCAGGTTATGATGCTTTTCCACAATTTCAATATCAAACCCGGCAGGAGCCAAAATCCCCGCCGCCTCTTTCAGAAGCTTTAACAGCATATTGATGCCCAAAGACATATTGGCCGATTTCAGAATGGCGGTCCGGGCAGAAACTTCCTTCACCTTCCCAAGCTGAGCTTCCGAAAGTCCCGTGGTGCACAGCACGCACGGCAGCCCTTTCTCCGCACAGTAATCCAAAAGCCCGTCCACTGCCTGGGCGGTACTGAAATCAATCACCGCATCCGCCTCTACATTGCAAAGTTCCATGCTTTTAAAGACCGGGTATGCATTCCTTCCGTCGTCATAGGCATCCACACCCGCCACAATTTCTATCTCTTCGTCCGCTGCCGCCAGCCCGGTTATCATCTGTCCCATCTTGCCGTTGCAGCCGTGCATAATTACTTTCGTCATTTTTATCCCCCATGTCAATGGTTGTAAATATTATTTTCTCAGGCCCCGAATACGGCGCAAATCAGAACGGCGGCTCGGCACATCCGGAAGACCGCCGTCCATTTACGCGGGCCATGCCTGTTTTATAAGATGCCGAATTCCTTCATTGCCTTTTCCAGCTTCGGCACATTCGCCTCCTCCATATCCGTCAGCGGCATCCGTAAAGAACCGGCTCCCAGACCCATCAGGTTCAGTGCTTTCTTTACCGGAATCGGGTTGACTTCGCAGAACAGCGCATTGTACAGTTCCAAAGCCTTTAACTGCAGGGCACAGCTGCCCGCCACATCCCCGGCAAAGAATTTACTGCAGATTTCATGGGTTTCTTTCGGCGCCACATTGGAGAGCACGGAAATAACCCCTTTTCCTCCAAGAGAAAGCAGCGGCACAATCTGATCGTCATTGCCCGAATACAAATCCACTTTCCCTTCCGCCAATGCCATCAGCTTCACGACCTGCGATATATTTCCGCTGGCTTCCTTCACTCCCACGATATTCTCCACGTCGCTGCATAGCTTCACCACGGTTTCCGGCAGAAGATTGCATCCCGTCCTGCCGGGCACATTATATAAAATCGCCGGTATTTTAATAGCATCCGCAATGGTCTTAAAATGCCGGTAAAGCCCGCCCTGGGTCGCCTTGTTATAGTAAGGAGTCACCAAAAGCACCGCATCCGCGCCGGACTTCTCCGCTTCCTGCGACAGATAAACCGCCGTCTGCGTACAGTTGGAACCGGTGCCTGCCACTACAGGCACACGTCCCGCCGTCCGATCCACGCAATATTTAATGACCGCCAAATGTTCCTCATGGGTCAGGGTAGATGCCTCCCCGGTAGTTCCGCATACAATGATTGCGTCCGTCCCGTTCTTTATCTGGAACTCCACCAACTCCGCAAATTTTTCATAGTCCACATCTCCGTTCTCTTTGAAAGGTGTCACTATCGCCACACCCGCACCGGTAAAAACAGCCATACTTATTCCTCCTTATTAAAATTTCCGCTTCCGCTGCCCGGAAAAAAACAAAGCCGGCACAACACGCACCGACTTATGATTACCTAATAACAAACGACACGTTCTGCGGCCGTTCTTGCGTTAATAAAATAACCCCGGATAGCGCCCCATCATATTGATGACAGTCATGCAGTTCTTCACTGCATGCCCAAGAACACGGCCTGAGGGATTCCATGCCCTTTCGGCGTCCTTTCCTTTCGTCTCCCTTCCCCTGTGCCCTCCACATCAGGAAAACTACTGATAAAAAACGCAACCTCTATCTCTCATTTATGAAGTTATCATATCATTATGTGATTTAACTGTCAATCTGTGATTTCTTATTTCCTGCAAATCTTTTCCATCCTGGTCACTTCGTCCGCCAGCCGGCAGACCTCGTCGTTCAGCAAAATCCCTGTCATGACGATATCCATATCCGTGTCCGCCCCGGCTTCCAGCAGGCTCTTCAGTTCTTCCACTGTTATAATATGATTGTCAATCAGTCCGAGTACCTCGTCCAAGATAAGCAAATCACATTCCCCGGTAGTCAGTACCTTCTTGGCAAAGTTCAGGCCGTTTCTGATGTTCCCTGTTTCCTCCTGCCGCTGCTCCTTTGACAGTTCCGCAAAGTTCTCCTCCGTTTTTTCAAAACAGAACAGCTTAATCTCAGGCTCCAGCCTCCGCATAAATTCGGATTCCTCCAGCCCCTTCCCTTTTAAAAACTGAATAATGACCACGCTCTTCCCACGGCAGGCCATCCCTACGGCTATCCCTAATGCCGTAGGCGTCTTGCCATGGCCATCTCCGCTGTAAATATATTTTTTCCCCATCTCTTTCGGCTCCTATGTATTTTTACGACATATGGCCTATTATAACACAAATATACGTCTAAATCAATCATTTTATTGAATAAGTTCCAATTTGCTTACGGATACCTCATATGCAATCCGCTTTTCCAGCTGTTCTTCCGAGATTTTCTTCATATATTCCCGGCTCTGTATCCGGCCCCATATGGCACACCTTGCCCCCACTTCAAAATTGCTGGCAAACCTGGCATTCCTCCCCCAGCAGATGCAGGGAATGTAATCCGATTTCCCGTAAGGCCTGTTCACTGCCAGGAGCAAATCCGCAATCTCCCTTCCCAGAGGCGTCTTTCTGTAAATCGGTTCCTTACAAATATATCCGTCCAGAAAAATCTGATTGGACTTCGTATTTTCCCCGATTTCATCCACGAATTCTATTTCTCTTGCAAACACGGAAAGCACCAGCTTATTTTTTCTCTCCTCATGCCGGTTATAGGAACGGAACTGCCCGTTCACCACTATGTACATTCCTTTATAATCCCCGTTTACGTCAAGAAGCCTCTCCGATACCATCAGAGGAATGATATCTATGGAATCGCTCAAACGTTCCACGCTCACATCTACCATATAGAAGCCTTCACCGAATATCTCATGGCTGTAAGTAAAATCGCTTACGATTTCTCCCATGATTACCACTTGGTTATTTTCAATTACCTTATCTGTCATTCTTAGTTCTCCCTTCTTATTTTACGCTTTAAGAATTTTTTCCCGTAATGTAATACTAATATACCTCATTTCTTTCCAAAAAAGAACCTGTAAGTCACCGCGTAAAATGCCGGTTTTGCCGGAAAGCATAGGATTTGCGTTGTTTCCGGGCATATTAAGATTTTATGAAATTTCGGATGCTTTGTATAGGATATCGGTTATATTGGGGGAAGTGTGAAGGTTTGGGCAGAATCTTATTTGGTTTTTTGGCGGATTGGTGGGGTGGCGGACGCGTGGAAAGGGGCGGCTTGGGAGGATGGGGCATGGGGCGGTGCTTTTTTCCGGGGCGGACTGCGGGCAGCGGGGC
>CAJTVK010000086.1 GCA_910579645.1 uncultured Lachnospiraceae bacterium | reverse complement strand
CACCAACAGAGTTGACAGAAATGTGTCTTGTACGGGCAATGGCATTTCTTCCCATTCCATTGCCCCGAAGCTCCAGTATGAGCTTCACATTGATTTTTTTGGCCATAATATTCGGCCTCCTTTCGTAGAATCGGAGACAATCTCTCCAAACATGATTCTACAGGAGACACTTACGAATCGTTAAGCACAGGCCATAAATTTTTGATTGGATCTATTCGTGTGACAGGTGGATCTATTCTGAATACTGGTTATAAATTGGATCCCCTCACCTGACTGGTGGATCTCAAATGAATATCGATGGTTCTCTCAGAGCGAAATATTCACAGATTTGGGAAAAGATGCCGGTAATTGCGTTTTACAAAGGAATACCAAGCATTTTCGGAGTCTATACCGATGAGTTCGCTACAAATACTCAAGGCAATAATCTCAGGGTCAGACAGTTTGGCCGTACCTACGTTTCGTCGTTTTAAGACAGATGTGGGAACAAACTGTTGATAAAGGTCATCAATTATTGTGTAAGCAAGTAAAATAAAGTCTTCAAAAGTTGCTAGGAGAGTGGTATAATCACCTTGGAACTTCAGCATCATGTGCCTCCTTTCATAGTCTGTAGTGGTTTACAACTATAGGATAGCATATTTTGTTGAAGTTTTTCTAAATTAACTAGCACAACAGGTTAAATTATAATGAATATTCCAGTTTTTCATAAAAGAAAAAGTAAGCTGGTTTTTAAAAATCTCATTTTGGAGATAATCTATCGCCAATAACATTCTTTTAGATTTGCTATATCCGTCTTCAAAAATTTTCAACTTCATGCGAATATCTTTTATTCGTGCGGAGTATGGTATTTCGAGTTTTATTTCATTTGACGAAAGCATTTCTAATATGGTAGCCGCCGTTAATGTAAAATAAGGGATAATTCCAAAACCAGTTACTCCATCTTGCTGTAAAGACTTAGCTAAACCATATACTGTTTCACAATCATATTTTATTTGAAGTAATGACAAATACTCATTTCTTGTCATTTCTGCGTTATATTTATTGTTGTTCTTCTCTTCCATAATTTCGCTCTCTTTCACTAACAACGTTGTGTATTGATTTTAGCTGAAATAAATACTGCAACAAAAAAGTAGGTACAACGTAATCTGTCATACCTACCTATGGGCACCCTGTTTGTCGGCGTTAATGATAAGTTAGTTTCTATACTACCTTATCACTGTAAACATCAATCTTTCCGGCTTTTTAAAAGTCAAACTCCGTGGTGCCGGACTGCGTATCGTCTACCAGCTCATCCGCCGTGATGACGATATGCTGATTGTTGTAATCGGCGCACGGGAAGATGATGAAGTCTATGAAATTGCACAAAAACGCATCCTTAAACATGATCTGTAAAAAGAAGCGGCAGATGCTTTACCGTTTCTTTTTGCCTGTCAAAACCGGTTCATATCCTCCTGCGTAGCCACTTCTGCATGCTTCCACTCATCATTCCTGCTCTCCGCATACATGTCATTGACCAGTCCAATAGACAATAATTCCATATCCCCCATAGAAATAAATCAGTGCTCATATCCTTTCATCCTCCTTTAACCCTGTCCTTCTTCCGCTGCCGGTGTCTCCGCCTTTGGAGTTGGCAGGTGCACTGACTTATACCAGTCCTCATAAGTTGCTTTCGTTGTCTGGTTTCCGGCCTTCGCCTTCACATACCCATCCGCCATGGGTCTCGCCTTCACCGTCAGCGTCTCCGTCTGCACCTCCCGGCTCTCCTCATTGGTCTTGCCCTCAATCTTCGGACGGCTGGCAGAACAGTTATACAGCACATGGCGGATTGCATGAGATTGTTTACCATAAACTTCCATGTATATGGAGTATTCTCTTCTAGGTAAAACTTATAATGAAACTCCCCGCAGCAAGCTGCGGGGAATCAAACCCTCTTTTGGATTAAATTATCTGGGAGCGATGTAATAAAAAAGAAACAATCCAAATATCTGACTTTTTCTTTTCAATCCTTTTATTCAATAATTCCTTTTTCCCTTAACTCCCTGCCGGCCGTCTCCTCGTCTTCATAAACCCTGTCATATCTGCTTTTTGCTTTCCCAACCTTGATATCTTCCATCAAATCGTTGAGAAAACATTTAAAATTCCGGTTGTCCTCTGCCAACCGGTTTATCTCATCCCAGTCAAGGGAATCCTTTTCTTTCGCTGAAAAGAGTATCTCACTCTGCATAAAATGTTCAGCGTCCAGCCGGATTACCCCTATACCAAAGGCATTATTCAGCCATGCATTTAAAATGCTCATCTGCACAGACAAAACTGGACAGAAGAATATGTAAATCCCGTTCATGAAACCTGCCCGTATCCCTGCTGCCATCCGTCTCCTGAATTTCCTCCGGGTCTGACGTGAAAGTTTCCCTTTCAGATAAACTTTCGCCGGCCTTTTACAAGAGTCATTTCTTCGGCTTTGAAGGTTTTCTATTCCATTTCAGCACCACACCCCGCTGCTCTGCTAATGACTGGAACTGCTTTACCACATAAGCCGACTTTTCTTTCAGCGTAAGGCTTTCCAACTTTTTTTCTTCTGCAAGATGCTCCATCACCGTTTTCAAATCTTCTAAATCCAGGAGATTGACCGCCAGACAAAAGAAGCTTTTTCTTCTGCCGTCATTATAGTCTTTCAACAAACACTTCAATATTTCCAGCTTCTGTCCTTGTTCGGAATTATAGGCTTCCACACCCATTTTCTTCATTTTTTCAAAATCCTGCTTCCAATTCCGGTGTGCGATAAAGATATCATACTCATCTGCCCTCCCATATTTATCACAGGGAAACTCCTGACATTGATTGCAGTATTCTATCTTATCGTGCCGGATACTGCACTTTGCTATTTTACAGGATTGGTTTCCCTCTCCGCCTCCACAGCCCGGACAATAACTGTCCAATTTCATAGGGCAAAGTCCGCAGTTCAGGCCGCAGAGGGAAAACCATAAATTGTCTCTTACGAAATCCTTCAATTTCCTCCTCCCCCTTCCTCCAAAATCAAGTACAGCTACCTGTTCTGATAAATTCAATCAGCTTCTCCACATCCTCAAAATCATCATAATCTCCGTTTATCCCTTCACGATGATAAATAACTCCCGCCTTCTCGTTTGCCTCCAGACAGTCTAAAAGCTGCTTTTCCCCATACCTTTTCACAAACAAGTTAAACGCATATGGCTTTATTTGGGTCAATAAACCTTTCCGACAGTCTTCGTCACACGCATAACAAGTCCAATTTCCTTCTCTAATGAGCATTTTCGGTTCTCACACCAGTCTTTATCCGGACATTCCCCGCAATTACAACCCGCACAGTTTGTATTTTCCGAACACAAACAACAAGCAATCCTATGCATTGCAATTCCCAATTCTCTTTTCATCTTTATTTACCACTTGTATTCTTTTAAATTCTTCATCTGCATAGCGTGGTCGGCTTCATTTTCTTCCTTCGTTTTGGTCGGGTCTTCACGGTCATAACGGCCACATGGCAATTCTTCACATTGCCCGCAATGCTCGTATTTTCTTTGGTTGACGCAGCATTCATAAATGTCACAGCAGATTTCTCCTGTGTATTCAAGCCAGAACACCTTGCCTTTTATCCAGCCACACCCCTGACAATCTGCCAGGTAATACTCACAATCTGAACATACGGTACCGCAGCAACTCATCTTCTTTTCCATGGGCATTTTCTCCGAATCACATTTTCCTCTGGCACTCACTGCACTCTTCATCATGGATTGAAATAATTCCTCCACATTCCGGACAGATATATTTTTCTCTTTGCTGTACCAGAAATGCAGCCATTCCCTGTTCTTTTACCATTTGGCTATTCTCCATCAAGCCGGCATGGTAACGGGTATTATAACTCTTTTCCAACCGCTTTATCTGATTACAGGGATATTCAAAGCATTCAAAACAATATGTAATCTGCCGTTCCCCCACGCAATCTTTAATCTTGCACTTTCTGCAATGCTCTGGTTTTCCCTGGTCGCTTTTCAAACAGCCTGCACAAGGCTTCTTATGATAGCAATGTTTATAACATACCAGGCAGTTCATCCCACAGGGCGCAAACATGGCAGGCTCTATCTTTTCTGGCATCTTCATTCTCAAACAGCTCCTATTATCACTTTGCCGTCCGACAAAATAGCATTCATTTTCTTGCTGAAAAAAATAACACGGTACCTATGTTTTCTTCCAGACGGTCAAGCTGCCCTGCCGCATTTTCCGGTTCCAGGAGGCTGAATGCAATATACTCATAAATCCCCCGCAAATCAGAATCCGCCTGTTCTGTAAGGGCTACACGGTATGTCATAGGCCATAATCCTTACGGATTTCAGCAAACGCCTGCGCTGCCGGTTTTGTTTTCCCCTGCACAAAATCCGTATACCCTTTCTCCAGCTCTTGGTTCATTTCCGCTTCTGTCAATGCACCGACTTCTACAGGTTTTGCGGCAGGCAGCTTCACATCAAAGGGAATCCCCCTTTGCATGACTACCTGTTTTAAAAAAATATTAACCGCATTGGACACCGGAATCCCAAGCTGTCCCAGCACACTCTCTGCCTGTTCTTTCAACCCCGGTTCCAAACGCACATATAAATTTGTCGTCTTTGCCATCATGGTAGCCTCCTTTCTTGCTATTAGTATACACGATTGTCCGTACAATAGCAATGCAACAGCAAGAATTATTATTAAATTTTTAGTATTGGGCGCTCTCTCGGAACGCCCCATCCTGTCTGCTAATTGATAGTGAGTTCTGTGTAGAAAGCCACCCGGAAGACTTCAATCAGTCTCCCAATATCCTTTGCTATTTTCTCCATCCCATGCTCATCTTTCCAGCCCTCTTTCTGCTTATTGAAAATCATGTGGAAAGCATTACCGTAATTCTGTCCAAACCTAATCCTCAATTCCACGCCATCCGGTGCTTCCTCTAAAGCTTCTTCAATTAATTCCGGCTGCGGGCAGGTGTTAAAAATTGCCACCTTATCCCAGGGTTCCCATTCTGTGTTTTGTTTGGTTGCTTTGTTCATGTGTCTTTCTCCTTTCATCCAGGGTGTTCCCCTTTGGTAGTACACATGTTACCTCTGAAGCCGCACATTATCCAGTAAATCTACTGCTATAAATCTGACAAAGATTCCTTCCCGGCATCGTTCAGATTATGCCCTAAAAAATCAAAATCCCCCTGTCATCGTACACGCTTCCCCCAGAGTTTCCTTCATTTCGTATCGCCCGGTCTAGCACCATCACCGTTGCCACAGCCCCGTCAATAAATTCCAACGAATTATGCCGCCTTGTTTCAGTCCGGTTCCTTCTGGATTGCGTTTTCTCCATCTCAATCATAATTTCTCCAATGTTATCATCCACTTCAAGTTCCAACCTTTCCCCGGTCATAAATTCATATTTGATTTTCATGCTGTTCCTTTCTTTACCCGTGAGTAAAGCAGCAACAGCAGATTGGAAAAGGGCAGAAAAATAGCCGGAGTAAGCTGTAATTCTGCTTTACTCCGGCTATTTGGCATCTCGCATTTGCGAACCCTTTGCTCGGTAGGTTACTTAGTTATTGAATTATCAATTCTTCTTTCTTGTCCTTCTGGCTGGTGCAAATTTGGCAGCGGACTTGTACGATGTTCCGACAATGGGGACATTTCAGTTCCACCCAAATTTCTCCGTTTGACGAGGAAAAAAATCAAAAGCCTGTTTCCTGCATAGCGGACAGTGAATTTTTTCTTTCATATGCCTCTCCTTTCCTGTCAATCCACTGGTTGACAAAATATCTAAAAAAATTTTAGTTTGACAACCATTTACTTGACACGTACTCTTTTAAATCACCACTCTGTTACCCACAGAGTGCCTGTCAGATACTGGAACATGTCAAATAATTTACATTTGCAAATCTAACATCCTGATTGGAACATCCGGTAAGTCCCAACTGAACAAGCCGTATTTTAGCAGAAGCTGGCGATACTTGAAATATCCTGGAAAGTGCCTCTGTGATGTCTGTTTCACTATGGTGGTTGTTCTGCATGCTCGTCCGTGCAGACAAAGCTTGATAGTAAAATATGTAAATCCCTTTCTGTAAATTTACTCTTTTTCCTGCCTGTACCAGAATCCGGGATTCCTTTTTCTGGATTAATGTCTTTTCCTTTCAGATAAAATTTAGCTGGCCTTTTGCTAACCTGTATAAATACCGAATCCATGTTGTTTTTGATATCCACATAGATTCTGGCTGACAGAGTCCTAATTGGTGTTTCGCCGGAAGAACCCAGCTTCTCATCAAGCCCCTGGTTACAGCCTGCTTCTCACATCTCTTCAACAGACAGCGGACTTTCCGAAGCTTTCAAAACTTCTTTTGCAAAATCAATAAATCCAAATGACATACCTACCTCTCCTTTGCCTTAATGTATGATTGAATATACCGGGGAACTCCCGAACGATATGTTTTCAGAACTGTGTATTCAGATAGGTTCAGTTTAAACGATGGGTTGATAAATTACAAGCAAAAATTTATCATTGTTTATTTTACTCAGCAACTATCGCTTTTATGGCACAATACTGGTTTTGCCAGACAGTATCCACTTTTGCCAGATAGTAAGGGTTTTGCCGGATTATATCTTTTGCCCGACAAAACCCTCATTTTCAAACTCTCCGGCGTTATCCCCGTCCCCCTATCTGCGGAAACTTATCCATCTCACCATCCGCAAAAATACAACTCCATTTTCTCCAAATAATCCCGCAAACCCGCCTAGAATCAAGGTTTCCGCACGAGAAGCGTAACTGTTTCCACGTGATCACAAAAAGGAAACATATCACACCCCATCCCCCGCATCACACGGTATCCTCTCTTCACCAATACTTCCAAATCCCGCACCAAAGTCTCCGGATTGCAGGATATATATACCACTTTCTCCGGCTTTAAGGTTGCCAGCGCATCTAAAAATACCTCATCGCTGCCGTTACGGGGCGGATCCATGAATACAACGTCTATCTTCTCATCCTGTTCCGCCAGCTGCCTCATAAATTCCCCTGCATCTTTCTGGTAAAACTGCACATTCCCAATCTTGTTCATCCGCGCGTTTGCCACGGCATCCTTTACGGCATCCTGATTCAGTTCCACTCCGATTACTTTTTTTGCCTTTTTAGCCGCAGTCATTCCGATTGTCCCAATGCCGCAATATGCATCCAATACCGTTTCCCTCCCGGAAAGCCCTGCATATTCCATTGCTTTTGCATACAGCTTCTCAGCCTGGACGGAATTTACCTGATAAAAAGACTTAGGTGAAATCTTATATGTCAGTCCGCACAATACATCTTCTATATAACCTTTCCCGTATATAACCTGCTCTTTGTCCCCTAAAACCATGCTTGTTTTCCGGTCGTTTACATTGACCACTATGGTCGTTATCTCCGGATGCCTTTTTAAAAGTGCTTTCACAAAATTATTTTTCGATGGCATCACCGGCGAAGCCAGCACCAGCACCACCATAATCTGCCCCGTGGCATGGCCTATCCTTACCATCACATGGCGTAACAGCCCGTAATCGGCATCCTCGTCATAAGTTTTTATCCGAAAGGACGGAAGCAGTTCCCGGACGGAACCGATGATTTCATCCGCTTTTTGGTTTTCCAAGATACATTTTTCTATCGGAATAATATAGTGAGTCCCCTCCTTATACACTCCTGACAGAGGTTTTCCGTTTCTGTCATGAGTAAATGCCGCATTTACCTTATTGCGGTAATGTTCCGGCTCTTCCATGCCGATTATCCCTTCCGGCTTTACATACGGCTTTAATAATTTAGCCAATTTCCGTTTCTTTCCGGCAAGCTGCTCTTCATATGGAATACCCAACAGCTGACAGCCTCCGCAGTCCCCGAATGCATGGCATATCTTTCCTGCCCTCTGCTTCTGTGACGGCACATCCGCCCGCTTCTCTGATACCTGCCTGCTTTCCCTCTTCGCTTCCCCTCTTCCTCTCCCGATTTCTTCCCGGTTCTCCCTGCCGCTTCCTTGTCTGTTCCTATTTTCTTTCCAAACATCCCTTTTTTCCGGCCTGTTTCTCCGGCTTTCCGCCCCGGCTTTCCTACCGTCTCTTCCGCTTTCCGCCCCGAACTTCCTGCCATCTCTCCGGCTTTCCGCCTCCGCCTTCCTGCCATCTCTCCGGCTTTCCGCCTCCGCCTTCCTGCCATCTCTCCGGCTTTCCGCCTCCGCCTTCCTGCCATCTCTCCATGTTTCCGCCCCGGCTCTGCCGTCTCTCCGGTTTCCCGTCTCCGCTTTCCTGTTCTCTCTTCCGCTTCCCGCCCCGGCGTTCCAAGAATCCAGATTTTCTCTCCGTCCGTCTTTTTCTGTTTTTCCCAACCCTCCTGCCTTTCTTCCCTGTCCCTGTACATGCCCTGCTTTCCTGCTGTCATTCCATCCGCTTCTTTTTCTTTTTTCACCCATCGATCTTTTTCCTTCCGTCACTTTCTTCCATCATTTCCTTCCGGCATTTCGGAGTATTCCTCCGAAATCATTTCCGCTTTCTTCAAAACAATCTATCATATATCACTTTGCATGTCTTTCAAATCTAATTCAATCAATACAGCTTACCATGGATCCTTCCCTAACGGAAGAGTATATATACTCTTGAGTATACACACCCTCTAGTACATCATTGCATTAATCCTTGAGTAATCAGTGCTTGATGTTTGCGTCAGGGCAAGGCGGAAGAGGGAGTCGATGCGGTGGCATCGTTGACCGATGACAACGCGGCACTGGCACAAACAGCATGTGCTGATTACTCAAGGATTAATGCAATGATGTACTAGCCCCACTATATCACCTGCAGAATCTCCCGCAGCCCATAAGCCACACCGTCCTCGGTATGGTGCTTCGTCACATAATCCGCCGCAGCCCTGCACTTTTCGGAAGCATTCTCCATGGCTATGCCGCAGCCGGCGAAGGAAAGCATGTCCACATCATTGTCAGCGTCTCCGAAAGCCGCCACTTGCTCCCGCTTCAGCCCCAGCCGCTCCATAAAATATTTTACCCCGGAATGCTTTCCCGCATTTTTATGGGCTATCTCAATCAACTGGCGGACGGACGACGTAACATAAATATTTTCCGCACATTGCGCCGCCAGCCGCCAGACCTTCTCTTTGCATTCCTCGTCGCCTACGATGATATCCATGCTGTCCAGTTCCTTTTTATGTTCCATAATGAAAGCCTGAATATTTTCCGTCCTATGCCTTGTTTTCCTCACATACTCCACTGCCTGCGGCGTTGCGCCGAAGGCTTGGGGGTTCTCCACATATTCCCACCCCGCATATGCCACCCCGTCAATAAATGCCTCATAGGCCACCGGCTCTCTTTGAGTGGCCTCCATAATCGCCGCAACATCCTTTTCTTCCAGCAGATAACGGTGCAGGCATTTTCCGGTAGGCACATGGTACATGGCCGCACCGTTCCCTGTCACCGCATATTCGATCCCCGGCAAAGATATGATTTCCTCCGGAAGCGTAGCAAAAGCCCTTCCGCTCGCCACGATAACGTGAATGCCGTTTGCTATCGCCTGCAAAAGAGCCTGCCTGTTTCCCTTGGAAAGATGTCCCTCGCCGTCCAAAGTCGTCCTGTCCAAATCCAATGCTATACATTCAATCTTCATTTCCGCACATTTCCATAAATTCCATTACTTTTTTGCGATAAGCCTCAGGCTCCACTAAATTGCTGGTGGCATGAGCCGCACGCTCCACAATAAGCAACTCTTTCTTTGCCGTACAAGCCTCATAATTTTCATAACTCATACGGGTCGGCACAAACGTATCCGCTCCGCCGTGAATAAACAATACCGGAATGCTGTTTGCCCGCATGCATTCTATAGTACTGCACTCTTTAAAAGCAAATCCCGCACGTCTTCTGCAAATCAAGTCCGCCACATTCAGAACCGGTGTCTTGGGCAGATGGAAGCTGGTCTGCAAAACACTTGCGAAAATATCCCAAGGCGATGTAAACGCGCAGTCGGCAATGATCCCCTTCACCTGTTCCGGCAGCTCCAGCCCCGCTGCCATCAGCACCGTTGCCCCTCCCATGGATATGCCGGACAGGAAAATCTTACAGTTTCCCTGAAACCGCTTCGCTATGTACTCCGACCATTGCTTTAAGTCATAACGCTCCTTCACGCCGAAACAGATATATTTTCCGTCGCTTTCCCCATGGCTCCTCTGATGAGGGACAAGGAGATGGAAGCCTGCCTCGTGGTAAAAACGAACCAATCCTGCAAAATCACCGAATCCGTCATTTCGGTATCCGTGCATCAATATCAGCACCCTGTCGGACGCTTCTTTCGCCGGAAGATAATAAGCGGCCAGCCTCAGCCCATCCAGGCTCTTCATTGTAATGCGCTCTTTTTCCTGTGCCCAAAACCAATGTTTCCCGATATCTACCTCATCGGCAAAAGCATCGAAACTCAGGCCCTTTTCCGTTTCCCCTTCTTCCAATGGCTTTGCCCGCTTCGCAAAGACCTCTTCCATCCTGCCAGCCAGCTGCTTCACCCATTTCTGCTCCAGCAGGCTGCGGCTGTTATCACGCAGAATCGCCGTCTCGAACAGCAGATTAGCCATTCCGTAAACCGGCAGAGCCAAAAGCCCTGCGCCTACCCCTGCTGCCCCCAGCCGTTTCACATGCGGCGGGCGCATTTTCCCTGTTCCTCCCATACTCCCGTTCTTCTTCATTCTCCTTACTTCCTTTTCCCGTCCATACTCTTCAGACACTTTTTGCAATATTCTTCGGCACTTTATGCAATATTCTCCGGACACTTTTTGCAATATACTCCGCACACTTTTGTCATCATTTCCCGCCGGTCTCCTTGCGGCATCATGACTTTCCGGGCAGCTAGCGGAGTTTTCGGTAAACTTCCTGCGTTTCATGCTGCCCGTTCATCCAGTCCACTGCCTGGCTCAACCCTTCCTCGCTGAAAGGAAATTCCATTCTCTCCTTCTTCTCTTCCGGTGTTTTCCTGTACCCGAAAGGCTCCGGCCAAATAATAACTTCCAATTTTGTTTCTTCCCCTGCGGATTTTTTCCGCAGCATATACCGCATCCCTTCCATGCTGCCGGTATATTCTTCTTTCTTCACATAATTCAGCACATGGAATTTTTCCTTATCCAACATTCCGCCTCATTCCTTACTTCCCGCTCTTTTGATTCCTATAGCTGAAACAGGCCGATATTTTTCTTTAATTCATCCGCTATGCCCTCAAGCTGTTCCGCACTGTTGGAAATATCCCCCATAATGGCGGACACTTCCGCCGCCGAAGCCGAAGTTTCTTCCGTAGATGCCGCATTTTCCTGCGCCACGGCACTCAGGTTCTGAACACCGCCGATTACTTTTGCCCTCGCCGCATCCAGCTGAGAGGTCTGCTGCGCAATTGCCTGAATGCTGGCAATGGACTGATCGATCCCTTCCTTGACCTGCCCGAACGTTACTTCCGACTCATTGACCTTTCTGGTCTGCCGTTCCATGATTTCCTGCATACCGTTCATGGTACCCACAGCCTCTTCCGCGTCACGGATCAGCGAATTGGTAATTGCCTCAATCTGTTTTGCCGATTCATCCGACTGCTCTGCCAGCTTCTGTATCTGACCCGCCACTACCGCGAAGCCCCTGCCCTGTTCCCCTGCCCGGGCAGCTTCTATGGAAGCGTTTAAGGAAAGCAGGTTTGTTTCCTCGGCAATGGAGGTAATGAAGTTGGTAGCCTCCCTGATTTTTATCGCCGATTCATTGGTCGTATTGGTCTGCCTGTAAATCATCTCCATCGCACTCATCACATTTCTATTGATTTCACCCAGTTCCTTCAGTATTCCGGTAGCGGAATCACTGGCCTCTCTGATTTGGTTGGAATTCTCCGCTAAGGTTCCCACCTCGGCGTTGGTATCTTCCACCATGGTGCCCATCACCACGATATTTTCCGTTGCATTCTGTGTTTCCTCGGCCTGGTAAGTCGCCCCATTGGCGATTTCTTCCACCGCTTTCTCTACCTGCGTTACCATGCTTGCCGTATGTGCCGCTTTCTTGGCCAGCATCTGAGATTCTTCGTAAACCATCTCACTCTTTTCTGCGATGTGCCCAATCAAAGATACCATTTGCGATTTCAGCTTGTCTACGGAAGAAGCCAATTCTCCGATTTCATCCTTCCGCGCCATATATTTCTTATTCATTTCCGCTTTCAGATTGCCTTCGGACAGTTCCTCCACTGCAGCCACACCGGTCTTAATCCCCCTTACCAGATTATTGGCAACCACCCATGCCACAACCATGATAATGACCACAGTAACAAGAATAATCAGCAGCAGATTCATAATAATCCCGTCAATGGCCGCCTCTGCGTCCCTCTGGTTCATCCCGGTAAATACCATCCCCACCGGGACATTGGAGTCTCCGTTATACATAGGCACATAAAATGCAAAGAATTTTTCCCCTGCCACATCCACATTCTCCGCAAAATAATTTTCCCCTTTCCGAAGCACCGCCTCTGTCACTTCAGCGGAAGCCTTCGTGCCGGTCACGCGCTCCCCCGCTTCGTTCTTCACTGATGTCATATATCTGATATCCCCGAAAAATACCGTCACTTCCATTCCCGTGGCATTTTTCACGTCGTCGGCAATTTCCGTGCTTTGGGAGATATTGAGCATATCCCCCTTCCACAGGTCGCCGTTTTCATCCACCCGGAATTCCCCTGCCATTCCCACGCTGATGGCCTCTCTCGTGGCAACGGCTGTAGCCTGCAGCCCCAAGGCAATCCGGTCTGTCATCGCTTCGGTAATTGTCCTGGAACCCACTACATATGTAATCCCGCCCAGACATAGTAAAGGCATAATTACGAGCAGCAACATTTTCATTCTCAGTTTCATTCTTTCTCTCCTTCCTTTTTCTGACCTCCTTATCTACCGCCGCATGGTATCTTATTTTTCACGCCTATGCATTAAACCCGTATTCTTATTATAGTACATTTCCCGCGAAATAGGAATAGAAAAATACGGCAGCAAAGGAATAATTATATTTCAGGGCTGCCGCAAAACAATACGCAAACACCTTAGAGCCAATAACCTTTCGGAATATAAAAGGCGGAATCCATGCCCAGACCGGATTGCAAACAAAAAACCTTGTAAATACCGGAAACAGTATCTACAAGGTTTTTCATCGGAGTGACAAGACTTGAACTTGCGGCCTCTACTTCCCTAAAGTAGCGCTCTACCACCTGAGCCACACCCCGAAAGCCAATTGCTATTATACATGCAATTTCTAAAAAAATCAACAGTTATTTTTAAAAATTTTAATTTATGAAAATTTATGAAAATTTTAATTCCGTTTCCGCCCTTGGACTTTTGCCTTTGGAAGTCAATTGCCAAAGCAAAAGCAGCGTCCGTACACGGCGGCGCTGCCTTTACTTTGCAATAGGCTCACCTGCCTTTATTCCGGCAGAAAATCCATTCTCATCTTCTTGTCATGTCTTCCTGTTTTTCTCATTTACGTCCTCCCGGATTAAGGCGTAAACCGTAGATACAATCGGGATAAAGATGAGCATGCCCACAATTCCCATCAGGCTGCCGCCCACCGTCACGGCCGCCAATACCCATATGGAAGGCAGGCCCACCGAATTCCCCACCACATGGGGGTAAATAAGATTTCCTTCAATCTGCTGCAGCACAATGAAAAGGACCAAAAACCAGACCGCTTTTATCGGGTCATCCACCATAATCAGGAACGCGCCCACAAAGCAGCCGATAAAAGCCCCCACAATGGGAATCAGGGCCGTAAACGCTATCAGCACGCCCACCATTACCGCATAGGGAAACCGGAAAACTGCCATTGCCACCACAAACATGGCTCCCAGAATCACCGCTTCCGTGCACTGACCCGTAATAAAGCTGCCGAAATTCCTCCCGGCCAAGGAAGAAATCTCCAATACTCTGTCATAAACCCGCTGTGAACAATAAGCCCGGAGTATGCGCCTGCACTGATCGCCCAGCTTCTCTTTCTGTGCCAGTATGTAAAAAGAGAACACAAGTGCCACGAAAATATTGACTACGCCGCCTATAATGGTGGAAGCTACCGTCACCGTAGAGCTTACCACATTCCCCAAGCCGTTTCTCAGGAAACTTACCACTGTGTTTACGATAGAATCCCAGTTCATCTTTGCCGGGTCAAATTCCTCCAGCATGGCCAGCAGCTGAGGCTGCGAAGCAAACAGCTGCTCCAGCCAGATTTGTGCTTCCACAAGGAACTGCGGTATTTTGTTCCCCAGTTCCATCATGGTTTTTGTCACCTGCGGAACCACAGTGACCGTAACCGTCACAATAACCAGTATCACTGCCGCAAAAGACAAAAAGATGCTTGCCGGACGCTTTATTTTATCGGCCTTCGGATTTTTCATCTTTGAGAACAGTCCCTTTTCTATGGCTTTCATGGGGATATTCAGTACAAAAGCAATGGCCGCCCCATAGATAAAAGGCCTCACGATTCCCAACAGGAACAAAATGCCTTTCAGCAAAACTTCTATTTTCAGCACCGCCAGGCACACCGCTGCGGTAAAAAGAATAAGCCCTCTTATTTTTTTCATATTCCCTCTGTTCAGATCCATAAATTTCTCCTTATGTATGTGCCGCCCACGGGGTTCCCGTCAGCCGCATTTTTGCCGTAATATCTCCAGCACATAATCCCACACCCTGCCCGTGGAAGAAATGCTGAGTTTTTCCTCCGTAGTATGGATATCTTTCATATCGGGACCGATGGAAATACATTCCAGACCGGGCATCTTATCCATCAGCAGCCCACATTCCAGCCCGGCATGAATGGCCTGTATTTCCGGCTCTTTTCCATACATCCTCCGGTATATTTCCACTGCCGTATCCCGGAACGGGGAGTCCTTCCGGTATGCCCAGCCGGGATAATCTCCCCGTACCGCCTGAGATGCCCCTGCCATACATGCCATGCCTCCCAGCTTCCGGATCAATGCCTTTTTTGCGCTTTCCAAGGAACTTCTGACCGAAAACTGAATGGCCGCCCTTTCCTTCTCCAGACTCACAATGCCCATGTTCAGCGAGGTTTCCACCAGCCCCGGCATATCCGCGCTCATTGCCTGAACACCGTTGGGTGCCGCGCACAACAGGCAGAGCAGCTTCTCCTTTTCTTCGTCGGTTATGCAGTCCCTGGAACCGTCATCCAAACGCTTCACCCAAATGCATACCTGCGGGTCCTTTGTCTGCAGTTCCTGCTTCCATTCCGCCTCCGTTTCCCGTATCTTTTCCAGGAAAAGTTCTTCCGCAGGCCCATCCTCGCCGCCGGTTACCTTCTCCAACAGGATTACCGCCGATGCTTCCCTCGGAATGGCATTGTCCGCCAGCCCTCCCTGCAGTTTTGACAGACCGAATTTCACGGTGCCGGAAAGTCCGTACAGCAGCCGCCCCATCAGGCAGTTGGCATTTCCCCGCTCTTTATGGATTTCCGCGCCGGAATGACCTCCCGACAGTCCCCGGATGCCTATCTCATACGCCGTCCCTTCCTTTTCCTCCCAAGTCACCGGAACCGTCCAGTCCACCCTGGCTCCGCCCGCACAGCCGGCAAGGATTATGCCCTCTTCTTCCGAATCCAAGTTGAGCATCCTTTTTCCTTTCAGCATGGATACGTCCAACTCCCTTGCCCCGTCCATGCCCACTTCCTCGTCCACGGTAAGAATGACCTCCAGCCGGGGATGTGCAATGTCGTCCGCATCCAAAATTGCCAACGCATAGGCCACCGCAATTCCGTCGTCTCCGCCAAGGCTAGTGTCCCGTGCATACAAATCATCGCCTTCCACGGCCAGCCGCAGCCCCTCTTTGGCCATATCAATGTCCGCTTCCGGCTTCTTCACCGCCACCATATCCATATGCCCCTGCAATATAATCGGAGGCTCCCCTTCATATCCGGCCGTCGCCTCCTTCACTATAATCACATTTTTCCATGCATCCTGTATACAGCAAAGCCCTCTCTCCCTGGCAAACCCTGCCAGATAATCGCTGATTTTTTCCACATTGCCCGAACCGTGGGGAATGCTGCATATTTCCTCAAAAAAATGAAATACCTTCCCCGGTTCCAGATTTTCCGTCACTGCCATCCCTTTTTCCTCCTGCCAATTCGCTGCCGTTCACCCCGTGGCCAGTCGCACCTTCCACGGATACATAATCCCGCGTTCCTTATAACAGTATACACCAAAACCGTTCCTAAAATAGTAAAATTTTTGTTAAAATGCAAAAAGGGAGACATATCGTCTCCCAAAAATCCTTATCTCCTATGCGATTTTGCTCTTTGCCAATTCCGCCAGAGCAGCAAACCCTTCCGCATCATTTACTGCCATTTCCGCTAGCATCTTTCTGTTGATTTCAACCTCTGCCAGCTTCAGGCCATGCATAAACTTGCTGTAAGAAAGACCGTTCATCCTTGCAGCCGCATTGATACGGGCAATCCATAACTGCCTGAACTGACGCTTCCTCTCTTTTCTTCCTGCATAAGAAGAGGCCAGTGCTCTCATGACAGCCTGTTTTGCCACCCTGTACTGTTTAGACCTTGCGCCCCTATAGCCCTTTGCAAGCTTCAATACTCTGTTATGTTTCTTTCTTGCGTTCAATCCGCCTTTAATTCTTGCCATTTTTCCTTTCCTCCTAACAATTTAATCAACTTCCGGATTACAGATACGGTAAAATTCTCTTCATATTCTTAACGTTGGTAGCATCTGTGATAGCCGGTTTTCTGAGGTTTCTCTTCCTCTTGCTTGTTTTCTTTGTTAAGATATGGCTTTTATAAGCTTTATTTCTTTTCAGCTTACCTGTTCCAGTTAATTTAAAACGTTTTGCAGCAGACCTGCTTGTCTTCATTTTAGGCATATCTTATTTCCTCCTATCAATTACTCATTTTGTCTATTTTAACTGTACGAATTAACGTTTTTCAGTTAAAAACATTGTCATGCTTCTTCCTTCCACTTTCGGTGCCTTTTCCACAGTGGCTATATCGGAAAGTTCTTGGGCAATATCATCCAAAATATGTTTGCTGTTTGCCATATGTGCCATTTCACGGCCTCGGAAACGCAGTGTAATCTTCACTTTATCCCCTTTTCCGATAAATTTCCTCGCCGCATTTATTTTCGTATTCAAATCATTGGAATCAATATTCGGCGACAGACGGATTTCCTTTACCTCAATGACCTTCTGCTTTTTCCTGGCTTCCTTTTCCTTCCTTGCCTGCTCATACCTAAACTTCCCGTAATCAACAATCTTGCAGACAGGCGGTTTTGCCGTCGGGGCAATCTTAACCAAATCAAGCCCTGCTTCATCCGCTAACCGCATCGCTTCCCTGACCGGCATGACTCCCAGCTGTTCCCCATTCTCACCAATTACCCGTACTTCCTTGTCTCTAATCTGCTCGTTAATCATTAATTCGCTAATGGCTTTACCCTCCTCAAATACAAACATATTAAAAAGTGGACAGCACAGCCATCCACTTCACATACGCCTTGAGCCTTCCCACTTTACAGATGTGTCATGGGAATTCGGCAAATACGGCACTTCCTTTTCTGTCCGTACCGAATTATTAACGCCTGCCAGCTTTTGCCGCAGGGTGAGAGTGGATACTCTGCTTGATTGTTATATTGATAACACACTTCACACTGTTGGAAAGTATACCATTGCTTCATGCAAATGTCAATCCCAAAATTAATAATTTCACGACATTTTTGTCACGGTTCAGCCCGCTTCCGCCGGAGCGGTGTCCTTATTCGGACACGCTTTCCTCCTTAAATACTACGCGTATCGTCTCCGCGCTTTCCTCAAACTCTTCCATCTTTTCATCATCCGAAGACTGTGAATAAGTAATGGTGTATACATGGTCTGCCGCAATCATATACACAAGCTGATCCATCTGCATATCCCCTACTTTACAGGACAGCTTCATCTTATAGGACGGACAGCCGGATATCTCCCCCTTTTCCGTACTATATGCGGTAATTTCCGCTTCTTCCCCGTAAGCTTCCCTGAACTTTCTTTCCGCCGCTTCCCTATATTCACCGGAATCCAGAGCCTCTTCCAGCCCTCTCTGGTCAACGTTCTCGGAAACGGTATAATAAATATTCGAAGAATCCACCGGATGGCGTTCCGACAGATACATTCCCGGTGTCTCCTCACTTGCCACATAGCCTACCGGAAGCATTAACGTACAGCTGGCATCGTTATAAATAATATTTTTATGCACCGCCGCCAATTCTGCCTTCACCGTGGACTGCAGAACCGTGCTGTCTGCCAATGCGGCAATCTCTTCCGCCGCCATTACCGTATCTGCGGCAAACCTGCCGCCTGCCGCCAATATCGCCGCCAAACCGGCAGCAGCGGCTAAAAATGCTGTTTTTTTCCTCTTATTTCCAAACATCCTCTGCTTATCCTCATTTCCGTTTGCCGATATTTCCTATACATTATAATAAAACCTTCCCGGATATGCAAGCATAAACTGAAAATGCCCCACGGAAATCGTGACAGTTCAGCCGGAATGTTGTGTTGAGAGGC
>CAJTVK010000085.1 GCA_910579645.1 uncultured Lachnospiraceae bacterium | reverse complement strand
CAGGGTTCCGGGTCCGGCAGCTGTGCAGGCAGAAAACCCAAAATCGATTTCCGTGTAAATAATCGAATCTCTGCCCCGCAATATACTATTATGTTTTTTCAGGATAAAGCCAGCCCGCATATTCTAAAATGGACTGGCTTTCTTTCTTGTCTGCCAAAGCCATCTGCTTGCGGTATTCTCTGGGCGATACTTTCATGATTTTTATGAAAAAACGGTTAAAGCTGGATACGGAACGGAAACCTATGGATTCCGAAATGTCCAGAATGGAATCTTCCGTGCTGCGCAGAAGCTTGCAGGCATTTAGGATTCTTGTGTTGTTGACATATTCCAGCGGGGATATGCCCATGATTTCATGAAAGACCCGGCGGAAGTGCGCGGGGCTCCAATGGCAGAGTGCGGCCAGGTAGTCAACGGAAAAGGCGGAGGCGGAATTGCTTTCGATGTAGTCTAAGGCAGGGGCAATTTCCAAGGTGTTTTCGGCCAGCATGGCCTGCCCGCTGCCGTCCGGGGAAAGCGGGTCGGCTTCATGCTGTATGCGGTACAGTTCGATATAGAGTGCCAGCAGCAGTCCGCGGACACTAAGCTGATATCCGGGTTTCTGCTCTTCCATTTCCTGAATAACCTGTAGGGCAAGAGTATGCACTTTGGGATAAATTTCTTTGCTTAATATGTATTTATAGGCTTGGAAAGAAGTGATGGAGAGGTCATAGTTGTTCCAGGAACTGGAGAGGAGATTGCGGAACATTCCTTCCGGGTCAAGGAATAAATAGGACCAGTGGCTTTCCGTGCCGCTGGAGGAGTAGGTGGTGTGCGGAATGTTGCGTGGAATGCAGGTAACATCCCCTTCTTTAAAATGCAGGGAATTTCCGCAGAACTCCAAGGTGCCGCTGTCGCTGTGGCACACGCCGATTTCCAGGCAGTTGTGGAAGTGGAGGCGGCCGCTGGGTATGTCCGATATTTTCCAGTAATCCCCGGAAAGCAGGAGGGCGGGGAAGTGCAGGGGAAGGAAGTAGTTACGGTATTCAATGATGACTTTCTTGGGCTTTGGCATGGGAATATTCCTTTCTGTGTTTTTGTGCAGATTGACAGTTGAGGACAATCATGCAGAAAAGCAATTTTATAAAATTAAAAAAATAAAAATTTTTACAATCAAATTAAAGTTCAAATCAGAAAATGCAGAAATTTCCACAAAAAAATACGAAGAAAAATGTTAAAATAAATAAAATGCACAATGTACTTTATATTGCCGTTGACTAAAGCATATCATAAATGCGTGTTTTTGCATAGTATTTATATGAGAATGATTAGAAAGGGATTGATGATTTTATATATAATTAATAAAAATAAAAGATATATTAAATATACATCAGAGATAGAGGAGGTTATAAGATGGCGAAAAGCAAAGCTTCGGCGGCATCGAAGGTAAAGAATACAACGTCATGGAGAAATGCTTTTAAAAGAGACTGGCAATTATATTTGCTGCTGGCGTTTCCCATATTAATGGTTATCCTGTTCAGCTATGCCGCATATCCGGGACTGCGTATGGTGTTTATGGATTATAAGCCTGCAAAAGGTTACAGCGGGAGCAATTGGGTAGGAATGGAAACCTTTGTGAAGATTTTCAAGGACAAGGATTTCCATAGAGCGTTGAAGAACTCGGTTGTTTTCAATCTGCTGGATTTGCTGATTGGCTTTCCGATGCCGGTTATTCTTGCATTGATTTTAAATGAACTGCGTTTTAAACGGTTTAAAAAGGTAAGCCAGACAATTTTGTACCTGCCTCACTTTCTTTCCTGGGCGGTTATCGGCAGCGTGGCTTATACTATGTTCCGTCCGTCTACCGGCCTTGTGAATATTGCTTTGATGAAGGCGGGAGTTATTGCGGAAGGAATTCCTTTCCTGACGGAGAAATGGCACTGGGCTTTTTCCTATCTGTTCATTGGTGTATGGCAGACGATGGGATGGGGAACCATCATATATTTGGCGGCGATTACGGGTATCAGCGGGGAACTTTATGAAGCGGCAATGATTGACGGCGCAAACCGTTGGAAGCGTATGTGGCACATTACCCTCCCAGGCATAAAGGGAACCGTGGTGACAATGCTGATTATGAATTTAGGACGTATCATGGGGAGCAACTTGGAGCGTCTGACGGCTTTTGAAAACAGTCAGGTAAAGGATTTCCAGTATCAGCTGGCAGTTTACATATATGAAAAGGGTCTGCAGAACGGAAAGTTCAGTATGTCCACGGCAGTAAACCTGTTCCAGTCGTTGGTAGGGGTCATGCTTGTATTGATTGCTGACAGGATTGCTAAGAAACTGGGCGAAGAAGGATTGTTATAGGAGGTGGCATAATGGCTAAGAAGAACGGAGAAGTATTGAGGGGAGCGGAACAGTCGTCACCGGATGGCAGCAGGGCAATCAGTAGGTTCCGAGTCAGTGATTTTGTTATGATAGCTTTTGTTGCGATATTATGCGCCACTTGCATCATACCGTTTCTCCATGTGGGGGCGAAATCTATATCCAGCGACAGTGCGGTTATTGCAAAGAGTGTTTATTTCTGGCCGAAAGGGATAAATTTTGAGGCATATAAAGCAATTTTCAGAGACGGCAGCTTGGTTTATGCCATGGGATATAGTGTGGTGGTAACGGTGATTTTTACCATCCTTGGATTGTTGGTATGTACTTGTGCGGCATATCCGCTCTCTAAGAAGAGGCTGAAAGGGAAGATGTTTTTTACCTTGGTGTTAATGATACCGATGTATTTTACTGCAGGTATTATCCCTTCTTACTTACTGATGAAGGATTTGAAGCTTTTGGATAATATGTGGGTATTGATTTGGCCTTTGATTTATTCCCCTTATAATATGCTGATTATGAAAACTTATCTGCAAAGCAATATTCCTGACAGTCTGGAGGAGTCGGCCTTTTTGGACGGTGCAAGCAATATTCAGATTCTTACTAAGATAGTGGTTCCTTTGTCCAAGCCGATTATAGCTACTTTGTCTTTGTTCTATGCGGTAGGGCGGTGGAATTCCTATGCGGATAATATGTACTATATTAAGACGGATAAGCTGAAGCTGGTGAATTATAAGCTGTACCAGATGGTGGCATCGGCATCGGAAGCGCAGTCTGCAACCCTTTCCGAAGCGGCGGCAGTAACCAGCACGCCGGAGGTGCTGCAGGCAGCATGCATTATGTTTGTAACGCTTCCTATTATATGCCTGTATCCGTTTGCGCAGAAATATTTTGTGAAAGGTGCAATGATTGGGGCAGTGAAAGGATAACGGTAGTTTTCCGGGGAACCGGATTTATATACGAAATACATAGAAGGAAAAACTACAAAATATTTTCAAAAGGAGGATTTCATTATGAAGAAGAGACATCTTCAGAAACTTATGGCCGGAGTGCTTGCCGGGGTTATGGCAATGAGTATGCTTGCCGGATGCGGCGGCGATGCGGGTACGGAGACGACGGCAGAGGCACCTGCGGAGACGGAGGCACCTGCGGAAACAGAGGCTCCCGCAGAGGGTGCCAAAGAAGAAACTGCGGAGGCATCCGAGACAGAGGGGACAGATGCGGAAGAGGCTGCCGCAGGCGGAGCAGGCATGGAGTCATGGGAAGCTTTTGCCGATAATGTAACAATCAAGATTCCTGTATATGACAGAGGTGTGGAAGGGGTTCCGGCTATCGGCGAAAACTATTGGGAACAATGGATTCAGGAGAATTTCGGCGACCAGTATAATATTACGGTAGAGTTTGAGCCGATTACCCGTACCGATGTGCTCACCTCTTATTCGTTGCTGGCAGCAGCGGAGGATTTGCCGACTATTCTGATGGAATATGACTATCCGAAGCTGGCACAGTGGGCAAATGACGGCTATCTGACAACTTATGACTTAGACCAGTTTGCGGAAATCGCACCTACCTATTATAACAGAATGGTAGAACTGGATCAGATTCAGTATACGACCATGAATGACGAACGTTACTTTGTGCTGGCGGAAAGGCCGTATTATAATACCAACTATACTTATATTACTTTCTACCGTCAGGACTGGCTGGATCAGATTGGCTTGGATAAATATCCGACCACATGGGAAGAAGAAAAAGCAATGTATCAGAAGCTGAAGGATGAAGGCATCTGTGATTATCCGGCAGGCGGCCATATGGCAAGCGAAGCAGGCGTGGACCAGAATTATGCATTCCGTACATATCCGCAGGATGAACTGACATGGGCAACGGTAGGGCATTACGCAATTCCGGCACTGAGCAGCGATGCGCAGAAGGGCTTCCTTCAGAGAGAGAATGATTTGTATAATTTAGGCTTCAAGAATCCGGAATATTATATTACGGATGTGGAAACTGACAAAGCAAACTTTGTAAACGGGGACAGCTTATGGTTTGCAGGCTATATTTCCGCGGAAATAGACTTTGTGAAGGCATTCTATGAGCAGAATCCGGACGGCAAGCTGGGAGTTAAGATTTCCGAAAATGTAGTGGACAGTGCGGCGGGCACCGTACCTTATGCATTCCGTTCCAATAACCCTTGGGGTATGATGATTGGTTTCTCTTCACAGGCAACCGAGGATCAGATTAAAGCTGCCATGATGTATATGGAGTGGATGACACAGGAAGAAAACCTCTTTACTATGCAGTGGGGTGCAGAAGGCGAGCACTATGAGATGAAGGACGGACTTCCGGTACAGATTGAGTATACGGGAAGCGACAAGACACAGGGCTTCAACAACAACAAAGACTATTGGTGCGTAACGATTGAGGCAAGGACGGCAGGTACGATTGAAGACGTTATCGCGGCTTCTTCGCCGAAGAATATTCCTCAGGATTTCACGGAGGATATTATTGAAAACTATAAGGGACAGGTTGCATTGGCCGAATCAGGCTATTCCGTAGTTGACTGTAATTATTCCGTAGTAATTGAGAGCGAAGGAGAATATCAGGCAACGCTGCTTTCTCTTTATACAGAATATAGGGATCAGCTGACTATGTGCAAGCCGGAAGAATTTGATGCTCTGTATGATGAATTATCCCAGAAATATCTGGATGCAGGTTATCAGGAGATTATTGATGAAAGGGCAGAAGCTTACAATGCCGGCAATAGCACGAAGCTTCCCCAATAATCCGATTGGAATCGGATAAAAGAACCGGATATCCGTTAACTAAGGGCAGCCCTTCGGTGAAGACCGGAGGGCTGTATCTGTATAGAACGTAACCGAAAGAAGGGAGCCGTATGTTAAAACTGGATGTGGATAAGAAAGAAATAGAAGCGGTGATTGACCGTATTGTAAAGAAAACAATGAATATGGATCTGACTTGGGACTGGCCCTGCGGCGTAGCTTATTATGGGGTCAGCGATGCATGGGAGAAGACGGGGAAGGAAGAGTATCTGACGCTGCTGAAAGACAGGATAGATGAACTGATTGATTTGGGGCTGCCCAAGGTATGGACGGTGAATGCCTGTGCCATGGGGCATTGTCTGATAACCCTTTACGAAGCGACGGGGGATAAAAAATATTATGATATCTTAATGAGCAAGGTGGAGTATATTTCCAAAGAGGCCTTGCGGTTTGGGGACAATGTGCTGCAGCATACGGTTTCCGCCAACAATGATTTCCCGGAACAGGCTTGGGCGGATACTTTGTTTATGGCGGCTTATCTGCTTCTGCGGGTAGGTGTTATGATTAAGGACGAGGAAATGATTAACGATGCGCTGAATCAGTATTATTGGCATATAAAATATCTGCAGAATCCAAGCAGCGGATTTTTTTATCATGGCTATAATAATATTGACAAAAGCCATATGTCCGGTATGTATTGGGGGAGAGCCAATGCCTGGGCAGCTTTTACCATGTCCAAGGTAAGCGATGCGCTGCCGGAATGTTATCTTTACCCTAAGTATATGGATGTGGCGGGCTCGCTGAATGAACAGCTTGCGGCGCTCAAAACGGTGCAGACAGAGAACGGGCTTTGGCGTACCATATTGGACGACGGAGAGTCCTATGAAGAAATCTCCGCTTCCGCGGGGATTGCGGCTGCCATGCTGACCAGAGGAAACCCGCTGCATTCCAAATATGTAAATAAATCAATCCGGGGTCTGTTGGCTAATGTGAGTGAGGACGGAAAAGTGATGAATGTATCGGCCGGTACTGCCGTTATGAAAGACAAGGAAGGATACCGAGGTATTTCCAAAGACTGGATACAAGGCTGGGGGCAGGGATTGGCACTTTCTTTCTTTGCCACGCTGTTAGTCTATGATACCATTGAGAAAGACGGAGCCCTTTAATATGTTTGACAAAAAATTTGTTTTTGGTAATAATGAAAATGGGCAGGCATCCTGCATACGGGTAAAATGCGGGGATTTATACAAACCGGCTTTGGGATATGGATTTGTGACGGAGAGGAACAGAAGGGAACAGGAATTGCTGCGGATTTCAGAACTGAATGCGGCTTTTGATACGGTATACTGGTACAGGAACGAGGATATGACGGTAATTCGGGAGGATGGCCATGGGTGCTTCCTGGATTCTTGCGGTATAGTGGCTGAATATGCCGGGAGGGAAGGGCACGGCGCGGAAAGCGGCGGGAATGCCGGTGAGAGGTGCAGGATTCCGTTGGTTTTCAAGCTGGAGGTGCCGAAATCAGGAAATTATTCGGTGACGGTGGATATAGAGAACGGGGAGGAATCGGGTGAGATATTCCTTTTTGAAGGTCGGCGGCGTTTGGTGTTCCGAGGATTTATTCCGGCGGGAGGGAAGTTCAGGCATTCCTTTTTCGTGAATGTATGCGATATTATTCCGAGGGGCAAGGCAGAGGCTTATCAGGATCTGACAGTGGATCTGGCGGTAGTGGCTGATGTCCCGCGCCTTACGCAAGTCAGTGTGCAGGAAGCGGAATGCCCTACTTTGTATATTGCCGGCGATTCCACTGTGACAGACCAGAGTGCAGTGTATCCATATGCACCGGGAGCCAGCTATGCGGGCTGGGGGCAGATGCTGTCTGCTTTTCTGGACGGAAAGATTGCGGTATCCAATCATTCCCATTCCGGGCTGACTACGGAAAGCTTCCGGGGAGAAGGACATTATTCTGTCGTGGAGAAGGTCTGCAGGCCGGGGGATTATATATTTTTTCAATTCGGCCATAACGACCAGAAGCTTTCGGAACTGCAGGCTTGGGAAGGATATAGGGAGAATTTGTGCAGATACATAGAGGAAAGCCGCGGCCAGAGGATGTTTCCGGTTTTGGTAACGCCTGTTGCCAGGAATACCTGGAAGGGAAACAGCGGCTGCTATAATGATTTGCTGGAGGAATACGCGCAGGTATGCATGGCTGTGGGGAAGGAAACGGGGACTCCGGTATTGGATTTGCACGGGTATAGCTGCTCATGGATCAAGGAACGGGGGCTGGAAGCCGTGAAGCCGTATTTTTTTCCCGGGGATTATACCCATACCAACGATTATGGGGCATGGAAGATGGCCGGGGCGATAGCGCGTGAGATGGAAAAGGTCTGCGGGAACTTTGAGGCGGAGGGATATCGTTTCCTGGCCGGCTGCGTAGCGAAAACGGCCGGCCGGGCAGAATGGATACCGACAGGCTGCGCTGTGCTGCCTGTGAAACCGGAGTGCTTTGCGGATATTGATAATCCGGAAGAGGGGATTGACCCCTTGGATGAAATGGACGGGGTTTGTGAAAAGGCAAGCCGGGCGGACGCTTTGGATATATTGATTAAGGCACTGCATTACTTTCCGGTAAATGTATATAATGATATGTTTGACGATATTGTGGGGCATGAATGGTATGCAGGGACTGTGGAATGCGCGTGGCAGAACGGGATGATCGGGGAGGGGCTTGTGGAGAACAGGCACTTTTACCCTGAGAAGGAAATTACTATGGAAGAATTTCTGATGCTTGCAGTGAACGCTTATAAGGGAAGAAGGCATTTGCCGGAAGAGAAGGAATGTATTTATGACAGTGAGTGCAGCGGCAGTGCCCGTCCTTCCGTGCGCGCCGCCTGTCTGTTGGGATGGATTGCGGCGGACGGCAGTGAGGAACTAGGAAGGGTGCTGACGAAGGGCAGGATAGCGGAATTGTGCCGGAAGATGATTATATAGGAAAGAAAAGGGAGGATAAGAGGGATTTACAAAGGCTGGAAGACAAGAAGAGGAAGAGGAGAGGTGTGAGATGGCAGCAAAAAAAGGTGGATTTACGCTTCCGGGAGAGGCCGGGTATGAAGCGTTGACATTGAAGCTGGCCGAAAAGTGGGGAGCGGATGTAATCCGGGACAGCGACGGGACGGTGCTTTCCGACGAGATTATTCAGGCAGGCTATGATATTTATTCCACAATATGCATTATCAGGGATCACAATGAATGGGCCGCCGGAAATCAGGATAAGCTTCAGCAGACATTTCTGTGTACGCCGCCGGAACTTGCGGTAGAAAACAGTGACGGATGCAGTGTGGAAATAGGTCTGACGGACAGTTTTTTTGCGGAGCAGTTCCGGGTCAATGATAGTGACGGCGCAATGAAATATTGGCAGGTATATGACCGGACGGCAAACCGTTTGCTGGATAAAGGGGAATGGGAATATAGGGCGGAAGAAGGGAAGGCAGTGGTGAAGCAGGCCGTTCCTTGGCACCGCTATACGGTAAGCTTTCTGGCATACCGTATATGGGAAGAGATTTCCATGTATAACCATACTACCAATCATTGGGAGAAGGAACATTTAATGCCGGTAGAACCGGCGTATCCGGAAACCCGGGAATACTTACTGGAATGGATGAAGCAGTGGTGCGAAACCCATCCGGCTACTACGGTAGTCCGTTTTACCTCCATGTTTTATAATTTTGTATGGATATGGGGAAGCAGTGAGCGGAACCGTCAATTGTTTTCGGACTGGGGGTCTTATGATTACACGGTAAGCGTGCCGGCGTTGGATGCTTTTGCGGAGGAATACGGTTATTCCATGACGGCGGAAGACTTTATCAATAAAGGAAATTTGCATGTAACTCATATGCCGGGAGATGCACGCAAAAAAGACTGGATGGAATTTATCAATCGGTTCGTGATTTCTTTCGGTAAAAAGCTGATTGATATTGTGCATGCATATGGAAAAAAGGCTTATGTGTTTTATGACGACAGTTGGGTAGGGATTGAGCCATATAACGGACATTTTCAGGAGTTTGGCTTTGACGGCCTGATTAAGTGTGTTTTTTCCGGGTATGAGGCAAGACTGTGCGCCGGTGTGGAGGTACCGGTGCATGAACTGCGGCTGCATCCGTATTTATTCCCGGTGGGACTGGGCGGGGCACCCACTTTTATGGAGGGCGGAAACCCGACGATGGAGGCCAAACGGTTCTGGAACAGTGTACGGCGTGCGTTGCTGCGTCAGCCCGTAGAGCGGATCGGGCTGGGCGGATATCTGCATTTGGTGGAGGGTTTCCCGGATTTCAGTGATTATATCGAAAAGGTGTCGGACGAATTCCGCCTGATTAAGGGTTTCCACAAGGAAGGGAAGCCGTATACGGCAAAAACAAGGGTAGCGGTACTGCATAGCTGGGGGAAACTGCGTTCCTGGACTTTGTCGGGACATTTTCATGAGACATGGATGCATGACTTAATCCATGTGAACGAAGCACTGTCCGGCCTTCCGGTGGAGGTATCTTTTATCGGTTTTGAAGATATTAAGGCCGGCTGTCTGAAAGATGCGGATGTGGTAATTAATGCAGGGCATGGCGGAAGCGCCTGGAGCGGCGGGGACGCTTGGGCGGAGGATGAGCCGGTCAGTCTGCTGACGGAGTGGGTATACCGGGGCGGCAGCTTTATCGGCATCAACGAGCCGTCGGCAGTGCCGGGATATGATACTTATTTCCGCATGGCCCATGTACTAGGGGTGGATGAGGATACCGGGGCAAGGGTGTGTCATGGCAAATGGTGCTTTGAAGTGACTCCGGATCACGCTTTGGTGCCGGAAGGCGTTACGGTTTCGACGAAAAAGAATCTGTATCTGACGGACGGGAAAGCAAGGGTATTGCTGGCTGACGGACAGGAGCCGCTGCTTACCGTACATGAATGCGGTAAGGGGAAGGGAATATATCTGGCAGGGTTTGAGTTAAATGCGGCAAATACCAGATTGTTGTATCAGTTGATTTTATATGCGGGAGGGGAGGAACTTTCCGGATTATATATGACGGATAACCTGTATACGGAGTGCGCTTATTATGAGAAGAGTGGGCAGTTAGTGGTGATTAATAACAGCGAACAGGAACAGAAGACCTCCATACGCACGGAGCAGGGGGCAAAAGAGGCAGTTCTCAAGCCTTATGAAACTATTTTTATGAAATTGTAGATGAAAAGGAACCGGGAAAAGCAGTATTTCCAGGGGGATGCAGAACCGGAATGAGAGGTATCGGAAAATGATTAGAAAAGGTTTTAAAATGAAGCTGTATGCAGGGCAGGAAGCAGAGTATGAGAAGAGGCATAATGAATTGTGGCCGGAAATGCAGGACATGATTCATGAGCACGGTGGAAAGAATTATTCCATTTATCTGGACAAGGAGACTTTGACTTTGTTTGGGTACATTGAGATTGAAGATGAGGAACTGTGGAATAAGGGGGCGGATACGGAAATTAACCGGAAATGGTGGGATTTCATGGCGGATATTATGGAGACAAATCCTGATAACAGTCCGGTGTCCGTTGATTTGGAACCGGTGTTTCATTTGGATTAAGAAACTGCGGGAGCACTCTGAAAAGCCGGAAAGCGGGTTGGGCATTCCGGCTTTTTCTACATGCGGGTTTTGTGGTGTCGGTTTGCTTATTTTTTCTTCTGCGGATGATTTAGGGAAAGGAATAGAACTTTTGTAAAGGTGAAAATAAATTGATTTGATATGGATAATGAAGTACAATATAAAAGGAAATGCGTGAAATGCATAAGGAAGGAGAATAAGAAGCATGGAGCTCGAAGAGTATACGTTGACTGTGCCGGGGCAGCGGACAGGGGATGCAAAGCTTTTGGTGTACCGGATTGGCGCATATAAGGATATGCCGGACAGAAAGCGTCCTATGGTGATTGTATGCGGCGGCGGAGGGTATAGGCGCATTGTGGATAGGGAACAGGAACCGGTTGTATTGCAGTTTCTGGGGATGGGCTGTCATGCCTGCCTGTTGGAGTACAGTGTGGAACCGAATGTATTCCCTACGGCACTTTTGGAGTTGGCAAGCGCAGTTGCATTAGTTAGGAGAAAGGCCGGGGAGTGGATGGTGGATAAGGACAAAATCGTTACCTGCGGCTTTTCGGCAGGAGGGCATCTGGCGGCAAGTCTGGGGGTATTCTGGAACCGCGAGAAGATACATTGTTTATTGAATGTGAAACCGGAAGAGGTAAAGCCTAACGGGCAGATTTTATGCTATCCGGTGATAACAGCCGGTGAAATGGCGCACCGTGGGTCGATAGAGAAGTTGCTGCGGGCAGAATGTGAGAATCCGGAGAAACTGGAACTGGTATCTCTGGAAAAACAGGTAACGCCGGATGTGCCCAGGACTTTTCTTTGGCATACGATAGCAGATCAGGATGTACCGGTAGAGAACAGCCTGCTTTTTACACAAGCCCTGCAAAAAAACGGCGTGAATTTTGAACTGCATATTTATCCTATAGGCGGACATGGGATGTCGCTTGCCACGGAAGAGACGGGCGGCAGTGACGAAAATTTGGTGATGCCTTATTGCGCAGGCTGGACGGATATGGTAAGGGCTTGGATGAAGCAATTTTTTTAAAAGCAGGCATGGCTTGTCTGCATAATATGGAAAACTCCGGAATACAATGAAAAAACGGTATCTGTACATAATGAAAGGCAGTGGCTGAATTTACCGAATTTTTACAGGGACGGAGGTATCCAGTATGGTATATTATGATAAGAAAGTGATTTATCTTTCGGAGATGGAATATGGAAATCGGATAAAGGGAGCAGGGTTTGCCAGAATGGAGTGCCGGGGCGAGTCCTGTTCTTTTGATGTACATGTTTCCGGGATGAAGATGTTGGCAGAAAAGAAATATGATCTTGCCGTTGTGTCGGTATGGGGGAAAGAATATTTTATTGGCCGGATATTTTTACATAATGGAAGCGGGGAATGGAAAGGTGTCTATGCGGACGGGAAAGTGGGGGCGTACAAGGGTGAAAATATAGGGGGGCAGGAAAAAGGGAATGAGGGCAGGGACGAAACTTCAGAAGACAGGATATTTTATAGAGAAATTGCCGAAATTTTGGTAAGAATATCGGATACGAAAGTGCTGATGGGGAAAATGCCTTTTCAGGAAAAAGCAGTACGGGCAGCGGAGATTACGGCGGCAGGGGAGATAGCCATGGAGACGGATACAGAAGGGAAGAGGAAGGAGGAAAAAGGAATATGGAAGTTTGTCCGGGGAGGAAAAACACGGACGGACGGAATGGAAGAGAGCACTCGGAGGGAAGGAATAAGGGCAAATGAACAGTGGGGAGGAATGGAGTGCATTAAGGGCGGCGGAGAATTTATAGGGAATGTACAGGTAAGAGAGGGCAGACAGACAAAGAGGGACGGTCAGATAAGAGAAAATGAGAGGAAAAGGGGAGAGGAAAGCGGGAAGGAAAGCGAATGGCTAATCGGGGGCGGGAAAATCGGGGGAAATCAATATGCTAACGAAAAAGAGTTAATGAAAGGAGATAGGCGGAGCGGAGGAGATAGGCAAGCCGGAGAAAAAGGGCAAGCCGGAGAAAATAGGCAAGCCGGAGAAAAGAGGCAAACCGGAGAAAATGGGCAAGCGGGAAGAAATAGGCAAGCCAGAGAAAATGGGCAAGCCGGGGGAAATAGGTACGGCGCAGAGAATTGGCAGGGTGGAGAAAACGGACAGGGCGTAGAGATTAGGCAAGCCGGGAAAAATAGACAAGTCAGAGAAAACAGGCAGTCAAAAGGAAATGAAATTGCGGAGGGAAATTGGCAGTCTGAGGAAATAAGCCGGATAGGAGCAGACAGGAAGGGAAGGGAATCCGGACAAGTCAGAGAAAAGCCATATTTGGATAAGGATACGGAAATATCCTGGGGGAATGGAAGCGGAGAGACGGAAAGCAAAAGCGGCATCTGGAAAGCAGGGTATAGAATGCAGGAGGACGGCAGGCAGGAAAGCAGAGGGAAAAAGGAAGAAGAGAGGATACAAATAGATGATGTGATACTCAATGATAAGTGGGATCAGCTGAAACAATTGTATTCCGTAGTGCATCCTTATGAAGATGACAGACAGTATATAGCGATTCAGCCAAAAGATTTTGTCATTATGACAGGAGATTATCAGCATTTGGCAAATAATAGTTTCCTGCTGCATGGTTTTTATAATTATCGCCATATAGTTTTGGGGCGGGAGAGGGACGGTAATTTTTATCTGGGTGTGCCGGGAGTGTATTATGAGAGGGAAAAGATGGTGGCATTAATGTTTGGCTTTGAGGCGTTTGAGTGTAAAGGGGGAAGAGCGGAAGCGGGAAAATTCGGTTATTATCTGCGGAAAGTGAAGATATAAGCAATGTATCGTTTTGCAAATTGCAGAAAGCACATTAAGACATGCTTTAAGATAATTGATGTGCGGTTAAATTTTTACAGCCCAAAACAGTCAAAATCAGGAATAAAGCTTTCGGAACAGGTACCGCCTTCTTGGATATAACCGTTTTCTATGCCGATGGAAAGGGCATAATCCACAAGTTCTTCATATTCCTGCGGGGCAACTGTCCGGTTCAGTTCGGGAAAAGTTTTTATATCAAGGAATTGGGGGAGCGGAGTGTATTGATTCATTATGCTGACATATATGTCGTTTTTGTAGGTGTCATAAAGATAGCGGAGAATTGCTTTGGAATCTTCCATGCATCCCGGAAGGGCAAGATGCCGTACAATTACGCCTTTTTTCATCAGCGGTTCGTCATTGCTTTGCGGCAGGCAGGAGGTGCCGTCTGATTCCTGCGGGAAAAAAGCAGGAGTGCCTGTCTGCCGTACCATTTCGGCAATGGCATCGCCGGCATAGCGGAAATAATCTTCCGCATAGGAATATTTCCGGCTGAGGGCAGAGGAGATGTATTTTAAATCGGGCAGATAAATGTCTACTAAGCCCTCCAGCATTTTCAAGGTTTCGGTTTTCTCATAGGAACCGGTATTGTAGACAACGGGGATGGTAAGGCCCCTGCTTTTTGCAGTATCCAATGCTTGGATAATCTGAGGGACGAAATGGGTAGGTGTCACTAAATTAATGTTGCAGGCCTGTTTATTCTGTAATTCCAAGAATATTTCGGAAAGGCGGGAAACGGAAAGTGGTTTTCCTTTGCTGCCTGCCGAAATAGGATGGTTTTGGCAAAAGACGCAGCGCATATTACAGCCTGAAAAAAAGACAGTACCGGAACCGGTCTGTCCTGAGAGGCAAGGCTCTTCCCACATATGCAGGGCAGCCCTTGCTGCCTTTATTTCATTTGTCTGGCCGCAATAGCCAAGAGGCACGGATTGGGTGTCTGTGGCATGGGCGGCTGAAAGGCGGTTGGCATGGCAGTTCCTGGGGCAGAGAGTGCAGTCTGATAAATCCATGATAAGAAATCTCCATATATTGTTACCGGATACTGATTCCGGATTCAGGGCATACAAAACCGTGCGTTCTGTGTTGAACGTGGCCAATATACGTTACCTTTACAGTTAACTCCGCCAGGCACCCTCACGGCACATGAGAGATTCCGCTTAGTGCTGCTTTGTTCCCAACCTGACACGATTCACGGATTCCCATTGCGTGAGACCCAAACTTCAACGCCACTTATAAAGGGCAGCTATACCAACATAAGCCCGCGACAGAACATCACCCCTACTAGAGCGGATTGTAGGTACAGGACACCGCTAACGCCCCGGCTGCACGGTTATTTAAGTATACTTTGTTTTGACGGATTTGTCAATGGCAGCTGTTTTTTTCTGATTTATTGCGTATGCGGAGTTCTTTGAAGAAGGTGGTAAGGATATTGCTGCATTCCTCCTGCAGCACTCCGCGGGTTACTTTTGCCTGGTGGTTGAACTGGGGCATTTCCAGAATGTTCAGTATGGAACCTGCGCAGCCTGCTTTCGGGTTCATGCTGCCTATGACAACTTCGGTGATGCGGGCCTGTATAATGGCGCCGGCGCACATTTGGCATGGCTCAAGGGTAACATATAGCGTGCAGCCTTCCAGTCGCCAGTCGCCGATTTTTTTGCTTGCTTTTTTTATGGCGGTGATTTCCGCATGGGCAAGGGTGTTTTTGTCGGTGTTGCGGCGGTTATATCCCCGGCCTATGATTTTCCCTTCGTAGGTGATGACGCATCCGATGGGAACTTCGCCCAGAGCGTATGCTTTTTGTGCCTGTTTCAGTGCGGCTTTCATGTATTTTTCCTGAATATCCATAATCGTGTGACTCTGCCTTTACTTTTTTCCTGTTATTTTAGTATAATATATCAGAAGAACGGTATCAAATAGAATTTTCGGGAAATTTTAACGCTGTAATGCTGCAGTGACGCCGATTTAAGAAAAAGGAATATATTATGGTGAAAATACATGGATTGAATAAAACGACTTTGTTGGACTATCCGGAACAGGTGGCGGCGACGGTATTCTTGGGGGGCTGTAATTTCCGCTGCCCTTTCTGCCAGAACGGGGATTTGGTATTGCGGCCGGAAAGCCAGCCGGCAATAGAGAGGAAAGCGGTTCTGGATTTTCTGAAAAAAAGGCGGGGAATATTGACGGGGGTATGCATAACCGGCGGGGAACCTACCTTGGCGGAAGGCTTGGCGGATTTTATAAAAGAGATTAAGGAATTGGGATATTTGGTGAAACTGGATACGAATGGTTATATGCCGGAGGCAGTCCGGGGACTTGTGGAAGGGCAGCTTTTGGATTACATAGCCATGGATATAAAAAACAGCATGGAACGCTACGGTGAAACGACAGGCATGGCAAGGGTGGATATCGGGCGTATAAAGGAATCCATCCGTCTGATTATGGAGAGCGGTACAGAATATGAATTTCGCACCACGATAGTACGCGAACTGCATGGCAAGGAGGAATTGTCTGCCATCGGGAAAGAAATAAAGGGGGCGGAAAAGTATTTCCTGCAATGTTACCGGGAAAGCACGGGGGTAATTGTCAAAGGATATCATGGTTATGGCAGAGAGGAACTGGAACAGCTTGCAGAATGTGTCAGGCCGTATGTGAGAAGGGTATGGGTTCGTGGGGTGGAATAGGGGAATTTTTATAAGAAAGGTCTATAAAAAGGAATAATATTTCCGCCGTATGCGTCCCGTGAAGCCATAATCAATGATGACGGGCCGCCCATGGAGGAAACCCCAGTTCACCGGACGGCATAAGTCGCTTGTCAGGAGATTATATTTATATGGTATATATTTCAGGTTATCCAGCTGAAACAGTTCACGGTTCGTTTTCACATGGAAGTAATTCCGTACTTGGGAAAAATCCGCGACGGGCTCCGCTTTTTCCATGATAAGGTATAGGTTGTCTTTTGATATATAAAGCACTTTGGCAAATTGTTCGGAGTCATCCATTTCCGAGATAATGTATTCTATTTGGTTTTGCGCATATCCCCGGACATTTTTGGCGGTTTTCAGCACGGTGCCATTCAGCAGGTCATAGACCCGCCTGCCGGAACCGCTCCCCAGCTTTGGATAGGCTCCGTTTTGCAGGTTCGAAATAATTTCGGGCAGATTGATAGTGGTATCCATAAGATTTCCTCTTAGCGTTGTGGTATATATTATTATATGGAAGAAAAAGAAATGCGTAACATGCCCGTTTAGTCTGCGGACACCGGAGCGTGTTTGGGCGGGGGGAGTGTCTTTTGCAGTGCCGATTTTTGGGCAGGGGCCGTATGGGACAGGGAAGTTGGCAAAAGCCGGATTCTTTTGATGCAAAATAAAAAACAATATGCTATAATAGCCATAAAGCGAGATATTGTGAAATGCAGGATAATATAAGGTAAAGGAAGAAGAGAGGTAAAGAAATATGGAAATGTTGATTTTAGGCGGCGGTTTGCTTATTGTAATCATTGCAGTGATTGTGGCAGTGGTGTCTTCGGTGGTGTCGGCAGTGGCGGCAAGCGAAGGCGACGGAGAGGTTTAAGCACCTTGCAGTTCGGCCGGTGCGGCATGAACCGGTGGTTCCGGGGGCAGGTAAAGGAACGATGCTTTCGGCTAAATGTTAAATTTTTTTTAGATTTAATTTATGAATGCTTCTGAAATTTTATAGCATTTTTCAAAAAAAGTCACAGGGAGGACACATTTATCTTTTATTATGTATTACAGATAGTTGATGAATAACTATTTAAAACTCACTATCTCCCCCCTCATAAGAAAATAAAGAAAGAAGGCTCCGCGGAAGCGGGGTCTTTTTTCTTTCTGCACAGCCCTATGCAGATGAGATATGCCGCTGACAGGGCGCGCAGGGGTGCTGACTTTCGGATTTTTTCGGAAGGACGGGACATAACGGCGGCAATGGCCGTCTAATGGATAGAAAGATAAAAAGTTCCTGTATATACAGAAAAAGAAGTAAGCATAGGCAGCGTGGAGGTTAGAGTATGAACAGTTTAGTGAGAAAGGCAAAGAAGGGCGATCCGGAGGCTTTTACGGAATTGATGCAGTCGCAGATGCAGAATATGTATAAAGCCGCAAGGTCTGTCCTGTATAACGATGAAGATGTGGTAGATGCAATCTCGGAAACCATATTGGCCTGTTGGGAGAAAATATGGCAGCTGAAAGAGGAAGCCTATTTCAGGACTTGGATGACGCGGATATTAATCAATAAATGCAATGATATTTTAAGGAAGCAGCGGAACATTATGTTGGTGGAGGAGATTCCGGAGCAGCTTTCTTATGACAGGAAATACGAAAATGTGGAGTGGGAAGAAGCGTTGGAATCCCTGGATGAAAAATACCGTCTGATCATGATGCTGTATTATGTGGAGGGATTTAAGACAGGGGAAATCGGGGATATCCTGTCCATGCCGGAAAGCACGGTGCGGACCAGGCTGGCACGGGGAAGGCAGCAGTTGGCTAAGGAATTTGCGTAATTTGGCAGGGCAAAGTTAAAAAGCGGTATTTGTTCAAGGGAAGATTTGTGCCGGAAGGCATAAATCCGTAGGCTGGGAAAGGAGCATGGATATTAGTATGGAGAAGCAGGAAATAATCAAGACATTACAAACGGATGTGGAAATTCCGGAAATAGTGCAGGACAGGGCGGAAGAAGCTTTTGACAGAATCAAGGCTTTGCGCCGGGAACAAGGAGAGGAAAGAGAGGAACATGGGACAGACATGGGAGCAAAGGCCGGCGGCAGACAGGAGAGGCGGGCAGGGACGGAAGAAACAGGGAAGAGGGGAGCGAAAGGGCGGACGGATAATAGCGGCCGGAGCGGCCGGGGCAGTAATCCGGGCGTGCTCCTGAAAAAAGCGGCGGTTATTTTTATAGCGGCGACGTTTGCCTGCGCAGGCATTACCGCTGCTGCGGCATATTTTCGATGGAGCAGGAGCGTAGAGGAAGGGATGCAGGTGACGGAAGCACAAAAAATACAGTTAGAGGAGCTTCCTGTATAATTCAAATATAGGAAATTCCAAGAAAGAAGGTTGATAAAAAAATACCTCAGAGTAAAATAAGATTACTGACTTTGGAT
>CAJTVK010000084.1 GCA_910579645.1 uncultured Lachnospiraceae bacterium | reverse complement strand
CAAAAAAATCCCTCTCGTGCGTCCGCCTCTCAACACGGCATTCAGGCTGAACTGTCACCTGCATTAAACATAAAATATAAAAAATATTGCAATTACCTGTCCCGTGTGCTATAGTTGCTATTATTAAATCAAAGAGAATGGTTGCTGCTTATAAATATTGTAGATATAGAACCGTAATTGATTTAGCAGAAGCTAATTCCATTGCGGTTCTTTTTTATCCAATAACAAATAATCAAAATCAATGAAGGCTGCTGTGAAAATGGAAAGTTTATGGAAGGAGATATTATGGAAAAATCTATTCAGCAATATAATAAAAAGCTGGACAACTATTTTGACTCTAATGGAAAGTTAATACAATACCCGTCCAAAAGACCAATGAGGATTATTGCTCTTATAAAAATTGCAGAACAAATGGACGAAAATAGGAAATATACGGAAAAAGAGATAAACGAAATTATTAGGCTACATATTGCATTCAGCGACATAGAGTTAATTCGCAGGGAGATGTTTCAATACAAATTGATTGGAAGACTTCGGGATGGTTCAGAGTATTGGGTGGAAAATGATTGGAGAAATGTATATGCAGAATATCTCAGAGAAGATTAGGCAGGTTTTATTATAAGAATGCGGAAAAACAGCAGAAGAAAGTGATATTTTTGAATACAACGGAGCGGACACATCAGCAGGACTTCCAAGTAAACCATGTGCCTTTTTGCGCCAATAGTAGGAAATAGCAGGAAAAAGAAGCAGCATGAGCGACAAAAGTCAGACCAATACCACAGGGCGATAAACGCCCTGTCTGCAAAAGAAGATTGATGCGGCATACTTAGCCGAAGTACATTTTCCGATACGAGCGCCCACATTCTGTCTCCCTTCAGAAAATCCCGAATACCTTCTCCCGGAATCCCTTATAAATGGTATCATAATCGGCATAATTAATCTTGCTGTCCTTAAACCGGTTCCCCCACTCCGTGCAGACCGCATCGGCCGTCATTTTCGCACAATCGCTGCCAGTCAGCAGAATCGCAGGGAAAACATAATAAATCATGAAAAAATTCAGGTCAGTCTGCATTATGCCGCTGATTTTTTTCTTTCCGCCGAACTTCTCCTCCACCTTGTCCGCAAAAAGGACTGCGATTTCCTTTGCCGCCTCCTCTTTCTTCCCGGCTTCCTCCACATAATCTACCATTTCCCTGAAGTAATGGCCGTTTTCCCTGCGGAATCCCTCCATATTCTGCTCATAAGATGCCTTTTTCAGCTTTTTCATCATCGGCTTCATTTGATCGAATATTTTCTCTGCTCCTTCTAACATTTCCGTACCCGTCCTTTCCTTAGAATGCAACTACTCTTCCCGAAACGGAAAAAGCAGCTTTTGGTTTTCCTCCGTATAAACACTGTCCTTGGTAATCAGTTCACACCCGGAATCCACTTTCTTCACAACCTTTTCTCCGTTTAAGATTTTTGCCGCGGCCTCCACGCCCAGATATCCCATTTTAAACGGATTCTGAATCACAATAATTTCAAAAATCCCTTCTTCCAGAAATTGTATTTCCTCTAAGGAACTGTCTATCCCCACAACCCGTATCCTGTCCTGCCGGTTTTCCGCCTTAATAGCCCTGGCAGCCCCCACTGCAGAATATTCATTCAGGCCGGCCACTAAGTCAATGTCCGGATATTTCTCCATCAGTTCCGTCATCAATTCAAAGGCTTTGTCGTAATCGGAATCGCAGAAAACCACCTCCACAATCCTGTCCTCATATTCCCCCAGCCCCTTCCGCACACCCTTCTCCCTTTCGATTGCCGTGGAAGAACCTTCCACATGCCCCATAATCACAATGCAGGAATCCTCCGTGACATACTGCTTCATATAACTTCCTTCCACCTCGCCCAATTTCACATTATCCGTGGCAATCACAGTATCCGCAATATCCTCGTCAATGGCCGAATCTACAAGAATCAGCGGAATGCCCTGATCCACCACCTTTTGGGCATAAGGCGTAGTCTCCGTCAGGCTGGAAGGCGTCAGAAGAATGGCATCCGGTTTTTCTCCGACAGCCCATTCAATCAGTTCATTCTGTGCCTCATAGTCGTCCTCCGTCTTCGCGGCGACAATCGTGACTTCCATCTGATTTTCCGCCGCTGCCATCCTCACCCCCTCAATCAGCAGCTTCCAGAAATCATTATCCTCATCAATTACCTTGGGAATAAAAATAATCTTCCTTCCCTTTTCTTCCCCTTCCCCGCCCCTCCAAAGCAAAATCCCCGCCGCCACGGCAACGCCGGCAAACACCCATAAAAGAACCTTCCTTACATGCTTCCTCATCCTCATCCCCCCATGTCCGCTTACACAGCCCCAAAGCCGGCCGTCAGGACTTTCCGCTTCTCACTCTTCTTTCTCCCTGAAATTTCTCGGGATAGTAATGATTGCCGCCGTCCCTTCCCCAAGAGTGCTTTCAAAGCGCAGCCCGTATCCTGCCCCGTAATACAGGCTGATGCGTGTCTGCACGCTATGGACGCCCACTCCATGTTTTCCTTCGCATTTTTTTGATATGTCAAAAATCCCTTTCAAAGTCTTCTCGTCCATGCCTATCCCATTGTCAATGACTTTCAGAATCACCCGATCCCCTTCCCCATAGCCCACAATGCGGATAAGCCCCTTGGAGCCCTTGTATTTAATTCCATGATATATGGAATTTTCCACCAGAGGCTGCAGAATCAGGTTGATGATTTCTTCCTTCCTGATGTCCTCGGCTACGTCAATCTCATATTCCAGCTTATCCTTATAGCGCATTTTCTGAATGGTCAGGTAGCTTCCCGCATAATCCACCTCTTTCTCCAGCGGAATTCTCTCATTGTCATTGCTGATGCTCTGACGCAGCAGCTTTGCCAAGGCAGAGGTCATCCGTACCACTTCCCGGTTCCTTCCCCCTTCTGCCATCCAGATAATGGAATCCAGCGTGTTATAAAGAAAATGGGGATTCATCTGCGACCGGAGGGCCTTCAGCTCACTTTTGCGCTTTTCTTCCTGCTCATATATGTTCTGTGCCATCAGTTCCCTGATTCTTGCCGTCATCAGATTGAACGAATTCCCCAAACTGCCAAGTTCATTGTTGGAGTGGATTGCCACCGCTGTATTTTCCAGATTCCCCCGCTCCACCTCTTTCATGGAATCCTTCAGTTCCTTAATGGGCTTTGTAATGGCTGTGGCAAAAAAGGTGGCCAGAACCACCGCAATGCAAAGCAATATTGCCGATGTAAACATATAAATGTATTCCGTCTGCTCCTTATTCTTCATCAGTTCGGAAATATCCGCCACGCCCACTACCCTCCATCCGGTCTTTTCCGAAACCGACACGGTATAGAGCTTCCCTTCCTCCCTGCCCTTGTCCCCGGTGATGAAATAGCCGTCACTGCCGCAGCCCATTACCTCGTCAATGCGCTCCGTGGTCAGCCCGTTATACAGCAGCTGCTGCTTTGGATGATAAATGATTTTTCCCGACTTATCCACAATGAATACATAGCTGTTGACGGCAAGGCTGTTATTTTCACACAAATCCTTCAGCAGCTTGTAATTCAGATCTATGAAAAACACGCCGCCGTTCTCCCCCGTTTCCGGATCCTTTATTCCTTTCCCCAACGTAACTACCCATTTATAATTATTGCGTATCACATATTGGACATGGGAAGCGGTCAGAATGCTCCCCTTGGTCTGCATGGCCTCTCTGTACCATTCCACCTCTTCCAGAACCACATTCTCATTCAGCCTGTCTCTGCCGCCGTTGATAATGGCTTTCCCGTCCGGAGTGACCACTGCAATATTAGAAATATCCTGCCTAGTCTCCACAATTGTATTGAACTGAGCCGCTATCCGGCTGTAGGTTTCTTCCATATCCTCTTCGGGCATTTCCGCAAACAGATATTTCTGAACATCCCCGCCCTGAATTACCATGGATGATATATTTTCCATATAATCGATATAAGAATCAATATCCCTGTTTAGCTGACGCACCAGACGGGAAGTATAATCCGTGGAATTTTCCAAGATTGTTGCTTTGGTAAAATCCATGGATATCAGGAAGAAAATAGCCATCGTTATGATAATCAGCAGGGAAAAAAGACACAGCACCGTAGTCTTTACGCTCTTAAACAAAGATAAAACCGTAAAACAACCCTTCTCTTCCGTCATTTATCTCCTCATCTTCTTCGCATACTCCGTAGGCGTTTCCCCCGTAACCTTTTTAAAGGCAATGCTGAAATAATGGGAATCGTTAAAACCTACCCTCTCTGCAATTTCATAATTTTTCATATCCGTATATTCCAACAGTTCCTTTGCCTTCTGCATCCGGATTCCCGTCAGCACCTCCATGAAAGTAGTTCCCATGGCCTGCTTGAATATGGCGCTGAAACGGCTGGCACTGATATTCAGATAAGAACAGACCGACTGCAAGCTTAATTCGCAGTCTCCGTAATTTTTTTCGATATAATCCATGGCCTGCACCGCATATTTCCTGCCGCCGATATTTTTCATGCCGTCCAGTTTCTTCCCCACTTCCAGGCAATATGTACCAAGCACCTTGACGGCTTCCTCCAGTCCTTCCATGGAAAGAATCTTTTCCAAAATCTCTTCCTTGGAAGCAATCCTCTGCTCCTTCTCCATCTCGGACAGTCTGCACAGTTCGTCCAGCATATCCACTGCCCTCTGCAGAATGACAGCCGCGCTGCGCCGGTCATACAGGCACTCCCTTAATGTATTTTCCAATTCGTCAAAGTCGTCTTCCAGCTTCCCGCTGTCGTTTTCCCTTACATGAAGGGCGATTTCGTCCAACAGGCCGTCCACGTCCGCCTGCTTTTTCCCTGCCCGGATCACATCTATCTCCAGCATACGGTTCCCGCCCATAATATAGCGGTATTCCAAAGCCTCCTCTGCCTCTTCGTATGAAACATATATCTTTTCCCGTTCCGTCACGCAGCTTCCCAAGCCGATATTTACCGCCAGCTGCATAATCCGGTTCATCTGGCCGATAATCTCATAACAGACTTCCTTGGCCATCCTGCCGAAATCAGCCGTCCTGGAGGTATGCAGGAGCAGGTAGGTCCTCTGATTCTTTCCCTGACATGCTTCCCCGGCTTCACACCTCATTACGATTTCCTGGCTGATATTATGAAGCACAAAAGCCATCAGGGCACTCTCTCTTTTCTGTTTCTCATCCAGTTTATTGGCTTGGGAATAAATATCCAGTTCTATCACCGCCACCCTGTAAACCGCCGCCGTAAGGTTCAGCCCCACAGTCTTCAGTTCCCTGCCGATTTCCTCTTCCGCCTTGCTTCCCCTGATCAAATGAAGCAGTGCATCGGAATACAGCCGTTCCTGCCCCTTGCGGTATGCCCTTTCCAATTCCGATATTTTCCTCTCCGTTTTCCGTTCCTTATCCATCTCCGCTTTCAGCTTCAGCAGCACATCTCCCATTTCCTCTGCCGTAATGGGTTTCAGTAAGTACTCTTTCACCCCATAGCGGATTGCTTTTTTGGCATATTCAAAATCATCATAGCCGCTCAATATAATAATCTTCATAAGCGGATAATCTTCATACAGCTTTTTGCTCAGTTCCATCCCGTCCACATATGGCATGCATATATCCGTAAGAACCACATCCACCGGTTCCCGCTCTATGAATGCCAACGCCTCTTCCCCGTTTTCACAGCTGCCTGCCAGCTCATATCCATACTGCCCCCACTTAACGTTTTCACTTACAGCCTCCCGAATCAGCGCTTCATCGTCCACAAGCAAAATACGATACATCGTTCCCTCCTTATATTAATTATAATCCCCCGATCTTTCCTGCAAAATAAGGTGCAAAAAAATTCTGAAAGCCTGTCCGTTTCTTTTCCCCAAACCTCCCCGGAAAGCACAAATGCGGCATGTCCCTTTCAGGTGAAGTAGTACTCCCAAACGGAACATACCGCATTTTAATACCTAATCCACTACTACGCCCTTCTGCAGCATGATGTTGGCATAAAGAGCCGATTCTCCCGTGGCAATGATTGCATATGCCTTCTTTGCCTCCTCGTAAAAAGCAAACCGCTCAATCTGCCCGACAGCCTGCGCCCCCCGCGCATCATGCCGTGCCACTGTTTCTTCATAGGTTTTCCAAATCGGCGTTTCCACCGTATCCCCCGGCATAACCTCCATCAGGTTCACCGGCTTCTCCACATAAGTATCCAACGGGAACACCTGTAGGATGGCATCCAGTATCTCCGGCGTCCCATGCCCGTCCATACGGATGACAATTGAATTTTTCCCCATAGATTCCGCAGGGAAATTGCCGTCGGCAATCACCAGCCTGTCACTGTGCCCCATCTCACACAATACTTTCAGCAGTTCGGGGGATAAAATCCCCGGAATTCCTTTTAACATAATCGTCCCTCCATTTCCGTATCCTGCCCCTGCCGTCCGCCTCATGCCTGACAGGGCATATTTCCTTATGCTTTTCGGGCAGTCTCTCTATTCCTCTAATATGATAGTATCACGTTTATTTTATAAAAAATCGTAATATAATGGCATAAAATATAACATTTTTCACTTATGGATCTTTATTCCTTTGAACAGCAAGCCATGCGGCATACTTTAAACCAACCTTTCAGCATGCTCAAAACCAGCCTTTCGGCATGCTTTAAACCAGCCTTTCGGCATGCTTTAAACCAGCCTTAGGTTGGTTTAGATATTTGATTCAGGGCCAGATGCACTCTACTTGATGCTTCCGGAACAGTTCCAGCCATTGCTCCTCCGGTTTTTCATCGGTAATAATCTTGGAAATATCATCCAACCCGCCAATGGCGGTAAAAGCCGTGTGCCCGAACTTGGAACTGTCCACCGCCAAAATCTTACAGTCCGCCCGTTCCAGCATGGTCTTTTTATTTCTTGCATGAAGTTCGTTGGAATCCGTCAGACCGTTTTCCATGTCAAACCCTTTGCAGGAAATCACTGTCTTATCCACATGGTAGGCACGGAGCATCTGATCCGTCTGCGGACCCACCAATGCCAGGGAACCTTCCATAGCCAGCCCCCCTGTGGACAGCACATGCCAATCCTGCATCTCGAACAGTTCGATGACAATCTCTATGGAATTTGTAATAATTGTCAGATTTTTCTTCTCTTCTTTCAGTGCCTTTGCAATGAACACGGCCGTGGAACTGGAATCCAGCATCAGCCGCTCCCCATCCTTCACCATGCCGTTCACAATTTCCGCAATCCGCTGCTTCCCCACTACATTTGTATTTTTCCTTACATTAAACGGCATGTCTATATTCACGTTTTCATTCAGCACGGCCCCGCCGTAGCTTTTTATGACATACCCGTCATTCTCCAGTTTTTCCAAATCCCGCCGGATTGTCTCCTCCGAAACCCCATAGGCCTTGCTCAGTTCGCTGACCACTACCCGCTTTTCCCTCTGCAGCCGTTCCAATATCTCATTTCTTCTCTCTATTGCCAGCATATGCCGTCTCCTTCCCTGCCTGCCGTCTCTTCCCCTATATGCTTCCGGGTAACTCTTCTATTTGTTGCAAAAATGCCCTTGCACTGGCCAAGAGCATTTCGGTTGCTGTTATTCTTTTTGATGATATCAGAAATATGGGAGCTTCGCAAGTCATTTTCCGTTTAGCCGGTTATCCTATTCCCCAAACAGTCCCTCCCTCTCCTGTTCTGTCATATATCTTACGCCTGTAATTTCGTCACTGCCGTCCCGTACTATGCAGATATCCGCCATTCCCTTCGGGTTGACATCCAGAGAATAAGCCTTGCCCGCGTGGGCATCCAGAAATATGCGGACAAGCTGCCCTTTATAATAAAACCCCTCATCTTCCTTCGCAATGCCATACGTCTGATATTCCTCTATCTGCTGCCTTTCCAGTTGCTCTTCCAACGCATCGTACTCTTCTTCCAATCCCGCCGCGTCAAGCAGCACTGACAGAAAGTCCATCCTTCCGTCCTGAAAGGCTCTGTCACACCAATCCATTAAGTCCTTTTCCCCCATCCAATCAGTCAAAACGGAAAAGAAGGAAACTCTGTCATCCCCATATGCTTTCTCTGCAAAGTACCCCGGCAAAGAACTGTCTTCCTCCAACTGCCCGACCCCTGCCGAAAAGAAGGAAATCCTGTCCTCTTCATAAAAAATATACAGAAAGTCCTCCATGCACTCCTCATCCAGAAACGGGCATATGGCTGCAAATTTGGCAACATTGTCTTCTCCGCAGGCTTTCACCGCCAGTTCTTTTGCCGCTTCCGTTTCCTCTGGCCGGTTTTTTTCCTCCCAATATTTTTCCTCCCTAGTTTCTTCCTTATCCTTATTTCCATTCCAAATAATATCATAGAGACGCGTATCGCCCAAGCTGACTCCATAAACCGGCAGTGCCGCCGTTTCCGCAGCATTGCTCCCCGTTTCCCCTGTCCCGTAATCCGATATGATAAGATTATAAATATGCGCATTTTCCACAACCCCGAAGAGTTTTGCCGAATCCGCGTCAAGCCCTGCCCATCCCCGTATTTCAAAACCGTTTCCGTTATAGCTTCCCGTAAAAGGAGCATCCATAGTACCTATGGGAACCCAGTCTTTCCCCGATATGTCAATGTCCGCCTGCTGCAGGTAATCTTTATCCAGCCCTTCCTCCCCCATGCCGATGGATTTCAGCTGTTCCGCGTTAAAAATCAGGTAATATAATTTCCCCTTTATTTCCACGGTGTCTAATTCCATTGTCTTTACCTCTGCTTCCGCCCTTTTCCCAAAAGCATCCTCTGCGGCTCCCTGCCCTGCTCCCATGGCATACGCCCCTGAAAAAACAAATCCGCAGGCAAACACTGCCGTAAACAGCAGCGACAGATAAACCCTCTTTTTCGTCATTTTCTTATAGACCATAATTGCACCCAGCCTTTCCTTCAATAATTGCGCCCCCTCATTAAGCATCACCGAAGCCGGCGCATTCCTACCGTTCCCCCCTGCCCTCATTGCGTGGAGCAAAGTATCCCCGTAAACCCTCCGCTCTTTCGTATCCAACGTACGGATAACCGCCTCGTCACAGGAAAGTTCGCAGGCACGGTTGATTTCCCTTTCCATCCGGTAAACCAACGGGTTATACCAATGGAGGCAAACAGCAATCTGTACCAGCCATTTATAAAACATATCCCGCCGCTTATAATGCAGCAGTTCGTGCTTTACCGTATACCGAAACTCCCCCTCCGGCAAATCCGCGTTAGGCAGGATAATGCAGGGACGGAAAAAACCGAGAAGCAGAGGAGAAGCCGCCATTTTGTTGACATAAAGCCCCACCGGCCTTTTCACGCCCATCCGTGCTGCCGCCTGTGCCAAATCATCCAGCAGCGCCGTATCCTCCACCGCCTCATACCCGGCCCTGACATACCCGGAAAATTTCCGATAAAGCATAATTTTCCGAAGCAGCAGAGCAGCTGCACCCGCCAGCCAAATCAGCCAAAGATGCCCGACGATATTCTGCCCGGCTTTATTTAGGCATACTGACGCGGCAGATGCCAATCCTTGTGCTTCCTGCGGTTCCGGCAGCCTTTCCTGCCGCAGCATGCCGCTTTCTACCTGTTCGAAGCTGCCCTTCTGCATGCCCTCTCCCTCTCTTGCGGCATCCCCGCCATCCGCAGCAGTCTCTTTCCGAAGACCGCCCCCGCTTTCTTCCTCAGGCGCATAACGGCCGGCCTCATGCCCCTCCGGCAAAAAGAATACCGTCCGCCCGTACATGGCATCCATCCGCCGGAACAATTCCCCTGTAAAGCTGATTTCAGGCGTAAACGGCAGCAGCAGCCGCGCAACGGCTAACAGCCATATATAGTACTGCCACTGTCTGCTGATTTTGTCCTTAAGAAAAGGCTTGCAGAAAAGCAGTGCCAGAATCAGCACCGAACCGGAAAGCGACAGGGAAAAAAACACTTTTAAAATCACATTCATCTGCCTCCCCCCTTTTCCCAAAATTGCCTTAACTCTTCATAGTCTTCCGCAGAAATCATTTCTCTCTGAATTAACGTGGATACAAGTCCCTTTGCATTTCCTTCATAAAGTTTATTGAGCAATGTCTGCGTCTGCGATGCCTGATAATCCGCTTCCGACACAATGGCGGCATATTCGTTGCGCCGCCCGATTTTATTTGTTTTTAAAAGCCCTTTCTCCACCAGCCGGGACAAAAGCGTAATGACCGTATTCTTCTGCCAGGTACGCCCCGCTTTCGACAGTTCCTCCATAATATGCGCATAAAGTGCCGTCCCCCCGTTTGCCCATACTATTTTCATAAGTTCCAGTTCGGAATCGGAAATCTGCATTGCCATAATTCATCATCCTCCTTTTGATAACACCTTGTAGGCTAAAATTAGGATAACACAATGTAGTCTAAATGTCAAGAAATTTATGTGCTTCGCCTCTCTCACTCATTCCGGCCTATCGCTCTGCCGTTTTCAAGGCACGGCCGGCGCACCCCAGATAATCCTGCAAAATCGGAATATGCGTCTCCACAATCGGTACATCCCGCAATTCCTCTTTCGTAAAAAAGCGCAGTTCTTTTGATTCTTCACTGCATGACAGCACCGGCAGTTCCCGCAGCTTGGTCCGGTATACCATCATAACAGACCGAAAAATATTTCCGTCCGGATATCTGATGATAAGGGACGGGTCATCATACACCTTATACAGGCTGACCATATCCCTTGCCAGTTCAATCCCTGTCTCTTCCTTAGTCTCCCGGAGCGCACAATCCAGAAAACTCTCGTCCACACGGAGGCTCCCTCCGATTACCGCCCATCTTTCGCAGTCCGCCCTATGCTCCAAAAGCAGTTTCTGCCCGTATTCTATCAATACGGTGGCTCCCACCAGATTGGGTTGGTTCGGCACCGGTGCATCGGCACTTTTATAAAAAAACTCCGCTTTCCTGCCCCTGCCGTTCCCCACGCAAAAAGTTTCTTTCCCCACTACCTCATAGATATCCCGGCCCGTTTTTTCCTCAAAACTTTTCTTTAAGCCCAGGTTAAAATCCCATTTATCCTGAGGGTATGCGCCATATCTCCGCTTTACATCCTCCATCCGTTCTTCTATATCCAATACGCCTTCTGCCCCTGCCAGGGAATCACATAACTGAATCAGCCTGTCATACTCATCCAAAGCAACGGTTTCCAGCGCATCCCGAATCATTTTCAGTTCTTTCTCCGTAGTATCGAACTTACCGATATACTCCGTCAGAGTCTTGGTCTGAAAAGAATGAGTGAGGCATATTTTCGCCGCCTCATCATACCCCAAAGACATCATATACGAATATCCGTCCGATACATGTCCTAAATGCCTTACTCCGAATTTCCTTCCGATATCATGCAGCAGCCCCAATATATACGCTTTATCCGCATCCATACCTCCGCACTCCCGTGCAATCCTCTCTGCACAGTGTGCGGCCACCCGACTGTGATTCCCCCATGGCCCCGGATTACATTTCTCCGCTTCTCTTAAAAGTTCTTCCGCTTTCTCCCTTGTCGGCAACATAAATTATTCCGCTCCTTTCCTCAGCCGCTCTTCCGTTTCAGGCACTTCTGCCCACCTTCACGGCAATCGCATCCCCTGTTATCAGCATACTCATTTTACATGGGATATGCAAGCCTTTTGGCAGTGCACTCAAGTTCCGGTGTTCCGTCCGGACCGAAATTATAGCTCCGCCTGTTCCGCACCATTGCCACGTTACGGAAATAAAAACAGTCTCATTGCAAACCTCCCCGGACGGCATTATAATTCTATCAGAACATTGCCAAAACTAAAAAGAATACAGGAGGGATATGCCCCATGGCCAATGAAGAGAAAAAGGATTTTAACGCAATGCTGAACGACAGTAAGGATATGCCGAAGTTTCAGATTATCACGGACAAGAAAAGCATCGAAAAATATGGCGGGAATAAAATGTATTTTGCACCGCCCATAGATTATGATCAGGTGATGAAACGGATTCCGTACGGGCAAGTAACCACCATAGGGGAAATTCGGGAATACTTTGCCGCAAAGAACGGCGCCGATTTTACGGAACCGATTACTGCAGGCATTTTCGTTTCCATCGCCGCATGGGCAAGTTATCAACGGCCTGACCACGACACGCCTTACTGGCGGACTTTAAAGGCAAACGGTGAATTAAACCCCAAATATCCCGGAGGCGCGGAAGCACAAAAGGAGAAATTAGAGTCCGAAGGGCATACCGTCATCCAAAAAGGCAGGACAAATATCCGATACTTCGTAAAAGATTATGAAAATGTACTCTGCCGCCTTGTATCCGCTCCTTAGCAGTTCCACGCAGCAGAAGGTTGAAAGTCAGTTCCTAAAACCGCAAGCTTCACCGGACCGTGTGGCACAGGCATTCCGTACTGCAGCCAAAAGCCGCATAGAAAATGTCTATGCGGCTTTCCTGTTCTTTTCCGGCACTGGCTTTTTCTGCCTCTTCCGGCCAAATCCTCACTATTTTCTTCCCCTGGGCGTTTGCTTTCCCGCAGTCTTTTTCTTCTTTGCGGCTTTTTTCTTCCGTTCCTCCCGCCTCTTCTTTGCCCTCTCCTTCTCGTCCTCTTCCGCCCTCTTTTTTCCAAGAACGAAAATCACAAAGGCAATAAGGGCAATGGCTATGATTGCCACAAGGCTGACTGCCAAAACCGTTCCGCCTTTCTTTTGGGGAACTACCGCGCCGCCGTTTACCTGATCCAAAAGAATTTCTTCCACTTCTTTGCTTTCCTCTTCGGTTTTCTCTTCCGCTTCCGTCCCGTTTTCTTCCGCAGAGGCACTGCCGGACGCTTCACTGCCGCCGTCCGCTTTGGAAATCAGTATGCCGGACATACCGTCCTCCGGTGCGACTACCGTCACCTTTTCTTTGCTGCTGCCCGAAGCTTTTAGTTTTATCTTAGTTTCCTTCCCGAGCCCCTTGCTCAGATCCGTCAGGCCTGCCTGCTTCCCGTCGGCTCCGATAATGTCCGACGGAATCAGCTGCGAATCGTTGGGATCATTCTTAAACTGCGTATTGTCATCATACAGCCCGTCGTCCATATTATTGTCATTGCCGCCGTTATTATCATTCCCCGGAGGGTTCGGCTGCGGCTTTTCTTCCCCAAACTGCATCTGTACCGGTTCCGAATAGTCCACCACCGGCATTTTTTCCCCGTAAGCTGCATTTGCCGTCCGGAAAGACCCTTCGTAATAACTGATTTCCACGGTCATATCCTGGGAAGGCTGGCCAGGCGTCACTTTTACGTTTCCCAGGTTCAGCTGCCCTTCCCGGAACAAGCTCTGCGCATGCCCCGTAACCGCATAAATGTCCAGCCGCCCGGTATTATCACTGTTTTCAAAGTACCGGTAACCGCATTCCGCTTCGCTCAATTCCGGCGCAAATGCAAAGTCCACCGCCGCCAGTTCGCTGTTCCCGGCATCTACCTTCAAGGATACCGAAACTGCCGTGATATTCTCTTCTTCCGCCTCACTCATATTCAGCGATACGGCAACCTCGGCTCCGTCCTGGCCAAGGACTACCGCATCTTTCCCCGCCGCAGATACCTGCAGCGGAAAAAGGAGGGCAGACCACATTATTAACCAATATAATTTATTCCTAATCCGTTTCACTTCTTATCTCCTAGTTTCCAGTTTCTGTGCTGCCCTTTAAAGTTATGCCGTCCAGTACCACCGGAATCCGCAAAGGCAGCGTATCGCTTACCAGTCTTTGCCCCTCGTTTGTCAGGGCATTATCCACGCGGTACAGCTGTGCCCGCACCGTCCTGCCTGTCAGATCCGGCAGCTGACCGTTCTCCGGCTCAATCCAGTAAATCCAGATTCCGTCGCTCACCTCGCCCAGCATGCCGTTTTCCGGCACATTGGCCAATATAATCTGGTCGGCCTTCACGGTGCCGTCCGCATCCAAGCCTCCGACCACATTGCCGTCCCCGTCGTAAATCATTACCACATTGTAAGCCGGATTTCCTTTATAGCTTCCGGTGAAAACCAATGACCCGGCCGGGATTACACGGCTTCCGCCTCCCGACTCATAAGGGTAATCTGCCTGAAGGATGCCTACTGCGCCCTCCGTGTCATTTTCCCTTACGCCAAAGGAAACACTGTCCCCTGTAGGCCCCAGCAGATCGATTTCCGAAATGCACATGGAACTCTGATTGGGTGCCGTAATTCTCACATAAGCCGCATCGTAGGTGCAAATCCAAGGATCCTTGGCAGCATTTTCAAAGTATACCGTCTGGCTCCCTGACTGGCCTGCAAACCGCCCGCTCTTTACCGTCGTCCAGTTGCTGCCGTCCACGCTTACCTGAATCTCATAGTCGCTCACCGGCGTACCGGAAGCAATCGTGTATTTCAGCCCGCATACTGCCAGTACTTGGTTCAGGTGAAGCATTACTTCCGCATTTCCGCCGGTTGACTGACCCAAATAGCTATTCCCGTAATCATTGTCCAGAATCCGGTAAACCGCGGAAACGCTTTCGGGATCACAGGGATCCTCTTCCGTACCCGGCTCTTTATGATCGTCAGCCGAAACCATATTTGTCGTTACCGTCCACATGGATTTGTCATGGCTGCCGTCATGGGCAATCCTTACATCCCCGATCTGCTTTACCAGAGAACGATAACCGAATTTATCCACTGCCGTCACCTCATAGGTCAGCACCCGGTTATTCAGGCAGGACACCACATCACGGTAAGTGGTTTCCGTGGAAAATCCTACTACCTGACGTACCGGTTTCCCGTCCTCGTAATGATATCTGGCAATCTCATATCCCAGCACGGCATCCGAACCGGAAGTATCCTGAATAGAAATCACCACTTCATTGGGTATCTGCGCATTCACGGAGACGCTGCTTCCTTGGCCGATGACATCGGCTCCTTTCACCGAACCGGTCACGCCATGTTCTATTTCATACACCCTTGCATCATCCGTCAGATAATACAGTGCCCGTTCCTCCTTGGGGAACTGTGCCGCATAAGCAGCCGTGCCTTCATCCGGCACAAGGCCCCAGCGAACGAAAAATTCCGTCAAGTCTTTCTGCGCTGCCGCACAGGCCAGCCTCATAATATTCTGATCTTTGTCGCTGCCTAAAGTCAGCCCGCCCGGCGCCAGCGAAATATTTCTGCTGTAAGAATCTACACGGGCGTAGAACAGATTGTCATGCTGCTCCTGATAACTGTCATAGGTCTTAAAGTTGTACCCCCTGTCATAAGCCAGATGAAGCTGCCAGTACATTGCCAGATGGACAAACACATTGGACGGCTTCCCTACCGTATTGGAAGTTACCTTTTTATACACATCCGCATACCGGAAACGCACGGTACTGTCGCTGTCCCTGGATTTTGCAAGCTGTGCAAAATAGTTATTCGTCACTTCAGCTATGGCATAGCTTCCCTGATTAATATTGTGTCCAATCTCATGGGCAATTCCCCAGCCGAAATAGTTTCCGCCCACATATTTCCCGTTTCCATCCGTAACTACAGGGGCAGAAGCGGCAAGTCCCGGCACGGAACCCCATTCGATGCCGATATGATTTCCGGAAGCATACATAAACGCTCCCGCAAACATCCTCATATAACGGATATTCAGATGCTGTGCCGGCAGCCGGTCCGTTGCCGGCGCGGAGGCATCCGCACTCAGGCCTTTATGCTGGTAAAATAAATGCATCATCCCGTCCATTGCCTGCAAAGACTGATCCAGCTTCTCCGCACGTTCTTCCGTTGAGCCGTTCCCCAGCCCGGCCAGAATCTGCTCCGCCGATACGGACAGCATCATCTGATTCAGCATAATGTCCGTTGCTCCGATAATACAGTTCTGCCTGTCATACGCCCGGTTCACCTTATTGCCCGCTCCGGCCGTTTCATGCACCTGCCTGTGCTGCTCTTCCTGAGACGCAACATGCGCCTCCAATTCCTTCACATAAGCGGTAATCAGCGTCTTGCGTTCCTGTGCGTCAGTCACTCCGTACAGATTCAGCACCGGTTCTCGGTTTCCGCCGTTTACCCTCACTGCGTATTCGTCACCGGCACTGTTTCCGGTATACTGGATATAAAGTGCGCCGCCGCCTTCACAGGAAAGGCTCTGAATAGACGGTACCGTAATCTCATTCCGCCCTACTTTCAGGGTCGCCACTTCTGACGCAAATGCCCCCGCTTCCGCATGATACTGTGTCGCAATCAGCTTCAGCGCAGAATTGGATCCGGTCTTCAGCTGGTTGTGCCCCACATAAACAATAAGCTGTTCTCCTTCATAAGCCGTAACTCCCAAAGGCTGCCATGCATTCAGGCCGCTGAATCCCAGATGCCCGTCTTTCCTTGCCGTTATCTCCGTATTCACCTTAATTACATCACGGAATCCTGACTGCAGCAGTCCTTTCGCATTATCCAGCTCCTTTTGCAGCACCGTCCGCTCCGGATGATATTCCCCGCTCTTGGCATCCACGGTATCCAGCCGTTGCTGCAAAGCACGGATTGTCTCCTCCGTCACCCCTTCTTTCAGGGTCGTATGCAAATCATCCCCATACAGTGCAAGAATGTCGTCCTCCAGGCTGTCATAATGATAAAAATTCACTTCCGCAATGGAAATGTTCCTCAGCGCATACCCACGGGCAAAGCCGAGACGTATCTTATTGGCCGTAATGGGCTGTGCCAATTTTATCAGATAATATTTCCTTCCGTTGGGATCCGTCCTCTGTAGCACCGAGACATTCTTGGCATATGTGCCGTTGGGATTCTCCCGGTCATAATAATAAACCGAAACTTTATTATAAGAAGCAATGTCTTCCGGCTCCGCAAAAGTAATGTAACTCATTTTGTAATAATCGTCCAATGTGAAAAGAAGACCTTTATTGGCCGCCACATATTCCGCGCCGTCGTCCCAGTCCGCAATATGGTAATAGGAACCAAAATCTTTATCCACAACTCCCAATGCACTCTGCGCGTCCTGATCCAACGGACTGCCCTCCATGGCTCCCCTGCCATGAGTCACGCTGACAATATGGGCACTGACCTGACCCTCTCCTTGGGACTCGTTCAGCAGCTTATAATTCGGCATCTGTGCCGGCTGCAGCGTAACGGTGGTTGCCTCCGAATGAATGGAAGGATTGCTTTCCCCTAGGCTGTTCACACCCGTCACATATACTTCATAGGTAGTCAGCTCCTTCAGACCGCTAATCACATACTGGTTCTGGGCAATATCCGGTATCTTCGTGAAAGAGCCTGCCCCTGCTTCTTTATAATAGACATTATATGTATCCGTATCCTCCATAGCTTTCCAACTCAGGCGGATACAGCGAACTCCGCCCACCGCTTTCAGATTGTCCGGCGGATCCGGCCTTTCCGTAACCACAGGCACTGCCTGTACCATCTCACTGTACGGGCTGCTCCATGTTCCGTTGACGGAACGCACGCGTACCCCGTAAGGCTCTCCGTTCACCAGTTTCTCCTTCTGGAAAGATTTCACTTCCAGACGGTTGGAAGCCGCACGCACCGTCTCTGCCTGTCCGTCATGGCTGATTTCCACTTCATAACCGGTGATATTGATCTGCGGATCCCAAGACAGGCTAAAAGATTTATTGCCGCCCGCCGCAGCCAGATTCTGCGGAATATTCATCTCCGGCTCAGGGATACGGTTCTCCATGTCATTCAGGAATTCCACCTTTGTAATTTCCGCCAAGTTCCGGTTCCCTTCCATCCCGGTAATCCGCAGCGACACTTTTTTCACTGCCACCTGTTTGCCAAGATAAACCGTCAGCTGCTTTGCGCCTGTCTCCGGCACGGCTCTTCCTACAGGCTCTTCTGCCAGCGAAAGCATGGCCGGCACCGCCTCCGCCTGCCCCTCAAGGATTCCCTTAAGCTGCTCTTCCGACAGTTCCCTCACCTGTCCTCCCGCTATCTGCATCGTCTGAATACCCGCATCCGTTTCCACTGCCAGCAGACCGCTTTGTATTGCGGCATCCCCCATGGAAATTACAATCTCCTCCACTCGGGCTCCCTGCTGTTCCGAATCCATAAGATTGAAGCCGATTTCCACCGGATTTGCTTCCGAAATTACCTGTCCGTCTTTTCCCGACAGCTTAACGGAGCCGCCGGCTTCTGACAGTATCCCGGCTAAATCCCCTTCTGCCTTTGTATTCCCCTCATTGAAATTTACCTGCACCGCACCGGGGGCAATATGGCCGTATAGAGGCGCGGCAGTATCCAACCCCCGTTCCGACTGCACCCGGCCGCTGGCATAATACTGCAGATCCACAACATCCGTCTTTCCGTCCCTGTTCAGATCCGTCAGCCCGGCCGTCCCGGCACTTATGGCATCTATAATCGCCTCCCTGTCCGCATCATTGATTACACCGTCGCCATTGGCATCGCCAATCAGCATCACTCCCGGATGGAGACCGTCACCGGTATAAGAAATCCCCTCCATATTTATAAACCCGGTATGGATTTCCGCCGTCCGGACCTCTCCCTTCACCGTGATATCCTGCTCAAAAGTCAGAAACCCGGATGCCGATACTTTCAGACGGTAAGTGCCCGATTCCACGGAAAAAGAAACCGTATGCTTATCCGGATTCTTTTCCAGCCCCACCGACTGGCTGCCCACCGTATTCCCGTCCTTTTCCAATACAACATCCACCGTAAGGCTGTCCATGGGAAGTGCATTCCGAAGGACAACTTCAATACTGCCCGAAGGATTGGAAGATACCCCCTTATCATTCCAATCCGTCAGAAACCGTCCGTAAGCCACCCCGCCGGAAACCGTGTCAATGGTAGATTTCTGCTTATCGTCCTTCCCTTCCGGAGATAAAAGATTCCCCTCTTCCCCCTCTGTTCCGCCCGGTGTGGTCAGCATCCCGTTACCTCCTGTTGCTCCTCCCGGAACTACAGGTGTCCCGCTGCCGTCTCCCGTTCCTCCCGGAACTACGGGTGCTCCGCTTCCGTCTCCCGTTCCTCCCGGAACTACGGGTGCTCCGCCGCCGTCTCCCGTTCCTCCCGGAACCACA
>CAJTVK010000083.1:15464-19026 GCA_910579645.1 uncultured Lachnospiraceae bacterium | reverse complement strand
GTAAGAAGGTTCATGTACATGCTTCTGTTGGAGAAAATCAGCAGAAACAGATACTGGAAGATTTCCACAACCGGAAAGCCTTTTTTCTTATAAGCATTAGAAGATTTCAGCGCAGAAGAAACATGAAATCTAGTAAAAAATCTTCGTATAGTTATGGAAATCTGGTGTTCATTCTGAGTGTCTTGTGTTATACTTTTATTCATAGCATGATGCCTCCGGTTTTAATTGTTTTTGGACAACTCAATTATACCAAACCAGATGGTATTCATGCTATTTTTATGCCAGTTATTATTGAGTTTTAAAGGTGCATACGCACTTATTTAAGTGCGAAGTTTGAGTTACTGTTTTTTCTGCCGGGTTTGCTGCCGTTTCAGGCGGCGTTGTCTGACCGAAGGGAGTTTAGCCGCCGTGGGCAGCAAACCCGGCAGAAAAAACAGTTAGAAATATCTCATTTTTGACGCAGAAATGAAACCGCTGCCCCAATGCGCACTGACCCGCAGCCCGTCCGGATACCAGCTCCCGGGAAGAAGCCGTCTCTGCCCTGCGGGGCGGCAGCTTCCGGTAAACGCGTCCTCCCACCCCAAAACAAAATGCCCGAAATCTGTCCATGGACAATCCACCCATATCATGATAAAATATAATCAAATATCCCGCCGCAAGGAACGGCATTTGGCTCTCGCTACAATTGCCAAACGGCCAAACCAATCAAAAATTGGTATCGAACCGCCACCCGGCTCACTGCCCGCGGGAACAAATTGCGGTTTCATCTGCAAAACCACGCTAATGAGAGGAATTTATGATATGAGGAAAGTATTGATTATCGGTGCCGGCCCCGCAGGCCTTACTGCGGCGTACGAACTGCTGACAGACAGGCAGCCCGGCAGTCCGGAAACGGACAACGACTATGAAGTAATTGTGTTCGAGGAAAGCGAAGCCATGGGCGGCATCTCCAGAACAGTCAACTATAAAGGAAACCGGATGGATATGGGCGGGCACCGTTTTTTCTCCAAAGTGCCGGAAGTAAACGAATGGTGGAATCACATGCTGCCCGAGCAGGGTGCTCCCAGCTATGACGATATTCTGCTTAAGCGTTCCATGCCCTTGGCCGCAAAAGGACCTGACCCGCAGAAGGAAGACCGGGTTATGCTGAACAGAAACCGGGTTTCCCGCATTTATTTTAAAAAGAAATTTTTCGACTATCCGATTTCCCTGAAATTCGAAACACTGAGAAACATGGGACTTCTGACCACGGTTCAGGTTTTCTTCAGCTATGTGGCGGCACTGCTCCATAAGCGCAAAGAGAAATCCTTGGAGGATTTCTATGTCAACCGCTTCGGGCATAAGCTGTATTCCATGTTTTTCGAAAACTACACGGAAAATCTGTGGGGGCGCCATCCCAGCGAAATCGCTCCCGACTGGGGCGCACAGCGCGCAAAAGGCTTATCCATTTTTGCCATTATCAAAGATATGTTTGCCAAGCTGCTGCCCAACAAGAAGAACCGCAAAGTAGAAACATCCCTGATTGAACAGTTCAAATACCCTAAATTAGGCCCAGGACAGCTATGGGATGTCACCGCCGACGAAATCACCAAGCTTGGAGGGAAAATACTGAAAAACTGTAAAGTAACCGGCCTCATCAAAAATGCGGACAACCATATCACCGCCCTCACTTATGAGCACAACGGGGAAACGCTCACGATGGAAGGGGATATTTTTATTTCCTCCATGCCCGTGAAAGATTTAGTGGGAGGCATGAACGACGTGCCCAAGAAAATAGCACGCATTGCCGCCGGCCTTCCCTACCGTGATTACCGCACCTTGGGAGTTCTTGTCCCGAAAATAAACCTGAAGAATAAAACGAAAATGAAAACCGTAGGCAATATTGTCCCGGACTGCTGGATTTATGTCCATGACCATACGGTGAAGCTGGGCCGCCTGCAGATATACAACAACTGGTCGCCTTATATGATTAAAGACTTAAAGCATACCGTATGGGTTGGACTGGAATATTTCTGCAATGAAGGCGACCGGTACTGGAATATGTCCGATAAGGCATTCACCAAATTTGCAATAGGGGAAATGGTAAAAATGAAGCTGATTGACAGCCCTTCCGATGTCATCGACACCCATTCGGAGCGCGTGAAGAAAGCTTACCCTGCTTATTTTGACACCTACAAATATATGAACCGATTGATTGATTACCTGAATACCATTGACAACCTATACTGTGTAGGCCGGAACGGACAGCACCGCTACAACAACATTGACCATTCCATGTGCACGTCCTTTGAAGCCGTAAAAAATATTAAATACGGAATCCGGGATAAGAGCAATATCTGGAGCGTCAATACGGAAAAGGAATATCATGAAGAAGCAAAAGCCAATGAAATGGAGTAGACGGCCCGTTGCCCGCGGAAATAAAGCGGCATTAAGACACCGGAAGACAGTGCTTAATGCCGCTTCATTTACAACTACCCTTCGCTCACTGCCATTGCTTTCACCTTTGCGAGCCCCTGGCTTACCGGCGGCAAAGCTGTCAGCAGTATCGTCACTGCCGCCTCCGGTCCCATATATGCCCCATTATATGCCAGGGAATATAAAAGTGCGGGCATATTATAACCGGCTGCATAGCTTCCGAAGAAAATGATTCCTGACAAAACCGTAAAAAAGTACCGTCCCGTCACCCCCACCAAATATCCCTTTATCAGTCCGTTCTTAGACTTTGAGAATATTCCCGAAAGCCCCAATGCCCCGAAAGCGAAGATATAATCCGTCAGCATCTGAGGGATGCTGATAATATACGGATCCACAATCAGCTGCAGGACACCGTAGGCAGCCGCCGTCATCAGCCCGCCGCGCAGCCCGTACCAGTAACCGATCAGACAGATAAAAAACATGCTGAACAACGTCACGCTGCCTCCCATAGGCATATCAACCACTTTCACCATGGAAGTCACCATGCCAAGAGCCATGGCCATGGCAGAAAAGACAAGCTGCCTCGTGCCAAACTTCCTTCCCTTCCCCTTCTCCCTGCCTCTGCCGGACAGAAAACAGGCCCCCAGCAATGCCGACAGCATAACGGCAGCAAGAATCCCATATCCCGCCCCCGTAAGTTCGAAATAGCTGCCTCCTTCCTCCGCAATTTCCTTCGCAAAAATAGACATAAAAAAACCTCCTTCGCAATTGTAAATCACTTGGAGGGGTATCCGGATTCTGTATAAATGCAATATGCAGACACACTTGGCACAGTTTCAGAAGGCATGAATTTTTTGATTCATAACTGCCGCCATGCATACCGCATTGCATTTATCGTATCCTGCTTCCCTTCGCCGGCATTATCCGGATCAGGTTATGAGGGTTAGAATCCGTCCGCATGCAAAATCTTCAGACATGCTTCCGGACTCAGTCTCAGCCAAAGCTCCCCTAGCGATTTATTCTTTTTTAGTTCCTGTCCACTATACTTCATACCGGACCGTCTGTCAACTCTTTATTTCCTTATTACACAGAAATCAATTGAGGATTTTTATGCTTGGAACCATTTCCATGCCGTCCGGCAGCTGCC
>CAJTVK010000083.1:0-15447 GCA_910579645.1 uncultured Lachnospiraceae bacterium | reverse complement strand
CCCGCCACTGTACCATTTTTTCGTTTCCCCATACCACTTGATTGCGACCCAGTCTCTTGGCTTCATACAGCATGCCGTCGGCTACCTTTAAAAAGAATTCATATTTGTCCCCTATTTCCGGATAAACCGTAAGCCCGCCTATGCTGACCGTCACCCAAGGGGAAACCGAGCCGCAGTGCTCTATGTGCAGTTCTTCCACCGCTTTCCGTATTTTCTTAACATGGTCAAATACATCTTCCGGGGTGCCGCCCAAAATAATGGCTATGAACTCTTCCCCGCCGTAACGGGCGAAAAAATCCGTCGTCCTTCGCAGATAAGTATTGATTGCCTGCGCCACGGCCGCAAGCACCTGATCCCCGGCCGGATGCCCGTAAGTGTCGTTATAAAGCTTAAACTTATCAATGTCAAACATACAGACGGAAAAGGAAGTCTTTAAACGGATAGCCTCCTGCCATTTTGCTGCACTGCACTGATCATAGCATCTCCGGTTCGCCACCTTGGTCAATTCGTCTTCCAAAGCCTGCTGTTCAATCTGTCTCCGGTAATGATAAAGCTTGATATGAGTATTGACCCGCGCTTTCACAATCAGCGGGTTAAACGGCTTGACAATATAGTCCACTGCCCCCAAGATAAGCCCCCGTTCCTCGCTATGTATGTCCGACAGGCTGGTAATCAGAATGACGGGGATATGTTCCGTCACCAACTCCTCCTGCAGCTTCTTCAGCAGCATGAAGCCGTCCATATCCGGCATGACCACATCCAGAAGAATCAAGGAATATTCTCCTGTCTTGGCATACCCAAGCCCGTCGTCCGCCGTATGGGAAAGGGTAATCTCATAATTTTCTGCCAAAATATCTTTCAAGAAACTGGCCTGCACAACACTGTCGTCGATAATCAATATTTTCTCCATGTATATGCTCCTTAATTTCCTGCCGCCCGGCCTCTCCCGGCACTCCGGTGTACCCCGCACCTCATGTGCCATGCCCCTCTGCCGAGCCTACAGGATATTATATAATGACCCTTACCGAGGTGCATGAAAGCACCAGCACTCCCTCCCCACATTATATCCGACTCCATGGCGAAACACAATATATAAAGATAGCGTTTCCTGATGCTTTGTAACAGTTCAGCCTGCGGTTTCCCTGTTGCGGTAACTGCCCAGGCTCTCCTCCACCTCTTCTTTCGACGGCATCACCCGCAAAGCCCCTTTCCGCGTCGTCACAAGCGAAGCCGCGCAGTTGGCAAACGTCAGCATTTCCCGCAGCCCCTCTTCCTCCAGGCTGTCTATCTCATGTTCCAGCAGGTAATGGAGCACACAGCCGCAGAAAGTATCCCCGGCTCCCGTGGTTTCCACGGTATTTTCCCTCAGAAACGGCGCCGCCTCCGCCATTTTTCCTTTATAGTAAGCCCTGCTTCCCTCTTTTCCCATAGACACTAAAATCAGCGGAATATGGTATCTCTCCCGGATCCACTCCACTCCTTCGGTATAGTCGTCCTTTCCGGTGAGCCATTGTATTTCATTATCCGATATTTTCAGTATGTGGCAATGCCCCAGCCCATACAGAACCTGCTCCCTTGCCTCCTCCTTGCTTTTCCAAAGCGGGAAACGCAGATTGGGGTCAAAAGAAATCAAAGCCCCTGCTTCTTCCGCTGCCCGGATGGCCTTTTTCGTCGCTTTACGCACTCCCTCATGTGTCATGGACAGTGTGCCGAAATGGAAAATACGGGAGTTCCGGATTACCTCCTCCGGTATCTCTTCCTCCGTCAGCATCATATCCGCCCCCGGATTCCGGTAAAAAGAAAAATCCCTGTCCCCGTCAGGGAAAGTATGCACCATAGCCAGTGTTGTATGTACCTCCTCGTCTCTGTACAGATAATCCGGGCAGATGCCCACGCCGTCAATGGCTTCCTTCAGCTGCGTCCCAAAGAAATCATCCCCTACCTTGCCGATAAATGCCGTTTTATGCCCCAGCTTTGCCAGCATGGCAAGCACGTTGCAGGGCGCGCCGCCGGGATTGGCTTCGAACAGCGGGTTTCCCTGCCCGCTTACGCCGTTTTCCGTAAAATCAATCAAAAGTTCCCCCAGTGCAGTCACATCAAATTTATCCATTTTCTTTCTCCTTTCCGGTTTCTGCTCATTTTCGCCCTGTCGGACATTCTCCTGTTTTCTCAAGCAGTACGATGCCCGCTGCCGCACTTCCGGCCGGATTCAAACTTTTCTCGTTTCCTATTTTACCACATCCGCAGACACTATTCCATGGGCAAAAAAGAGTTTCCTCATTTTTCCCGTAATTATGCTCTCCTCCCCCCGTGAAAAGTACCCGTCACGCAAAATATAGCTTGCTGTAATCCTCCTCCTGCCCGCCCCCAGGATACTTTTTAGCATCCTTCCCAAGGTCAATCCGATTGCGTATTTCCTGCATCTGATAATCCAGAGTTTCTATGGAATCCGCACAGGCTTTCAGTTGGGACACGATTTCATCCGCATCGTCCACATCTTTCTTGTATTTCAGTTTATGTTCCAGGCTGGCCCAAAAATCCATAGCTATCGTGCGGAACTGCATTTCCACATTCATATTCTTTTTCCCTCCCGACAGGAAAATCGGCACGCTGAGAATCAAATGCAGGCTCCTGTATCCGTTGGATTTCGGATGTTTGATATAGTCCTTTTCCCGCAGCAGCACAATATCGTCCTGCCGGGTAAAAAGTTCCGCCAAACGGTAAATATCATCCGGGAATGAGCAGATGACACGCACTCCTGCCACATCCGTCAGCCTCTCCCTGATGTTTTCCACCGTTGCCGGATAGCCCTTCCGCTCCAGCTTTTCATAGATGCTCTCCGGTGTTTTCAGCCGGCTCTTAATGGATTCGAAGGGATTTCTGTTGTATTCCTGGGAAAATTCCGCATTCAGCGACTTCAGCCTTGTCTCCACTTCCATAATGGCAGCGCCATATTCCAGCATCATCCGGTCAAAAGATTTGGCTTCCCTTAATTTCTCCGCCTGAATGCGGATAATCCGATCCTGTCTTCTCAGAGCCTCTTCCTGCTCTTCCACCTTCTGCTCCAGCTGATTCTTGCATTCAAACAATTCTATGGTATTTCTAATCCTGTTCTTCACCACGGAACTGACAAAGGGCTTATGGATAAAGTCCGAAACCCCCAGTTCAAAGCACTGACTTTCCACCTCCGCCGCCCCTTCCCCGCTTATCACCAGCACAGGGATACGCTGCAGCCAACCGTTCTTTTTCATTTCCGAAATTACCGCAAAGCCATCCATTTTAGGCATCCGCAAATCCAAAAGCAAAGCCGCCGTCCCGCCCCGGCTCTCTTTCAGTTTCCGCAATGCCGCTTCCCCGTCTTCCGCGGTATCCACGATATAGTCCTCTTTCAGTATATGATATAGCAAATTACGGTTCAATTCCGTATCATCCACTACAAGTATCCTTTGCATGCGTAATCTCCCTTCATCTCCTGCCCAACATTTTTACCGCATTTCCTCGCCCATTGGCGCCTGTCCCTACTCAATCTTATCAAAGATATTATGGGGATTCAAGTTTTTCCACGGAAATCTCCTCCTTCAGCGCAAACGAGTATATCATTTTCTCCTTCACCCGTCTGCCTGTCAGTTCCTGCAGCGCATGGGCATAATAATCCAACTGTTTCCGATACTTGGAAACCAGTTCCTGCCCGCTGTCCGCCCTGTCCGTCTTGTAATCCGCCACCACGATTTCTCCGTCTTCCACAAAATAGACATCTATAATCCCCTGAATCAGCACCAGTTCCTCCTCCGGAAATTTCTCGTTCAGTTCTTTGGCAGGAAGCCCCAGCACGAAAGGCTGCTCCCGGTACAGGCATCCTTTTTCCGCCGCCGCCTTCATCCGGCCTGCCAGAGAGGTCCGTAAAAAGGCTTCCACTGCGGAAACCGATACCGCCCGGGCATATTCCTCGCTCAGCATCCCTTCCCTCACCATCCGTTCCATCTGAGCCGCCACTTCTCCTTTCCCGCCGGCACGGGAAAAATCAAGCAGCTCCATCACCTTGTGGAACGCGCTTCCCCGCCCGGCTCCGCCGATGCTTTCTTCCTGCTGCATAAACTTCGGTATGTAAGGAATGACCGTCTCTTCCTCATATAACCGGAAAGAGAAATCCTGCTCTTCTTCCTGCCCTCCTTTTTTCAATTCCGACACGGTTGTCTTTGTATATAAGTCGGATAACCCGGCATGTTCATACCGATATGCGAAAAGTTCCGACATATATGTCATTAATTCCTTGTCCGTATCCTCCGCCGGATCGGAACTCTCCAGCCGAAACCTTTCTCCTTCCGCCGCTGCCTGTTCGGCAATTTCAGCCGCCAGCAAATCTTCCTTTCCAATCATACGGAATAGAAAAGGCGCGTCCCATCGTGCTTCCTGTCGGGCTGCGGGAACATCCAGGCCGTATTCCTCCCATAACGGCCGAAACCCGCTATGCCGGCACAGTGCCGGCAACAGAAAATCCAGATAGCAGCCGGCTCCTGCCAATTCCCCGTAAGGCAGCCGCAGCCCGTCCCGCATGGCTGCCGGAAGCAGAGCAGCCATTTTTTTCTCCGGCCGTTCCAACGTGCCGGTCATAATCAGCTTCTCCTTTGCCCGGGTCAGGGCCACATACAGCACACGCAGTTCCTCCCCCAGGTTATCCAGCCTCATTTTTTCCGCCACAATATTTTTCCGTATGGTTTTGCTCTGCAGCCGCCGTTCCACATCCACAAAGTCCACACCGATTCCCATATCCACATCTGCCACCATTTTGCCGGTCAGATCCTGCATATTGAATTTCTTGGCCAGCCCGCACACAAAGCAGACCGGGAATTCCAGCCCCTTGCTCTTATGAATGCTCATAATCCGCACCACATCCGCTTTCTCGTCCAGCACGTTTGCCTCCCCATAATCCACGTCATACTTTTCCAGCTGCTCGATATAGCGGACGAAATGAAACAGCCCGTAATAGCTGGTCTGCTCAAAAGCCGATGCCTTTTCCAGCAGAATCTGCACATTCGCTTTCCGCTGCCCGCCGCCCGGCAATGCCGCCACATAAGGCAGATAGTCCGTCCCTGCTATAATATCCTGCAGAAGTTCATGAATCGGCATATATACCGTTTTCTCCCGGTATGCATCCAAAAAATCCAGGAACCGCCTGACTTTCCCTGCCAGAGCCTTCTCTTCCGTTCCCGTAAAGTCTTCTTTCCTTCCGGTAAAAGTTTCCTCTTTCCTTTCCGCAAAAGCTTCTTCTGTCCTTCCTGTGAAAGTTTCCTCTTCCCTTCCTGCATAAGCTTCTTCTGCTCTTCCTGTGAAAACTTCCTCTTCCCTTTCCGCAAAAGCTTCTTCATCCGCTGTTGCAGGAGCCTCTTCTTCCTTTTCCGCAAGAATTTCCCCTTCCTCCGGCCGCTTTCCCGCAAATTCTTTCAAGGCAAAATAAAGACACTTCTTCCTACCCGTCCCTGCCTTTATCCGCCCAATCTCTTCGTCGGAAAACCCTCCGAAACAGGATTTCATCACGCCGAACAGCGGAATATCCTGTCTGGGATTATCCAGAATACGCAGAAGCTGCAGCAGCGTCTGTATTTCTTTCGCCGCAAAATACCCGGTTTTGGAAGACACATGGGCGGGAATCCCTTCTTCCTTCAGCACGCTTTTGAAATCCTCATCCCACCCCGCCGTAGTCCGGAGCAGAATCACGATATCCTTATAACTTACAGGACGCAGCCTGCCGCTCTCCTTATCCGTCACTTTAAAATGCGCCGTCAGTTCCTTAATCCGTTTCGCCACTGCCAGAGCCTCCCGCTGACGGCTTGTCAAGGATGCCCGCCCTTCTTCCTCCTGCCCGTCCCCTCCTTCTTCTTTCCGGATCAGCAAAAGTTCGGTACTGTTAGGCGAACCGCTCTGTCTTACCCCGGCATCCCCCGCCAAGGCAGTGCCATATCCCGCCGCCTCTTCCTCCTCCCATGCCGGATAGGAAGCCCCGTAATACAAGGCAGCGTCTTCATCATATTCCACACCCCCCAGCTGCTTCCCCATTATCCGGGCAAACAGGAAATTCACGCTGTCCAGCACTTCCTTCCTGCTCCGAAAATTCTTATGCAGATCAATGCGTTCTTTTTCCTCTCCTGCACCCTCTTTCAGAGCAGTGTTTCCTACCGTCCTGTCTGCCGGCTGCCCTGTCCCGTGCCTGCCATAGTCCTCATATTTCTCCATAAAAATTTCCGGCCTGGCCAAGCGGAATTTATAAATGCTCTGCTTCACGTCCCCTACCATAAATCGGTTAAAACGCCCCGCAGACTCCCCGGAGATACTCTCTAACAGCATCTCCTGCACCGGATTGCTGTCCTGATACTCGTCAATGAGAATCTCTTCGAAAAAATCCCGGTAGTCCAATGCCGTCCCGGTAGGTTCATACCCCTTCCGTCCGCTGCCGTCCTCCGGTTCGGTCCGATGCACCAAGACGGAAAGAGCCAAATGCTCCATATCGGAAAAATCTATGATATTTTCCTCCCGCTTCCTCCGGTCCAACGCTTCCTTGAAAGCAACCGTCAAATCAATCAGCCGGCATACCGCCCCTTTGCTTCCGTTCATATAAGCAAGCACCGTTTCCGGCGGGGCAGGAAAATATCCGGCACAGATTTTTTTCAGCGTTTCTTTTATTTCCTTGCGGATTCCCTGCACGATTTCCCGTTTTACCGCAGCCACCGAATCGTCTTTTTTAGAAGGCAGCCTGCCAAATGCCACGCCGCCGAACAAGGCATGCCCGTCCCTATAATGTGACACTGTTGTCAGCTTTTCCAGCTGCTCCGCTTCCCGTTCCAACACTTCTCCGTACATATAAGGGCCGTCCGGCTGTTCACAGATTGCAATGCATTCCCGCATTTTCCGCAGGCAGTCTTCCGCCGCCAGACGCACCTGTTCCATGCCGAATTCCATGAATCCGGCCTTTTCCAGTTCTTCCAAGGAAGCCGCGCCGTAATCCAGCTTCCGCTCTTCCAGCCATTCCTCCGGCCACGGATTGCTCTCCGCGAACTGATACAGTTTCAGAATATGCCCTTCGATTGCCTTATCCTGATTCCCGGTGCTGAAATACTCCACGCAATGCAGAAACCCTTCTTCCTTCCGAGCAAACTCTTCCTCCAGCAGTTCCTGCATCACATCCTGTTTCAGCAGCCGCAGTTCCCCTTCGTCCGCCACCCGGAACCCGGGATCCAGTCCGATATCGTTGAAATTATTCCGGATGACAAACATGCAGAAGCTGTCAATTGTAGTAATCTGGGCATTATGAATCAAAGTAGCCTGTTTCTGCAGGTGCTCATTGTCCGGCTCCCTTTCCAGCCTTGCCGCAATCGCCGCCCCGATCCGTTCCCGCATCTCCGCCGCCGCCGCATTGGTAAACGTCACCACCAAAAGCCGGTCAATCTCCACCGGCTTCTTCCCGTCACTTATCATCTTCACAATACGCTCCGTCAGCACTGCCGTCTTCCCCGAACCAGCTGCCGCAGATACCAATATATTCTTTCCGTGCAGGTCGATGACACGCTGCTGCTCCGGTGTATATACCATTCCCATATACCCTCCTCCCGAATCCGGTTCTTTCGGTCATTCATATCTCTTCTTCCCGCGGGCAACGGATCAACACTGCCGCATCCTCTCCAAAGCTTCCTCCCCCGACAGTTCTTCCAATTTCCGATACCCGTACCCTTCTATCCTGCCGTCAAACCCGCAGACCGTCCGGAAGGAACAGTAATCGCAGGCCGTATCCGTCCCCTGCTTACAGGGATTTGCCGCTATCCTGCCGTCCAGTATTTCCCTGCCGATTTCCTTTATCTTCCGGTTTACATAATCCGACACGGCCTGCAGATCCTCCGCCCCCAAAATACCGGACCTTGCGCTATAGCTGCCGTCCTTCTTCCTCTCCACAGGCACCACATCGGACTTATCGGTAAATTCCCCGTCCAGGGAGTCCACGATACCCTCTTCTTTGTTTACGATTCCGGTCATCCGCAGTTCCTTCCGCAGCTGTTCGTTCAGTTCCTCCGGTGAAATCTCTTCCTCCGTCTTTACCACCGGGTCCGTCACCTGATAATAAAGCAATGCTGCCGGCACTGCTTCCTTCCCGCCGCTCTTTCTCTTTTCCAATTCCAGAGCCGCATTCATATAAACCACCAGCTGCAGCTGCAGCCCGTAATAAACGGCTGCCAAGTCAAATTTTTTACTCCCTGACTTATAATCTATGACCTTCACATACACATGCTCCCCGTCCTCCATCGTGTCGATACGGTCTATCCTGCCCTGCAGCTTCATTTTCTCCCTTTCCCCCAACGCGATATTCACCGACTCCAAATCCTCCGCTTCGGTAAAGGATACCTCAAACCGGCGGGGAATAAAACTTCCCTTTTTCAGCTGATACTGCAAAGTCATCACCGCCCGCTTCAGGATACGGTGCATGCGCTCAAGGGCATACTCATTCCGCGCCGTGCTGTACAGCACCGTCTCCCCGTAAGCCGCCGCATAACCGTCCAAGGCATCCCTCAGCAGCCGGTCTGCCGTTTCCCCGTCAAACCCAAACCAACTATATCCCCCTTCTTCCAGCTTTCCGGCAAAAATTTCCAACACTCCATGAAACACATTTCCCATGTCCACTGCCTCAAAGCCATACTCCTGCCGTTCCTGCAGGGAAAGCCCGTATTGCAGGAAATGGGCATAGGCACAGGCGGCATACCGCTCCAAACGGCTGACGCTGCTTACCAGCATGCTTCCGTACAGCAGCCCTGCTATCTCCTTTCCCAACGGATGTTCCCTATAGCGGGAGAATGCGGCATCCACCAGCCGCTTCGTCTTCCCCCCGTACTCCCCGTCCGCCCGGTAGCAATGGTAAACCGTAAAAAAACGTGTCTTTTCTTCCTCTTCCATATTCCCTGCCGCATAATCCCGCAGCATATCCGCCAGATAATCCATGCCGGAACGCTTGGTTTTCATCTGCCTCACCACATCCCTGCTCTGCGGATATTCTTTCTGTAAGGCAGGGAAAAGCTTGCACATAGTATCCGTCAGATAGGCCGGACGGACACTTTTGCCCTCATTATTCACCTTACTGTAGGAAAGATATAACCGATCGGAAGGCTTGGTCATATTCATATACAGATACAGTCTCTGAATATACATCTGCTGTCTTGGGGTGGGAGCCAGCTCAAAAGGAGATTCCTGCAGAAATTCCCGGTCAATGTCCGAAATAATGCCGCCGCTCCCCGCATTCTTCGGGATGTTTCCGTCATTGATGCCCACAAAGAATAAGACACGGATTTCCTTCAGGCGGGTACGCTCAATGTCTCCGACCACCACCCGATCCACATTCTGCGGAATGGTTCCCACCTGAATTTCCCCGAAGCCCGCATCCAGAATATCCGCAAACTCCTTCATCCCCATCTTTTCCTCCGCCAGCAGGCTGTCCATCTGATCCAGCAAATCCATCACCAGCCGGTAAATCTGCCCATACTCCCTGGCCCGCACTGCCGATTTTCCCATCCCTCCCTGCGCCAGGAACCTGCGTTCATAAACTGCCAGTTTTTCCTGCACTTTATTCTTTATCAGAAAATCATATAAAGCCCGGATTTTCTCCCCTGCCGTTTCCGTCCCTTTCCCGAGAAGCGGCGACAGTTCCTCCAGAAACGCCGTACGCATCCCGTTCAGCCTTTCCCATTCTTCCGCATCCGTTTCCGGCGACTTTGCGGTAAACATGCTCTCCCAACGTTTCCTGCCTTTCACGCCATAAGCCAGCACATAATTTTCCAGAAGATCCGTATCCTCCCTGGAAAAACCGGTCAGCCCGCTGCGCAGATAATGGAACACCGCGCGGTAGGAAAAATTCTCCATCACAATTTTCAGTGCGCTCCGGATATATTCAATGAACGGATTCAGCAAAATCCCCTTGGTCTGATCCAAATAGACCGGAATCCCGAATTTTTCGGCTTCCGCCTCCACATGCCCCGCATAAGACGGCAAATCCCCGGTAACAATGGCAAAATCCCGGTAACAATAATGCTCTTCCTGCACCAGTTCCCGAATCCGGATGCATACCTGCCGGATTTCTTCCTCCGGGGAAGATGCTTCCGCCAAGTGAATGGCTTCATTCTCTCCCTCAAATGCTTTTACCGGATAGCGGAACAGATATCTTTCCAAATGCTGCATTTCCTTATTCCCGTAAAAACGCGGAAGTTCCGGCCCGCCCACAAATACATCTTCCCCCCGGCCCACCCCGGCCTCCCCGGCCAGCCTGCTTAAGTCCCACACCGTCTTTTTACTTAAATAAAATAGCTTCTGTTCCCCGTCCGGCACATACGGATTCTCTTCCATGCCATCCATGACCACAGTCACAATGACCTCCTTAGACAGTTCCATAATATTCTGAATCAGCCGGTTCTGGATGGGAGTAAATCCGGTAAACCCGTCAAATGCCACTACGCTGTTGCGGATTAACCCGGATTTGGGCAGCAGGCGGCAAAGCAAATCCAGTGTTTCTTCCGTAGTGATGTATTTTTCCTTTATGTAATTCAAGAAATGCCCATACAGCACCCCTAAGTCTTTCAGCTTATGGTAAAGCGCCCCTCTTTTCCGTGCATATTCCGTCAGTTCTTCCAATTCCTTCACGCCTATGCCGTACTGCATAAATTCCGATATCGCCGACTTTACTTCATGGATATAACCGATTTTTCCCAAGTTGCTGCCGATGACCGGCATCTCTTCCCCAATGCTTTCCGCCACCTTGCGCAGCACCAGACTCTTCCCCGTATCATCCAGAACCGTCCTGGCATCGCCGCCCACTTCTTCCAGAATACGGTGGGAAAGCCTGCCGAAACTCAGCACGTCAATATTCATAATCCCCTTTTTCGGATGTGCCTTTACAAGATCCATCTGTGTCTGCATAGTAAACTGATCGGGCACTATTACAAGAAAATCCGTTCCCGGATTCTCCATCGAACGGTTTACGATTTCCTTATGAAGCCGCGTGCTCTTCCCGGAACCGGAAGGGCCGAAGTAAAATCTAAGTTCCATCTGAATGACCTGCTCCTTTCTTTGGGAACTGTTCTTTCCATGCTGCTTTTCTTTTATCCGGACAATTGCCCTTTCCGCCGGCTCACCCTGCAGAATCAAATACCCAGCAGCAAACTGACGGGATATCAATCTTGCTGTGCAAATATTTGACCCTCGCGGCATTCGTCAAATGTCCGTGCAGGCACGGCCGCTTGACTCATTGCCCGCCGGAATAAATGCCCCCATTTCCTTCACGGAATCAAAAATCAAATCCGGCCGTATTTCCGACCGCCCGGCATCTTCCAATGTGGCTTCCCCGCTCAGCACCAATACGCTTTTCAGTCCGTTCCTCACACCGGCCGCCACGTCGGTATACAGCCGGTCGCCTACCATCACCGTCTTCTCCCTCCGGGCACCCGTCCTCTCCAACAGATAATCCACAATATCCCCGTTAGGCTTTCCGATAATCCGTTCCGGATACCTGCCTGCGGAAGCATGGATAAAGGCATGGATGGCTCCTGCATCGGGAATAAATCCCGTTTCCGTCGGACAGTTATAATCCGGATGGGTGGCAATGTAAGGCAGTCCCGCACGGACAAAATCACAGACCTTACACATTTTCCCGTAATCCAAAGTAGTGTCAAATGCCGTTACCACCACCTCCGGATTCTCTTCCTCCAGCCATATCCCCTCCTCCGCAAATTCTTCCCGGAGCATCGGATTTCCAAGCAGGAATATCTTTTTTCCCGCATAATGCTTTTTCAGATAATAAATGGCGGCCTGCCCGGAGGTGACTATTTTCTCCGTCCCCACTTCCAAACCCATGCGCCTTAATTTCTCTGCATAAACATGGGGGTTTTTGGATGAGTTATTGGTAAGGAATATATACCGCTTCCCTGCCGCTTCGATCCGGGCAAGGAATTCCTTTGCCCCGTCTATCCACTTTTCCCCCAGATATATGGTTCCGTCCATATCCAAGGCAAAGCATTCCGCCTCTTTTAAAATCCCTTCCCTGTCCTCGTTCACAGGCACCGGTTTTCTGCCCTCTGTGCCTGCCGTACGCTTCCAAGCCGGACGGTTCCCGGTAAACTTCAATTCCAAATCCCCTTTTCCCTTCATCCATGACAGATAGGAACGTATGGTACTTCCTGCCAGCACATACTGGATATCGTTCATAAGCAGGCCGTACCTGTCAAAAACCGCTTTCAGTATATCTTCGTTCCCCACCGCCTCCGCACAGATTTCCCCCAGCATTGCTTCGATTTCATACACTTTTTTCCGGTTCAGTCTCACCAAAGACTTTATGTCCGTAACCGCTTCTCCATGGGAAGGAATAAATATCCTGCCCTCCAGACTTTCCAGCCGGTTCAGACTGCTCAGAAATTCTTCCACATCATACAGATAGGAAACATGGTATTTCTGCATGATGCTTTCCGCCGTCACCCCATCCGCCACAAACCATATGCCGTCTTCCGTCCGGAATGCAGTCATGGCAAAGGAATGCCCGTCTATCCGCAGCATCTCCATCCCCTCCGGCAAATCCACTTCCGTCAGTTCCTGCACTTCGCTGGACTGGGCATATAGAAACTTGTTTTTCAGTTCTTTATACGGGCTCCCCCCGTACAGCATGGCCGGTTCCAATAAAGTATGCTCCGCCAATATCCTGTCCATGCCTGCACAATAAATCCTGCATCCGCTCTTTTGCTGCAAAAAACGGTTGCCTCCTATATGATCCGCATGAGAATGGGTATTGAAGATGCAGTCTAATTTCCAGCCCTTCTCCTCCAGTATTTTCCATACCTTTTTCCCTGCATCCTTATCATTCCCGCTGTCAATCAGACACACCCGTTCCTCGTCTATCCTGTAAATGCCTATCTTGGACGGACAGTCAACATAATACGTCCGCTTCCCTGCCTGAACTAACTCGTACATTTTTCCTCCTAATTTAGTTCCGCCTACGCCTTTCCGGTACCATATCCGGCAGAGGAAATTCTGCCGGCAATACATCGGCAGCATTTCCTCTGGGCACCGGAACGGCTCCGGCTGTTTTTAGTTCCGCCTACGCCTTTCCGGTACCATATCCGGCAGAGGAAATTCTGCCGGCAATACATCGGCAGCATTTCCTCCGGGCACCGGAACGGCTCCGGCTGTTTTTAGTTCCGCCTGCCGAAGATTCTCCGCATATTTGTAAATATGTTTCAGCAATGTCTCTTTTCCATCCTCTATGTTGATATGCAGGTTTTGCAGCATGCCGTCTGCAAATCCTGCATAGGTGCTGAAACCAAGCATGTAAACGGCCATTGCCATTGCCAAATTCTCCGGCAAGTCAGAATATAATCCGGCAATTCCCCTCAATTCCTCCACTACCGTATCACACGGCACGGACACACCTCTTTCTTCATTGACCACTTCATTTATTACTTCCGGAAGCTTCATGCACATCTTATAAAATGCCTTGTCGTCACCGGTCAGAATATCATAAAATCTGTCCATGCTCACACGGCGGATCAACCGGTGCTGCACATTTTTTCCGTCTACCTTCGTTACCCATTTTATATCCTGAGATTTCTTTGCGATGGCTTCCACCAACAGGCATGCGCAATCGTCATCCTCTAAAATCTGTGCCTGCATTTTAATATATGTTTTCGCCGAAGATGCCGAATTCATGGTATTATGCTTATTTTTCATTTCCACATAGACAGTATGGACAATATCCCCGTCCGACATAATAATGCCGGACGGATTGCGGTATATTACATCCCAGCCGGCCGCGGGAACTTCACAGCCTGCAAAATAAGCAAAAATATTCTGATGGAAATACCCGATATCATTGTTATTGGACTTATCCCTTTGCCGAAATATTTCATTATTTACAATCTCTTCCCAGCCCGTCCCATAAACGGATTTGTCAAAAATAAGCTTGACCGGGTCTACCAGATTACTGTTAAATCTTTTCAGATCATAAGATTGCAGCTTTTCGCCATATTTCATTATGGTTGCCCGCACATGTTCCCTAAAATTCTCTTCCGTAATGAAGTCCAACTCCCATGCCATTATTTTTTCCCCTCCAAAGCTTTATGTATCTCCTTTGCAATATCATAAGCCAGGCTTACAGGCACTGCATTGCCTACCTGCTTATACTGCGAGTGTACATTGCCGCAAAACTGCCATTCGTCCGGGAAAGTCTGGCATCTTGCATTTTCCCGCACCGTAAAAGGCCTAGCCTCCAACGGATGACATCGCTCTGTCTGTTTTTGAGACGGGGAAGTCAGCACTGTCAGCGACGGCTCGTCCATACTCATCCGCCGCAAAATGCCTGTCCTCCCTCCTTCCATGTCCCAACAGCTCTTCATATAACTTTTTGCAATATCCGGCGCGATATCCCTCCAATATCCTCCCGGCGGAACCAATTCAAATATTTTTCTCTTATTCTCTCCGTAAGAAACCCCCGGCCCATCCGGACAGTCTGTCAGTACATCCCGCAGAACCGGCTTATAATCATGCGGTTCGGGAAAATGATATTCCACTTTATCACATAAATCTTTTCTGACTCCAACCGTAATCAGCCGTTCCCTTTTCTGCGGGGCACCGTAATCCCATGCATTCAGTACCTTTTTCTGAATGACATATCCGGCCTGCTCAAAAATATCGGTTATCGTAGCATAAGTCCTTCCTTTATCATGCGTCAGCAATCCCCTTACATTCTCAAACAAAAACATTTTCGGCTGAAGCTTCTGCAGAAATGTAGCGTAATGATAAAACAGCGTTCCTCTGGCATCTTCCAGCCCCAGCCTTTTCCCGGCATAAGAAAAAGCCTGACACGGAGCGCCTCCGGACAGCAAATCCAATTCCCCTTTTCGCAAATTAAAATATTGTTCCAAATCTAATTTAGATATATTCGCAATGTCATCATGAATTACCCGCCAATTGGGACGGTTTTTTCTTAATGTGTCAGATGCATCTTTATCCAGTTCAATTAACCCAATGGTACGGAATCCCGCCTTTTCAACTCCCAGTGCCAAGCCTCCGGCCCCTGCAAACAGTTCTACTGCCTTATAAACGTCTTTTTCTTTTCGTTCTTCCATATCACTGCCGCAGTTTAACTCACTACAGATTTTTTCCACGCTTTTTCCCTCCATACCTGCTTTTTCCCTTGTATTTTACCATACCTCTTAAATTGCTTCAACATCCAGCTTCCTATGCCTCGGAAATCAGTTTTTAAGGTAATTGCCATAGTAAAAACAACCTCTGTTTCCGGTGACTGCTGCATTTGCATTGACAGCCGTTTTCAGGGATTGACAACATGGATTCGTGACAGTATTGTGACAAATTGAGAAGAATCTAGTACATCATTGCATTAATCCTTGAGTAATCAGTGCTTGATGTTTGCGTCAG
>CAJTVK010000082.1 GCA_910579645.1 uncultured Lachnospiraceae bacterium | reverse complement strand
CAGGCAGTTCCGCTGCTGCCGGCCACTAAAAAAATTCACGCACGGGCGTCCGCCTTCCAACATTCAGGCTGAACTGTTAAAAAAATAAAATAAAAATGAAAAAAGGGCTTGCCAAATGAAATATATTGCTGTATAATATCAAATTGTAGCGGACAGGTAATACACGCAAAATTAATGGGCTATCGCCAAACGGTAAGGCAACGGACTCTGACTCCGTCATTTCAAGGTTCGAATCCTTGTAGCCCAGCTAGGAAGACCCAGTGGAGAAGATTCACCGGGTTTTTGTCTGCTTGGAAATGCAGCGTTACAGAGAGGCCGCAATCGAAGCGATTGCAAAAGAGCCATGACCGGCGGCACCGCCGAATGCGTCAGTATGGATGCAAGGCATATAATAAAGTTCATTTATGGGCATAATATGAACTGGCATCCGGAATGCAGCCTAACTTAATGATATTGGGAGTGAGCAGTTACAGTGCCTGAGTACGGCAAGGAAATTGGTTTTAATGCCGATTGAAATGTGGAGTGTAGTTTGCTATAATAATAAAAATATCGGCAAAAGACAAGAAACGGAAAGGCGGAAATCTGACGGGTATGTTGAAAAAACTAATGGTCATTTTTGACCGGAAACAGAAGATACATTTGGCATTGTTGGGAATTATGATTTTTATCGGCGGCATAGTGGAAACTTTAGGGGTTTCGGCTCTTTTGTCCGTAATAACCATTATCCTGAACCGGAAAGTTTTGCAGAAGTATGCAATCGTAGGGGAGGTCATGGACGTATTACATATAGAAACGATGGAATCTTTTACCATGTTTCTTCTCGGGCTGCTGTTCGTGGTTTATCTTCTGAAAGGCCTGTACACCATATGGCTTGTATATGAGCAGAACCGCTTTATTACGGTTAATAAAAATAAAATGATCAGCCGGGTACTGCGGGAATTTCTGCACAGACCTTATGAGTTTTATCTGGATGCGGATATTCCTACCGTGTTCCGGATGACGGATTCCGATATCCCGAATGTATTTCAGCTGATGCTGGTGCTTCTGCAGTTTGCGTCGGAGGCAGTGGTGTTCCTGTTTCTGGCCACGGTGCTTGTCGTTGCGGACTGGAAAATGGCGGTTCTCATGGTAGGTGTGTTCGGGGCGGTGACCTTTCTGATCGGAAAGGGGATGAAGCCTAGGCTGAATTCTCTCGGGAAAAAGAATCAGGAGATACAGTCCAGGATTGCTAAATGGCGGATTCATGCTATTTACGGGATAAAAGATGTAAAAGTGCTGCACAAAGAAAATTTCTTTGCGGACAACTATGAAAAGTGGGGCAGGTACGGAGCCGGCATTGCCCAGAGGTATGCGGTGCTGAACAGTATTCCCAGAAATTTCATAGAGACTGTGTTTATCGGATGTCTGGTGGGATATATCATGGTATATATCGGCTCGGGGAATGATACGGGTCAGTTGATTATGGTGCTTACGGTTTACGGGGCGGCGGCTATCCGTCTGATGCCATGCCTTAACAGAATTAATACTTATCTGTCGGAGATTTCGTATCATCAGCCCTGCTTGGATTATGTATATAAAAATATGGCAGTGAGCCGTAAGAGCATGGAGGAGAACAGCTACCTCCTTACCGGGGATTACCGTAAGAAAATGGGGATTACGGATAAAATTGTGCTGGAAAATATTACTTATGCATATCCGAATACGGAGAAAAATATTTTTGAACATGCCAATATGGTGATACCTTACGGGAAATCCGTAGGAATCATGGGGACTTCGGGAGCGGGAAAATCTACTATGGTGGATATTATCCTAGGGCTTCTCCATGTGCAGGAAGGGAAAATCACCTGTGACGGTAAAAATATTTTTGAAAATTATGCTTCCTGGCTGGCACAGATAGGCTATATTCCGCAAAGCATATATTTGGTGGACGAGTCTATACGGGAAAATATCGGGTTCGGCATTGCGCAGGAGGACATTGACGAGGCAAGGGTATGGGAAGCATTGGAGGAAGCGCAGCTGAAAGAGTTTGTGGAATCACTTCCCGAGGGACTGGACACGAAAGTGGGCGACCGGGGCGTGAGGATATCGGGCGGGCAGAGGCAGAGAATCGGCATTGCCCGGGCATTGTACCATAATCCGGAAATATTGGTATTTGACGAGGCAACTTCGGCACTGGACAATGAGACGGAAGCTGCATTGATGGAGGCAATCAACAGCTTCCACGGAAAGAAAACCATGGTCATTATTGCGCACCGGCTAAATACCATTGAGAACTGCGATGTTATTTACCGGGTGTTGGAAGGGAAGATTACGGAAGTGCCGAAAGAAGAACTTTTCGGCCGCAGATAAGAAAAACGGAAAATATTTTAATTATAAAGGAGAGTAAATATGGGCAGTCAGTTGATATGGCAGGATCGGTATAATATCGGGGTAAAGTTTATTGACGAGGAGCATAAGAAGCTGTTCAGCATACTGAATAAACTGTTTGACTATAGGAAACAGGATGAGAAAAGTCAGTGGGTATGCCAGGAAGGGATTAAATATTTCAAAGATCATGCCATGAAGCATTTTACGGAGGAAGAGGCTTATATGGCATCCATTGATTATATCGGATTTGATACGCATAGGCGGCTTCATGATAATTTTCGTAAGAAAACTTTGCCGGAACTGGAAAAGGAATTGAATCAGTCCAATTACTCCGAAGATTCCGTTAATCATTTTCTGGGAGTCTGTGCCGGCTGGCTGATGGGGCATACGCTGACAGAAGACCGTGCAATTGTAGGAAAGACGCTGAGTAAGTGGGGGGACTTGGTTCCCGAGGATGAGCAGGCGGCCATGAAGCAGACAATTCTGCAGCTTCTGCATGATATGTTCCTATTGGATGCGAAAGCGGTCAGCGAGTGCTATGGCGGGGAAAAATTCGGGGAAGGAATCTATTACCGTCTGGTCTATGGCAATGCACAGGGAGATAAGTGGGAGATTTTTCTGGTATTTGAGCAGAAGCTGATTGTCAATACTGTGGGCAGCATGATGGATACCGAAACCAACATGGTAAACGCCATGCTGCTGAATGCTGCCAGGTATATGGCACAGCAATTTGTGAATCAGGTCAAAGGACGTTTTTCCGCATCTTCCCAGTACGAAATGAGGGAAGAGAACTTGCTGACTTATGAACAGTTCCAGAATATGTTTGAAGAGCGGCATTTTCAGTTCAGCGTACTGTTCAGTACCGGTGCAGGATATTTTGCCTATTGCGTGACGGCGCCGCAGCTGCTGTTAGACGGGGATGAGACTTCCATTAAAGCAGAAAATGCAATGGAGGAAATAAAGAAATATCTTAGCAGGAACGAACTTAAGAGTAAGAAGAAAGTGCTTGTTGTGGACGATTCGGAAATAGTGCGTCAGGCTATGAAGAAAATGCTGGATAAGGATTATTTGGTGACATTGGCCAATTCGGGACTGGCAGCCATTCGGTGCATTACGCTGAACCGACCGGATTTAGTGCTGCTGGATTATGAAATGCCGGTATGCGACGGCCGTCAGGTGCTGGAAATGATTCGCTCCGAAGAGGAATTTGCGGATATACCGGTTGTTTTTCTGACCGGCAGGATGGATAAGGAAAGCATTCAGAAAGTGCTTGGGCTAAAGCCAATGGGATATTTGCTGAAAACTTCCAGGCCGGAGGAAATAAAGAAAAGTGTGGATGTTTTTCTGAAAGCGTGAAAGAAGCCGGAGGCACTTACATATAGAACCGGAGAGGCGGAAGGATGCGGATACACCGGTTCCGTTCGTCACCGGCTGTGACGATGATTCGGCACAGGGCATAGAAACACCGGGACTAAGGAACTAAAATACAGTTCCTTAGTCCCGGCGTTTTTCCAAGAACCGAAAAAATATTATTCCGGAAACGGGCAATATTATTTTAGTAGCAGCTTATTTCTGCACCAACGTCATATCTACCCGCATGATATGATTAATAAGCCAATCTATGAGAAAATCCAGAATTTCCTGCACGGTTTCATCCTGCTCATCAAAATCATCGGACATAGAACCCAAGTCAATTTCCGCCAGCCGATCCTCGAACTGACGGTGCTGAGCGGCATGCTGCGGTATGTAAGGATAGTTTATGCTCTTCTGATACTCTTCTTCATGAGCAAAATGCGTTCTTGTGTAATTAATCAATTCGGAAACCAGTTCCACAATTTTGTCCGATTTATCCACCAGAAGACTGTCATATAACAATTCATGCGTTTCCTGCGCCAGTTCAAAGAGCCTAGTATGCTCCCGGTCAATAAATTCAACCCCCGTATAATACTCCGGTTTCATTTCATACATACAAATCCTCCATTCCTGTCCGTTCTTAATTCCGGGCATAAACAAATATTTTGTAATAAAAAATTCACTATAAGGAAACATCATAAATCCAAACGCAACAACATCTCCCATAGCATCACCGAATATATCTTACTTCCTTTTCCGAACAGAATCAAGACCGTTACAAGAAAAATATCTCAAATCACTATACCGATAATTATTCACTAATTCTACATTTGCCGATACACAGTGGCTTACGGAGGGGTTCCGTGGGCCGGAGGGGCTGTTTCCCGGGGTGGGCTGCAAACTTGCCGGGGCGGTAGATGGTTTTCTGACTGCATTCAAAAAAATGATGATATTTCTTACTGTTTTTTCCTTCCTGTTTGCTGCCGATTTAGGCGGCGTTGTCTGACCGAAGGGAGTTTAGCCGCCGTGGCAGCAAACAGGAAGGAAAAAACAGTTAGAAATATCTCATTTTTGATGCTGCAGTCAGAAAACCATCTACCGCCCCGGCAAGTTTGCAGCCCACCCCGGGAAATAGCCCCTCCGGCCCGCGGAACCCCTCCGTAAGCCACGTTCCCCTCCGCTTCCCCTACCCCCAAAAAATTAACGAAAACGCATTTCCTCACAAAAACCATTGCACGCCATTTTTCATCATGCTATAATCAAAACCACGGCAGAAGGTATGATTTCGGAAACAGCGGTAGGGAGCGATGATATGGAAGAACAATTTGATGAAGAAGGAATGCGCAGGGTACAGTGGGCAAAGCGGAAAGAGCGGATGCAGCGTGAAAAATATAAGCAGATGATTATCAGGAAAATTATGAGAATAGCCGTTCCCATAGCCGTCGTCCTTTTGGCGGCTTTGGCCGCAGTAGGAATAAACAGCCATAGGAAAAAGGCGGAGGAAAGGGAAGCATCCGGAGCGGGACAGGGAACCGAAATGACCGGAGGAACGGAAAATACGGATTTGTCAGGAAAGCCGGGGGACAGTCCGAGAAGCCCGCAGGCGGACGGGAACGGCGCAGATACCGGCGGACAGCCCGGCCTGCGGGAAGGGGCGGACGGTTTTCCCGCCGGCAGCGCACAGGATACCGTGAGTACAGGTTCCGGCAGCGGCGATTCCTATGACGGCGCGGCTGCAGACGGGGAAGAGAAGGCGGGCAAATCGGGAATTGTCATTACCGCAGGGAAGTATAACGCTACGGACCAGACCACGTCGCCGGGAGAGGACGTGGCCAGCAAATATGCAATTCTGGTGGATATTGACAGCGGCAATATCCTGCTGCGGCGGGATGCCAAAAGCCGGATGTATCCGGCATCCATGACAAAAGTGCTGACGCTGCTGGTGGCAGTGGAGAATATTGCCGATTTGGACGATACATTTACAATCACCGGCGAGATTACGGATTATTGCTATGTGAATGACTGCAGTGTTGCGGGTTTTGAAAAAGGGGAGACGGTGACGGTAAGGGATTTGCTTTACGGCACCATACTGCCGTCCGGCGCGGATGCGGCAGTGGCGCTGGCGACATATGTGGCCGGTTCTCAGGAGGCTTTCGTGGAAATGATGAACGACAAGCTGAAAGAACTGGGATTGTCGGAATCGGCACATTTTACCAACTGTGTGGGAATTTATGACGACAATCATTACTGTTCGGTATACGACATGGCTGTCATAATGGATAACGCCGTCAATAACGACCTTTGCAGGAAGGTGCTGTCCGCCCATACATATACTACCTCCGAAACCGAGCAGCATCCGGAGGGGATTATTATTTCCAACTGGTTCTTGCGGCGTATCGAGGATAAAGATGCGGGCGGCGAGGTAGTAGGCGGCAAGACCGGCTATGTGCTGCAGTCCGGGAACTGCGCGGTCAGCTATGGGGTGGACAAAGACGGGAAGCGGTATATCTGCGCCACGGCGGATGCTTATTCCGGATGGAAATGCATTTATGACCATGTAAATATGTATAAAAAATATATGGGGTAAGTATGTACAAGATTCTTATTGTGGAAGACGATAATATTATTGCCGGCGAGATTGGCAGGCATATGCAGAAATGGGGGTATGAAGCGGAGACGGTCACCGATTTTTCCAACGTGCTTGGGACTTTCGGGAAATCCGCGCCCCATTTGGTTCTGATGGATATAGGCCTGCCTTTTTATAACGGGTATTACTGGTGCGGGGAAATAAGGAAGGTATCCCAGGTTCCCATTATTTTTATTTCCTCCGCGTCCGACAATATGAATATCGTGATGGCAGTGAATATGGGCGGAGATGATTTTATTTCCAAGCCCTTTGACTTGGACGTGCTGGCGGCCAAAATACAGGCGGTGCTCCGGCGTACTTATGCATTCCATAACCGGACGGCATTGCTGGAATATAAAGGCATGATTCTGAATGTGCCGGAAATGTCCCTGGAGTTTCGGGGTGGGAAGACGGATTTATCCAGAAATGAATTCCGTATCCTGCAGGTTCTGTTCGAGCATGCGGGTGAGGCGGTATCCAGGGAAAGCATTATGAAAAAATTGTGGGACGACGAATGCTTTGTGGACGATAATACGCTGACGGTAAACATAAACCGGCTGCGGAAGAAACTGGAAGCGGAAGGCATCGAGAATCTTATCCTGACGAAAAAAGGCGTAGGATATCAGCTGGGATAAAGCAGGAACGGCCTGTGCCGCCCGTGAAGCTTCCGCAGCCGGCGGATTAGGAGAGAGGTTTGCGGGGTGCGCTCCTTGGCAGGAGAGAGGGGAAGGCTGCGGAAGTGGCAGCCTTGGCAAGGGAGAGAGGAAGCATGTGTAAGTGCCTGCCGTGGCAAGGGAAAGGGGAAGCCTGCGGAAAGGCCTGCGGCACTGCATGTTTTGAAAGGGTGGTGACGGCAGAGTGGATGAGAAGGGGTTGGAAGGGCGGTTACGGAAGCAGGGGATGAGCCTGCGGAGGCTGTTTCTTCATTATGTAAAAGAAAGAAGCCTGTGGCTGGCACTGCCGGCAGTGATTATATTGATGTTTCTGGCTGTGGCAGGCTTGTATGGATATGACATTGTTGTCAGGAATATGCTGTATGCCATGTATGTTTCCCTCTTTTTTATGACAGTGGCCTGTGCGGCTGATTTTTTTCTTTATTGCAAAAGATACCGGCAGCTGGAGGAAGCTATGGAGGCCGGCGGGGAGAATGATTACCGCCTGCCGGCTGCGAAAGGGGCGGAGGAGTGCCTGTATCATGCCATGGTACACTCTGCCCGGGAAGAGAACCGGCGGCTGATTTCCGAGTTGGATGAAAAAGCGGCGGATATGGCGGATTATTACACAATGTGGATTCATCAGATTAAAACGCCCATTGCGGCCCTGCGCCTGCTGCAGCAAAGGATGGAAGAGGAAAGCGGGGCGGAAGGGAAAGAAAGGCGGAAGCAGGCGGCAGAAGAACTGTTCAAGATAGAGCAGTATGCGGAAATGGCATTGCATTATGCCAGGCTGGACAGCATGTCGGGGGACATGCTGCTGAAAAAATATGACATATCCGTCATTATGAAGCGGGCAGTGAAGAAGTACAGCGTGCTTTTTATCGGGAGCGGCCTGTCGTTTTCCATGGAAGACTTTGCATGCCGGGCGGTGACGGACGAAAAATGGCTGGGGTTCGTGATAGAGCAGCTTTTGGCAAATGCGCTGAAATATACAAATACCGGGGGGATATGTATTTACGGGGCGGACGGCAGCGGAAAGAAACGCAACAAGGCAGTGGATTATGTGGTGATAGAGGATACGGGAATTGGGATACGGGCAGAGGATCTGCCGCGTATTTTCGATAAGGGATTTACCGGATATAACGGAAGGATGGACCGGAAGTCCACAGGAATCGGCTTATATCTGTGCAGAAAAATTATGCAGAGGCTTGGGCATACCATGGAGACGAAGTCGGAGGAAGGAAAGGGAACCAGAGTGATTTTAGGGTTTGGGCAGGAAGAATGATTTTATTTGACAATGCGGGGTACGAACGCTTTTTCAATCCCCTTTGCTGTAAAAATAAAAGAATCTATTATGAGTGTATTCTGCGGCTGATTGAGAAGTCGAAATCCGTTCCGCTGCTGTATGAGACGGATGCGAGGGACTGTCTGATATGGTATCTGCGCAACTGTGCATATGCGCTGGAAGAAGAGGAACTTACGGAAAATGCGGAAGAGAAGGTAAGCAACAAAAAATCCGAGACAGAAAATGCCGGTGCAATCCTAGCGTATTTCCGCCGCTGCGGGTGGATAGCGGAGAGGGAAATAGGGAGAAACGGAGACAATATAGCTACGGTTCTGCCGTACTGCAGGAAGCTTATAGATGCCATAGAAAGAATTTTCCGCCGGGATACAAGCGGCATTCTGACGAATCATATCTTTGCGGTTTATGATATTTTGCATTCCGCCTTTGACAGCGATCACGGAAGAGCCGTCCGCCCGTATTCCAATATCCTGGTTCCCCTGTCGGACCATGTATGGGACCTGAAAAATGAACTGCTGGCATTGAAGGACAGCATTCGTTCCATTATGTGTATGGTAATCAGGATGACGGAAATGAATTCTTTTGGCCGGTTTCTGATGAAAGATGAGATGATGCATCTTTTTTTTAATGATTATTTTTTTCTTAAGAGAGACGGCCTGCTTCCGGGATATATTGCGGAGATAGAGAGGATGCTCCGGCGTATTGCGGATACGGAAGTTTACGGGAATATGGTGAAGGAATACAGGAACTTAAAGCAGACGGAAGAGGGGCAGGCCAAGGAGACGGTGGACGCACAGCTGTCGGAGATACAGAATTTCATCGGTTATGAGTATGCGAAGGAAATGGATTACATTGATAAGAAGATTAACGGCTATTATAACCTATATTCCACAAGGATTCTGATGGTGCTGGGCAATCATATGAATATGCAGTCCTGCCTGAATGACTTGCTGCTGACGCTGAAAGAACTGGGCAGGGAGGAAAAGCAGGGGGCAATCCTGGCATTGTCGGAAAGCTTCCGGCTGCAGTCCTGCAAATATGTGGGAAGAAAATCCATTGAACGAAGAAAAAAGCGGAAACCCAACAGGAAAAGCGGGGCGATTGTGACAGGCAGACTGTCGGAGGAGGAAAAGGCGAAACTCACGGGGGAACTGCTGCATGAATATCCGGACCGGTACGGCGTGGGGCAGGCAGCCGCTTATTTCGGCCGTTTATTGGGGGACAGGGATGAAATCCGGGTGGTTAAGGAAAATATTGCAGGCAGGGAAGATGCCATGATGGCCGCTGCCGGCATGATTTATTCCGGTGCGGAAGATTTCCCGTATGAAGTGGAGTTCTTGGACGGAACCATGGAGACGGAGGCGGCCACTCTCAGTAATATAAGGATAAGAAGGAAGAAGTAAATGAGCGATATCAGGTTAAATATTTGCATAAAGGAAGAAAACAGCATACTGTTTAAACGTTGTGTCCGCAAGCTGTTGGACGCTACTTTCATTATAGAGGAGAAGGACGGAAAGCTGTACTCCTATATTTCCCGGGAGTCAAACCGGCAGGATATTTCCGATTACCTGCGGATGATTGGCTTTGATGTGGCGGTGGACCGGAATGTGGGGGTAGCCATGCTAAAGCCTTATGAGCAGGACGAAGAGACGGTAGGGCTGAAACGCGCCAATATCGTCTCTTTTACGGCGGAGCAATATCATCTGCTGCTGGTTCTGTGGGAAATATATTTGGAGAACTTGGGGTACCGCGAAGAGAACACCGTTGCGTTGGGAGACTTGATTGACAAGATGAAAGTGTACGAAGTGGACATGGACAGCAAAAAACTTTCGGGTGCAATGGAAATTTTCAGGAAATACAGCCTGATTGACTATGACGCAAAGGACAGGACGGAAGAAGCGGTCATCACCTTGTATCCGTCCTTGCAGTTTGGCTGGGATATCGATCAATTCAGGACAGTTGCCGCAGAATATATGGGGCAGCCGGAAGGGGAACGGGCGGAAGAGGAATGGCAGGAGGGGGACAGCGAAGACGGGGAGGATATGGAATGATTTTATTAAGAGCCGTTCGTTTGGTTAACTGGTATGGATTTGGCTGCGTCACTGTTCCCATAGGCACTTTTTCACTGATTGCAGGAAAGAACGGGAACGGAAAATCCGTCCTTCTGGATGCCATAAAATATGCGCTGTACGGTGACACCGTCTTTAATAAATCCACGGAAAATAAAGGAAGCAGGACGGTTACTTCCTATACCCGGGGGCTGTTGGATGCCACGGCAGGAACTTTCATGCGCCCGGCGGACCGGATGCCCAATGTATATACGCATATTGTGCTGGAACTGGAAGAAGAGGAATTGGGGCGCAGTTTTGTGCTGGGCACTTCCATAGATACCGATTCGGCAAACGGGTTCAAAGTCAGCCGTTATCTGATGGAGGATAAAAAAATCCGGGAGATTCGGCATACCTATGGGGAAGAGGGCGGGGAAATGCCGTACAGCACGGCGGAACTGCAAAAATGCCTTGGCGTAAAAATGATGGATGCCAAAGAGGGCATACTGAAATTTATGCAGAGGACAGGGCTGCGTTTAAACGAGCAGCAGACGATAGCGTTCCGGCGAAAACTCCGCAGCATTATGTCCTACGACCCGGATGCGAAAATCGATCAGTTTATCCGGGAGAGTGTGCTGGAAGAGAGAAAGGTAGATTTTTCCAAGCTGGCGGAGGCCAAAAACAATATTGACCGGCTGCATGGGGTTTTTGAAGTGATTGATGCGGAGATGAAGGAACTGGACGAAATCCTGCGGCTGTTTGACCGGCTGCGGCAGGCCAGAAATGTAATTTTTGAGGAGGATGTGAGAAGTACCTACAGAAAGCTGCAAAGATGCAGACGTGAGAAAGAGGCGGCGGAACAGCAGATGGAAACGGCAAAGCGGCAGATGGCGGAGGACGGAGAAACGTTGGAAGCCATAGCAAGGCGTGAAAAGGAACTGCGCCTGTCGCTGAAACAGGCGGAGGAACATCTGGCGGATATGGACTGCGCCAGGGCGATACAGATGGCACAGCGCAGCCTGCAGGAAACCGGGGAGGAGAAGCAGAGACTGGCAGGGGAAAAACAAAAACTTCTGAATTTCCAAAACAGAGTCAGTGAGCTTCTGTCCTGGCTTTCCGGGGAAAACCTGTCCGTGGAGGAGAAGAATCTTCTGTCCTCCCTGACGGATTTCCGGTATCCTGCGGCGCAGAAGGCAGGCGGCGTGGAAAATCTCTGCCGTCTGGCCGGACGGCACAGGGACAATATTTTGTCCGACATTACCAGAATACGGGACGAACGGGAAGAGAATAAAAGACAGCAGGCAAGGCAGCAGGAAACCATAGACGACTGTAATTTCAAAAAGACATCTTTCTCGGGAATTCCGGATTATGTGGAACTGAAAAATAAAATTAACGCGGAGTTTGCCAGAAGGGGCATTGAATCCGAGGCGAAGTTTGCCTGTGAGTATGTCATAGGGCTGACGGATGAATCTTGGAGGGATGCCATCGAAGCATACCTTGGGAAGCGCAGCTACGCTGTTTTAGTGGAACCGGAATATTACCCTATTGCAGACGAAATCCTGAATGCAGCCGCCGATTGCCGCGCACACCTGTTCAACACAAGGCTTCTGATGAAAAAAAGGATTCTGCCGGAGGAGGATTCCGTGGTACGGTATATGGAAGTGAAGCATCCGGTGGCAAGACAGTATTTTAACTACCAATTAGGGCGTATCCATGCCGTAACGAAAGAACGGGTATGTGAATATGAAAATGCAATGTCTGCGGAGGGGCGTGTATCCGTGGCCATGGACAGCTTTTACCTGCGGTTTGACAAAATCCGGTTTTACTGTCTGGGACAGGAAACCATTGAACTGAACAGACAGCGGGCGGAGGAACGGCTGGAGAAGCTAAAGGAGCAGCTGGGGGAAATAGAGAGCCGGCTGAAGGAGAAGGAAGAAAAGAGGGCATACCTTGAAACGGCGCAGTCCTTTTTCGGAGAATATAATTATGATGCATGCAGGCTGTATGAAGAAGCATCGGCACGGTACGGGCAGCAGCAGGCGGAACTGCAGAAACTTCGGGAAGCGCAAAAGAATAATATGGAATATATGGGGCTTGTTTCTTCGGTGGAAAACCTTACGGCCCGGCTGGAGGGAATGGAAGAGGAAAGAAAAGCGGTTTATGAATCCAAGTCCCGGATGCAGGCACAGCTTGAGGTCAACGGGGCAAAATATGCGGAAAAGCAAGAGAACATCTCCGTTTACGAGGATCTGCTGAAGGAATATGAAAGGCGGAACTTACATAGCTGCCGGAAAGCTTTGGCGGACGAAGAGGAAAACGGCGGCGGACAGGTAAGCAGTACGGCACCGAAAGACAGGGAACGCCTGGAGCGGGAACTGCGGGAGGCCGAAAGGGAACTGACCGGCGCACAGTCGGCATACAATGCCCATAGGGATGCGGACAGCCGTCTGCCTTTGACAGAGGACGGCAGAGCCGCCTATGCGGACAGGAGAGCCAGAATCTGGATGGATAACCTGCAGGAAATCCGGCAGGAACTGGAAGAGCAGACACGGAGATACGCAGAAATCTTCAAAAACGAATTTGTCCTTACCGTATTGAAGTCCTGCGAATCCGCCAGAGAGGATCTGAAGCAGATCAATGCCGAACTGTCCCGGCTGAAATTCAAATCCCAATATGAGTTTTCCGTAAAATATGTGAAGGACGGCTCCGACTATGAGAAAATATTGGAGTATGCACATTATCTGAAAGAGCGGGAGGAATTGGGCAGCGCAGACGGGCAGATGACTCTGGATTCCGCCACGTCGTACAGCAACGAAAAAGGAAAACGGCTGGAGGAAGACATTAAGGAGATTATCGGCCGCATTGTGGAGAGCAACGACAAAGAACGGATCGAGCGTTTTGCGGATTACCGCAATTATATGACTTATGAAATCCTGCTGACTAACGATGTGCTCAGCAAGGCCAAGCTGTCCAAGCAGTCCGGCTACAATTCCGGGGCGGAGGTGCAGATTCCTTACATGCTGATTCTTCTGTCCGCCCTGCTGATGATTTACAATGACAGGCTGAATTCCACAAGGCTTGTATTTATCGACGAGCCGTTTGCCAAGATGGATCCGGCCAATGTGAAGATAATGCTGGGATTCATGAAAGAGCAGAAGCTGCAGATGATTTTCTGCGCGCCGGACAAGACGGAACTGATAGGCAGCGAATGCAGCGTTATCCTGCCGGTTCTGCGGACACAGCCGGATTTGATGGAGATTGGGATTGTGGAACTGCATGAAGGGGTATAAGTGGCGGCTATAATTTGTAAAAAACGGATGACAAAGAAAATAGGGCGCGGTAGAATAGAGATACAACCTTGTGTTGAAAACAGGAAAGGGGGAATGAATCTTAAGATAGGGAGGATATACGGTATGCCGGTATCAGAAAAGAAGACAATTACAAAGGATAATTTATGGGAGGTAATATCCTCGCTGCAGGGGGAGGAATTTTACACGGCGAAGAAGCTTCCGTTTACTTACAGTATCAAAGGCGGGGAATTTTTCACCGAAAGAAAGAAGAAGTCGATTACAAGGGCTACTTTTGAACAGGCATACCAGAAAATCCAGGAGGACAGGGAACATAAGATTGTAGGCCCCAAGACATTGAACTGCTTCGGCGCCCCTTATGTGTGGGCGGTGTTCAAGGCATTGGGGATAGTGTCATAGAAAGGGCTGCAGGATGGAGCCGGCGGCAGGAAAAGGAAGGAGGGGAACGGCATGGGGAAGCTGCACGGGAAAAAGTTCATAGCGCGGGCATTGCTGCTTTCCGCCGTTCTGCTTTGCCTTCCGGGGGATGTGCAGGCTGCCGGGGCTGCCGCTATGCCGGAGGTGGCCGGAGAGGGGCAGGGCAGGGAACCGGAAGGAGACGGCGTAAGACAATTGTATGACGAATATTACGGAAACTTCGAAGCCGTGGAATATAGGGCGGATATTGCGGCCTGCGGTTTCCGTATCGTGGAGGAACAGATTTTTCCCGTGCGCATGCGGCAATATGGGGATGTCAGCGTCATACCCGCTTTTGACAAGGAATATAATCGGCTGGCATTGTTTTTTGCCTTGCAGGACGGAACCATTGTATACAAGACCGAGCAGTTGGAGACGAATAACCGCAGCCGGGGAGAAATGAAGCAGTCCACGAAGGAAATTTCCGCCATCTCCCTGCAGGATGTGGACGGGGATGCCCGGATGGATATTGTGCTGCTTACGGTCTGCGGCGACGGAGAGGAAGCCTGCCGGGTAGGGGACGTGCTTTTCCAAAATGTGTGGGGAACCGGATTTTATAGGGATTACCGTATCTCGGAGAAAATAAACCGGTTCGGCATGAATAAGAGCATTGACCTGATTACGGCTTTTGCCAGGGACGGGGACTCTACGGAGTTTCTGTATACGGCGGCTACTTTGGAGGAATTGCTGGAAAACGGCTTCCGTATCATTTCGGAGCAGCATTACCCGAGGAATTTTGAAAAGCTGGGCAGGCTGCAGGTAGTTCCGGGGACTTATCATATTGCCAATAACGATGTGTTCATGGTATATCTGGTGAATGAGGACGGGGATATTGCGGCCGGCCTTCAGCCTATGGGGAATTATGACAGCTTATATGCGCTGAAGGGGATAAGCTGCCGGGATATCGACGGGGACGGCCTGAAGGATATCGTAGTGCTGGCGCGTTACAGCTATGAGGGCATCGGCTCAGGCGACGGGTCGGGAAACGGCCAGGGCGGCGGGCATCAGCTTATTGTGAGGAGCGATTATTCCGTATATTACCAGAGAACCGGCGGTTTTTCGGAGGATGAGCAGATGCGGGACTGGTATCCGTGCAGCGATGAAGAGACAATGGAGGGGCTGGTAGAGAAGGCCCGTGAATTTTGGGGGTGGAAATCAGAACAATGATTAGGATACTTGTAGTGGACGATGAAAAACCGATTTGCGATTTGATCGATCTGAACCTGTCGGCAGCAGGTTACCGCTGTACCTGTGTGCAGGACGGCATGGAGGCCGTCAATCTGATTGAGAAGGATGCTTTTGACTTAATCCTATTGGATGTGATGCTGCCGGGCGCGGACGGGTATGATGTGATGGAATATATACGGCCGCTGGAAATTCCCGTAATTTTCATAACGGCGAAGCACGAAGTGAAAGACAGGGTAAAAGGGCTGAAACTGGGGGCGGACGATTATCTGGTAAAGCCTTTTGACGTGGTGGAGCTGGTGGCCAGAGTGGAAGCGGTGCTGCGCCGTTATAACAAAGCGGAGCAGACAGTGACGGCAGGCGATGTGGTGGTGGACGTGGAAGCGCGCAGGGTGACCAAAGGAGGACAGCCGGTAGTCCTGACGAACAAAGAATTCGGGCTGCTGATGCTGTTCGTGAAAAATAAGAATGTGGCGCTGTTCCGGGAGACTCTGTACGAAAAAGTTTGGGAAGGGGAATATTTCGGGGACAGCCGTACCCTTGACCTGCATGTGCAGAGGCTGCGGAGAAAGCTGGGATGGGAACATAACTTGGTGGCGGTATATAAGGTAGGCTACCGGCTGGAGATATAAGGAGCTGGCATGAAATTTTCGTTTAAGCTTTTGCTGTGGACGATGGTGCTGCTGGCAGCGGCATTGGGCTTCAGCGGGTTTTATTTCGTGAATTATGTATTTGAGACATCCTTGGAAAGGGAAGTGGGTCAGGCATTGGACGAAAACAGCATACTGCGGTTTGCGTTTGAGACGGCTGCGCTGAATGTGCCTGCCCAGTATGGCATACTGCCGGACGGCAGGGTGGAGGAAATCGCTTCCAATTTGGAGGCGGGAGGGCAGAATGCCAGCCGTTTTATCCGCATCTCCGGAGAAGAATGGGAGGTACTGTATGCCAGCGACGGCTTCGGGGCGGATCAGGAACTGCTGCATCAAATGGATGAAACGATGAAAAGCTATAGGATTATCCGGCAGAACGGACATTATTATGTGCAGACGGGAGTCATGCTCCCTGCCCTGAACCGGATTCTTTATATGGAGACAATGCGGGATGTGACGGAAGTGTTCAACGAGCGGGCCGTGGGATTTTCGCTGTACCGCAGGGCAACGCTGCTCATACTTATGGCGGGAACCCTTATTATGTATCTGATTTCCTCATGGCTGACAAAGCCCATCCGCATGCTGACAAAGGCGACGAAACAGATGGCGGAGGGAGACTATGCTTACCGCGCCGTGCAGGTCAGCCGGGACGAACTGGGGCAGCTGACCTGTGACTTCAATGTGATGGCAAATGCCTTGGAAGAGAACATAAACAAAATGGAAGCGGAGATTCAGGCCAGGGAGGATTTCGTGGCTGCTTTTGCCCATGAACTGAAGACTCCCCTGACGGCAATCATCGGTTATGCGGATATGCTCCGTTCCCATAAGCTGGATGAGGAAAAAAGTTTTATGTCCGCAAATTATATATATACGGAGGGGAAGCGGCTGGAAACCATGTCTTTCCGGCTGTTGGACATTATTGTGACAAAACGGGGAGAGGTACGGCTCCAGCGGATTACCGCAGACGGTGTGTTTGCTTACCTGAAAGAAATGTTCGGGAACGGCACGGGGATGGAGTTTGCCTATCGGTATGAGGACGGGCCGTTATGGGCGGAAGGAAATCTGATTAAGACCGTTTTGGTAAACCTGATAGATAATGCCTGCAAAGCGTCGGAACCGGGAGGCCGGATAGAAATTTCCGGCAGCAGGACGGAGGGCGGATACCGCTTCCGGGTAAGGGATTACGGCGTGGGCATTCCGGAAGAAGAGCAGCATAAGATTACGCAGGCTTTTTATATGGTGGATAAATCCCGTGCCAGAAGTAAAAACGGCGCCGGGCTGGGGCTGGCTCTCTGTGCGGAAATCCTGAAGCTGCACGGCAGCGCGCTGGAGGTGGAAAGCAGTCCCGGAACGGGCACAGCCATAGGTTTCCTGCTGCCGGACAGAGAAGCCGGGAAGGAAGAAGCAGACGGCAGGGAGGAAGAAAATGGGAGTTAAAGGAATGGGGGAACGGCGGAAGGGCAAAAGCGCAGGCAGTTTTAATCTGCTATTCGTCATAGGCGCCGGTTTGGTAATGGCTCTGTCTGTCTGGGGGCCGGAAGCACTGGCGGAATATAAAGACCGGGAGATATTGGATGCCGTCCATACGGAGACAACGGAAGCGGCGGGAGAAGGGTACCGTTATATACTGAGCGCCAATGAGAAGCTGTACATTCTGTCCCAGTGCCTGAACAGCCAGACACTGCCGGGAAACGGCCAGGATTCTCAAAATCTGAATTATCAGGAACTGGGAGGCACCTATGCTTTTGTCGTCAACCATAGAGGGCCGTCGGGCCGGGAGATTACCGATGAGCAGATTTATGAGACGGCCAACAAAGGGCTGGAAGATTTAAAAGAACTGGGAATTCTGCCGGAAACGGTGAAGGAAGTGACACAGGATTCCTATAATGCCGTGCTCTATTCCGCCATAGATGTGCTGGAGCCGAGGAATAATGTGGCAGTTTGGAAAGTCAGCCTGTCGGACAGCCAGAAGAATGCGGATAAGGCAAACCGGCTGATCGATGTCTATATAGATGCCGACGAAGGGAAAATTTATGAATTTTATGTAAGGACTCCGCTGAAATGGGAGGATATGGAGCCGGATGCAATTGCCTATAAGTGGAGCGGCTATATGGGACTGAGCGAGCCGGCCCCATACGACCTTGACAATCCTCTTCTGGAAACCACACCCTATTTCAAAAAATATACGTTCGCGGGAATGGGGGAAGGCCAGACGGTCATGACCATAGGCTTTTATGAAGGAATCAACGAACTTTTCCTGAAAATCTCAAAATAAGGCAATGTCATTAACTTAAGCCGCAATCTGCGTCAGGAATGATGTTTTTATTCGGATACGCTTTCGCTCTGCGGCAAACGCAGCGGCACTAAGGCACTAAAATACAGTGCCTAAGTGCCGGCGTTTTTCGAAGGTCCGAATAAAAAACATTATTTCTGACGCAGCCTGCGGCTTAAGTTAATGACATTGCAAAATAAGGAGGAATCCGGGCTACGATTCCGTCAATGTTCCGCCCGTATTTCTCCGCACCCTATTTTAGAGCCGGAGTTTCCGGAAGGCTGGGTAGTGAAATCATCTTTGCCGGAATGGATAACCACGGATTTTCCGATGATATCATTTATGGAAAAACGTTTATCATAAAAGGCGGTCCAGGCATATCCCTGATTTCCAAGCAGCGGAATCAGATCGCCGGCATGTTCCGGATGAGGCGCGCCTGTGGGATTGTAGTGTTCTCCGGTGTGTTCGAAAGAGCCGGAGCAGTCTCCGTGCTGATGGATATGCATGGCATAGAAATCGGAGGAAGACGGTTCCTCGATATTTGGCAGGCCAAAGATTTCCGCTTCCGTCAGGACACCGCCGTATGGTGTGTCATAAAATTTAACCAGGCCGCTCAGCTGCGGATGGGCGCTGTTTCCGGTTACCCAGGCTACGGCGCCGGGTTTGTTTTTTTCCAATATCTGCACAAATGTGAGACGAGGCGTAAACTGAAACATAGAAAATTCCTTTTTTTAGCAGTATATGCATAGCCGGAGGTTTTGGTCAGCCGGCGGGTAAAGCGATTTCCGGCAACCGTTCAGCCTGAATGTTGTGTTGAGAGGCGGACGCACGGGAGGGATTTTTTTGCGG
>CAJTVK010000081.1 GCA_910579645.1 uncultured Lachnospiraceae bacterium | reverse complement strand
AATCCCTCTCATGCGTCCGCCTCTCAACACTGCATTCAGGCTGAACTGTAACGGGGGGATGTTGGAGTAGTAGGTTGGTAATAAGGGGTGCGAATTGAGGGGTTTTGATTTCGGCGGACGCGCCGGATATTATGTGATTGCCATAAGGACACACTTTCGTTCGGCATCAAACGCAGCGGCACAAAGTTTGCTCACTAAGTGCCGGCGTTTTCCGACGGTCCTTATGGCAATCACATAATATCCGGTGCTGTGTGTCGGCATAAGTTACTGTAAAAGTTTTTTCACTATGGAATCAGAGTTTCCTCGCTGTTATGAGGCCCGAATGTTTCTTAATATTTATTTCTTTAATCTGCCGCAGTGTGCTGCATTACCACTTTATGCCTTATTTCCGCAGGAATTAAATTAACATAGTTCCCTATGTCTCTTGTATAAATAAAGACTATCCGCCATTTGAGCAGCGGCGGGGGGCTTTGTTGTCGGGTAATATTGTGGTGTTAAAGGGATGGCACAGTACCGGAGCGTACAATGCATGAGTTCTCCGGGAATGACCATGGGAATGGCAGTCTTCATGGGAGATTTTCGGTTTCTGCTTCGGTTGGGGGCTGCGGCTGTGCCGTTATATTGCCGGAGGGTTGGGTGGGCTTGGATAATTCCATGCTGGTGGTGGTGGTCATGTCTCCGATATTTCTGGTCATTATCAAGGTGCGCGAACCGTCGGCATTGACCAGGATATGGGTGTCCACTTTGCTTTCCTCGTTGGTGCGGTTTTCCGGCTCTTGTTTTTGCGAGGACTTTCTCATGAGAAAGCCTAAAAATCCTTTATATGCCATGTATCCTTTGAGATTGCCGGCTTTATACTGCATCTTCATGACATCTTCCAGTACTTTCAGCCAGTTTGTCTTGTCAAGCAAGTTCTCCGCACCGTAGTTTTTGACGGAATCTTTATAGTGGGCATGCGCCATAAGGAATTTTTCCAAAGCCTCTGGGCATTCCCCGGTGCTGCTTAAGTGGGCGCAGTAAGCATACATTTCCGGCACATTGCAGTCAGCCGGGTTGATTTTTGAAATGTCAATCATATATTCCGTTTCTTTGCCGGAGGCATCCCACATTTTTACTTTATAAACCGGGTTCTGCGGGTCAAATCCCTGCGGTCTGTATACTGTCATGGATGTGGAGGTCACCACATTCGCCCATGCAGTGACTACTTCGCCGTCTTCTGCGGTATCCGTTCCGTGCAGCACTAACGTGTTGGAGGAACATGTGACATTCCATTTATTCGGAGCGGGGGCTGCCGTTTTCTCCGTGTCCCGTCCCATATAATCCGATGCAAAATTCCCTGCTTTTCTTTCCTGTTCCGTGTTTTGCCGCCTTTTCGCCTGTTCCGTATAGGCTGTCCCGTATCCTTTTGTACCGATTCCGCTTACATTCATTGTCAGTCCCTCCATTTGCTTTTATATTCCCGGATTCCTGTGTTTCCGTTTTTTGCCGCTGCTGTCTTTTTATATGCATTTAGCATGTTTGCATAGTTGTTCCCATAGGCGAATCCTGTGCCGCTCACACCTGACAGGCCCAGTGACGGCGTGCCTAGACTGCCTAGGCTCAGTGACGATGCGTCCAGACTTCCTAAGCCAAGTCCCAAGGTGCCAAGGCTTTCCAAGCCAAGCACTGATGTTCCCAAACTGCCCACGCCAAGTCCCGATGCTCCTAAGCTGCCCAAACCAAGCGTTAATGCTCCCAAGCTGTTCCAGCCAAGCCCCGATGCTGCCCAGTTCCCGATACCGGAAATTCCTGAAACAGAATGGTTCAGCACAGCCGCCGCCAGTGCGTAATTTTTCAGCGGGATTACCGCTCCATAGCATTCTTCCTTACTGGCTCCGATTACCTGATAAGCTACGTTAGGCATGTAAGGCGATACCTCCGCCGCATACTTTTCCCGCAGCAGGTCAATCACGGCTTCCTCATAGTCCGGATCGGCTTTCATGCTTTCAAAAGCTTCTGCTTTCAATATTAACGCCCCGGAACCGCTGGCTCTCATGCCTGCGCTGACCGGAAGTTCCGATATCACATTGCATATGTACTGCTTATATTCGTCCATGGTCATCTTTTCTTTTGCCTTGCTCATATCTACCCCGTATTTCGTCGCATACTGAGGCGGATATCCCATCACTACATCCTTTCCCTCCGGAAAAGCATTTCCCTCCTTCTTTACGGCCTTATCCATGCAGTCCCGAAAAGACACGCCGACTTTCCCGTCGGAGGTTCCTGCCGTCTGCCTGCTCTGTGCTTCATAGAATGCCTGTACCGCTTCCCGCAGCCCGCTGATTTCCACTGTTCCCACTCCCTTTCCAAGACTCGCTGCCTCATAGCCGCAGTGCCATATCCCTCCGGCAGACAGGCCATAGCCTTACTTCCTGTTTCTTATAGCCTATATTTCCTTATATTAATATTACGAACCGCATATCCAAAAAGTTTCACCGATTTCCCCTTCCCGAAAATTCACACCACACGGAAATCAATTTTGGGTTTTCTGCCGGGGCTGGCAGCTGCGCAGGCAGAAAACCCAAAATTGATTTCCGCGCACTACTTATCATCCTTATTGACGAAAAAAATAGAGAAATGTATAATGATTTATAGGAAAGGCTGTTTATAATCTGTACCATATGTGAACCTTCCCCATTGCTTCAGCAAGCGCGGAACGGGAAAAATTTATGGCGGTGATGAAATGAAATATTTAGTGAGCGGATGGAATACTTTTCATTTCCTTATCACTCCGGAGGAACTCAGAACAATTTTTAAGGACTATCACATGGTTATTTTTACCGCCCATGTCCCTCTTGACTATACGGAATCCTGTCTGGATGAATATGCCGGGGCTTATGGGAAATTGTATGAACTGCTGACCGGAGGCGAAAGAATTATTTGGGAAAGAGATTACCCTCTGTTTTTCAATTGGGGCATAACCTCCGACTTGTCAAACTGTACTTACGGAAAAGTACATACCTATGAGGGGAAAAAATACAAATCGGCCGATTTCGGGGAACCTGTGGTAGGCACGTCTCCCTTTGCCTTATACATCCAAATAGGGGAGGAAAATAGAAAACTGCACTGCTCCACTGCATATTCTTATCTTTCAAACCCCGAAAATTATATGGGCATTCAGCTGCAATACCCTAAATTGATACAATATAAATGCGGAGAGGAATACGAGCCGCCAAAACCTGCCAAATCCTTAAAGGCATATCAGGATTTTGAGGCATTGAAAAACTCCGTGACTAAAATCACCCGTCCGCTGACCATAGCATATGCCGGTTCAAAGAAACGTTTAAATATCAGAGTAAGCGATGAGGCGCGGCTCAAATTAAACGGATGCCTTTCCTTTATGCAAAAAGGTATTACCGTAACTGTCTAGTACATCATTGTCAAATGCCCCCAGCCAACGGCTGGTTTTAAGCCGCCGTTTGGCTTGCTGCCCACGGGAATCAACTAGGAAATGAGGAATACATAATGACAAAAAAAGAACTTGCTATCGAAAAACGGAACAACAAATTTAACTGTGCCCAAGCCGTGGCCTGCTCCTTCAGCGAAGAAATCGGAGTGGACGAAACGGTTCTGTTTAAGGCCTGTGAAGGTTTCGGCTCCGGCATGGGCTGCCTGGAATGTACCTGCGGCGCCCTCTCCGGCGCTATCATGCTTGCAGGTTTCCGGAACAGTGACGGCAATACCGACAGTCCTGCCACGAAAGCAGCCACTTACAAATTGACCCGCCGGATGGTCAGTCTCTTTCAGGAAAAAGCCGGTGCCACTTCCTGTAAGGATTTAAAAGGGATCGAAACGGGAAAAATCCTCCATAGCTGCCCGGACTGCATTACGGACAGCGTGGAAATCGTGCAGGAGGTACTGGGGCTATGAAATTCCCGATTACCGGCAGGATTGTGCGTTTTGTCCTGATGCTCACCCTGCCCCAGTCCGTCCTTCTCTGGTGGCTGTGTGCCGGCCGCCGGGCTCTTTCCCTTTCCGCCCCTACCGTACTCACTGCCATAGGGGTTGCGGCCGTTTATGCTTATTTTCTGCTTCGCCTTCATCTGTTCCCCGTACGCCGTTCCGGCGGCTGCCAGACCCGCATCACCATATTGGACGGGGGACAGTATCTGGTATCTTTCAGCATATGGGGATTCTTTTTACAGGGCATCCTCTATTTGCTCATGCTGACCGGCCATATGCCGCTTCTCACTGAGTTTTCCGAGGCAACCCCCGCGCTGTTTGCCGTCAATCTTGTCTCCGGCATTCTTTTCCTCTTCTTTCTGCTGCTGAACGGGCAGCTACGCATCCTTTTCACCTGTTACCGGCTGGGCATCGTGAAGAGGCTGCTTATTATATGCAATTTATGGGTACCCGTCGTGAACTTATTCCTGATGAAATATTTATGTGAAAAGGCAAAAGAAGAATGCGACAACGAAAGATGCCGTTTCACCGCCCGCGCCGCAAGAGCCGAGAGCAATGTATGCGCCACGAAATATCCGCTTATCATGGTACATGGCATCGGTTTCCGCGATCTCCGCTATTTTAACTATTGGGGACGCATTCCGAAAGAATTGGTAAAAAACGGCGCAGTGGTCTACTACGGGCATCAGCAGGCCTGGGGCACTATCGAAGACAATGCGGAATGCATCCGCCGGAAAATTCTTCAGGTCCTGGAAGAAAATCATTGCGGCAAGGTCAATATCATTGCCCATTCTAAGGGCGGCCTGGACTCCCGCTATCTCATTACCCACCTGCATATGGCATCCCGGATAGCCTCCCTGACCACCGTTTCCACCCCCCACCGGGGTTCCGAACTGATCTGTGTGCTGAATCGGCTGCCGGACGGCATATACCGTTTCATTTCCGCCTACCTGGACCGAACTTTTTCCAAATTCGGCGACTCCCGGCCGGACTGCTACCATGCCAGCAAACAGCTTGCCCCCGATTACTGCACCCGTTTTAACGAAATCACGCCGGACAGCCCGGAGGTTTACTATCAAAGCTATGCTTCCGTCATGAAAAGAATATGGAGCGACAGCTTATTGAGCATTCCTAATCTCATTATGGATATTGCCGCAAATCCTTCCAATGACGGGCTGGTAACGGAGGAAAGCGCAAAATGGGGCACCTTCAAAGGAACGTTCCGAAACGGCTGCCGCCGCGGAATTTCCCACGGCGATATGATTGACTTAAAAAGGGAAGATTACAAAGGCTTCGATGTGATTGAAACTTATGTGGAAATCGTAAAAGAACTGAAGGATATGGGCTACTGAAGCAAAAATAACTTTTCATATTGCTTGTCTTTTTCTCCGATAGTACTCAAAAATCAGTTACATAGACCGCTATGCGCCTGATTTTTGAGTGGCACTCTCGAAGAAAAATCCTGCACACTATTGAAAAGTTATTTCTTAACAGTTCCTTACAGACAAATCCGCTCCAAATCATCCGGCACATATACCGTTCCCCGGTAATGAACCTGCGCCTCCTTTGTATACCTCTCTTTCCTGCTTTCCAAACAACCGTCCTCCGTATGATACAGCACCAGATTTTTCACTTTCAGTTCTTCCGCCGTTTTTCCGGCATCCAATGCGGTACTGTGATGTTTTTCATAAGGCAGATATATCTCCTTGTCCGCATCCGTGCAGAATGCCTCGCACAGCATCCAGTCACAGCCGTATACATGCTTCCGGCAGGCCGCATGATATGGCTCGTCCCCAAGACAGGCAAGCCTCTGTCCGTCCGGCAGCAAGGCAGTAAAGCCAAACTGCTTTTCTTTCCCGGAACAAATATCAAAGAATGTTACCTTCATACCGCCAAATTCCCGTTGCTCTCCGTCTTCCACCACTGCAATATGAATTCTTTTATCCAGAAAAGCCCGGAATTTCCCCGGCAGCATCTCTTCGCACATCATCCGCAGAAGCCGTCCTGCCTTTTCATGGCCAAAAACCGTAAACTCCCCCTGATAGGCCTCCTGCCGCATCAGCGCAGCCACCTTCCTGACTGCCCAGACCGCCCCGAGAATATGATCCGTATGGGCATGGGTCACAAACATTTCTTTTATCTTCCCGAAAGATATCCCCGCCTTTTCCGTCTGCACCATTATGCCGTTGCCGCCTCCCGCATCCACCAGAAAATACCGTTCCCCGCCGCCTAGGACAAAGCAGGTATTATAGCATCTTGTCACCATGGCATGCCCCGTTCCCAGTAAGACCAATTCCATGTTCATAACCGTATTTCTCCTTTTCCGTATTCTCTCGTTTTCCGTATTCTCTCCTTTTCCGCATCCTTTCCTTTTTTCGTTTCTTTTCCTTTTTTTCGTTTCTTTTCCTTTTTTCCGCAGCTTTCCAAATCCGCAGGTTCTTTTACCGCTCCGGACGCCTGCGGAAAATCTCCTGCAGAGACTCCTCATAAGGAGCCTTGGCCACCCCGTACTCCGTCACGATTGCCGTAATCAGTTCATGATCCGTTACGTCAAAAGCCGGATTATATACCTTCACACCTTCCGGAGCCATTCTGTTCTTATACCACATCTGCGTCACTTCCTCAGCCGGCCTCTGCTCAATGCATATATCGTCTCCGGTTTTGGATGCCAAATCAATGGTTGACGTAGGAGCACACACATAAAAGGGGATGCGGTACTGTCTGGCCACCGCCGCCACCACCGATGTTCCTATCTTATTGGCCGTATCCCCGTTTGCCGCCACTCTGTCGCAGCCTACGAACACTGCCTGCACCCACCCGTTCTTCATTACCGCAGCGGACATATTGTCACAAATCAGCGTCACGTCCACGCCCGAGGAAAACAGTTCATAGGCCGTAAGCCTTGCCCCCTGTAAAAGAGGCCTTGTCTCATCGGCAAATACACGGAAGCCATATCCTCTCTCCTGCCCAAGATAAATAGGCGCCGTGGCCGTTCCGTATTTACAGGCAGCCAGCTGTCCGGCATTGCAATGGGTCAGAATACCGTCGCCCGGCTTCACAAGCCCCAGTCCATGTTCCCCGATCTGCCGGCAGACCCATATATCCTCTTCCTTAATGGCAACGGCCTCTTCTTTCAGCCTCTGCTTCAGCTGTCCTACCGTAAGCCCGCTGTTTTCACGGCACACCCTGTCCATCCGGTTCAATGCCCATGACAGATTCACCGCCGTAGGCCTGGCCGTATTCAGATAATCCCTCTGCTTTGAAAATTCTTTATAAAAAGTATCATAATCTTCCGTATCTGTCTGACAGGCCAAAACATAAATCCCAAATGCCGCCGCCACGCCGATGGCCGGTGCTCCGCGCACCTTCAGCAGATAAATGGCATCCCATATTTCCTGTGCCGTTTTCAGCTTTACAAGTTCCGTCTTCGTCGGCAGAAGCGTCTGGTCAATAATCACAACCGCACCCGCCTCGTCATCCAACGCTACCGTTTCATACTCCATAATGCTTTTTTCTTTCTCTTCTTTTCCCATATAAACTTCCCGAATCCCTTTCCCGCATAATTTCTGCAGGCCATAGGACAGCCGCCATGTCTGCAGACGCTGCCCGTAATCCCTACAGCTTCCCTTATTTTATACCGTTTTCCCTCTTTTGTGAATGGAGAATTGCCGCCGACGGCAATTTTATGTAATCACGGCTGAATGATATGTAAAAATGCCCCGGCAGTAAGATATCCGATCATACCGCAGCAAGGAAAAGTAATCATCCATGCAGCAAACATTTGCCTTACAATCCCCCGATTTACCGCATTCCCTCTTTCTGCCATGCCTACCCCCAGAATAGCCGTTGTCTTCACATGAGTGGTGGACACCGGAATACCCGCCAGACTGCATAAGAGCAGGCAAAACGCCCCCGCGCCGTCAGCCACGGCTCCCTGAATGCCTTTTAATTCTACCATATCCGTTCCTACCGTCCGTATAATACGTTCCCCTCCCACCAATGTGCCTGCCGCCATCACCGCGCTGCAAAGGCACATCATCCAAAAGGGGACTGCAAAGCCGGAAACCGCCGCCGCTCCCTTTCCCCCTGCCAAAAACAGCCCCAGCAGAAAAACCCCCATAAACTTCTGCCCGTCCTGCGCCCCATGCATAAAAGCCATTGCCGCCGCCCCGGCAATCTGTGCTTTCACAACACCGGGCTTTACTTTCTTTCCCGGCTCCCGTACCGCTTTCCCTCCCAGCCATCCAAACAAAAAACCAAGAATCACGGAAACCGCAAGCCCGCAAAGCACCTTCCCCCATTCCTGCATGCGGATTCCCGCAAAGCCATGATTCAACGCAGCCGCCGCCCCGGTCAGACCCGCCAGCAGTGCATGACTCTCGCTGGTAGGCAGCCCGAAGCACCATGCCGCCGCAGACCAGAGAATAATGGAAGTCATGGCTGCGCACAAAGCCGCCAAGGCTTCCGTCCCGTTCTCCCCGAAATCCGCAATATGATATACGGTGGATGCCACTTCCGCATTGACCGCAGCCATTACGGTCAGTCCCAGAAAATTACAGACTGCCGCCATCCGCACTGCCTCTCCTAACCGCATGCCCCCGGTTGCCACCACCGAAGCAATCGCATTGGGCGCATCCGTCCATCCGTTTATCATAATAACTCCCAAAATAAGCAGAACCGTTATCCTCAATACCGGATTAGCCCCCAGCTGGGTGATAAATTCCGACAATGATATAGCCATAATCCCCCGCACCGGAACACCTATAACAATGCTCTCTTCCAAATGAAAACACCTATAAGTACCCCGTTTTCCTATTTTTTACTAATATAATGACAAACACAGAGGATTATGACCAAAACCGTACCTTCTAGTGCTCCACAGATACAAAGCCAAAATATCATTTCCGTGGCCTATCCCATTAATCTATGGATTTCAGGCATGCTTTATGTTAAGATAGAGCAAAGCAATGCTGCTATGCCTTGCCTTCCTGCAAAGAAAGGAATGATATCCATATGCCAATATTTCTAAACACAGCTTCTGCATATAAAGATTTTAAAATGCTGTCCGATGATGAATTTTTCGTGGATAAATCCAATATCATACCGGAAGTAAGCAAAAGGATAAATAAGAAAAATCGATATCTTTGTGTCACAAAGCCACGCCGATTCGGAAAAACATCTGTTTTAAATATGCTTGGAGCCTATTATGGGAAAGCATATTGCACAAAAAATATTTTTGACCGTTTAAATATCAGTGCAGATACCGCTTATGAGGTTCATTTAAACAAATACAATATTATAAACATATCCTTTAATAATCTGCCGGAAGACGGCGATACCTACGAAGAATATATAAATTTAACAAAGGAAACACTGAAAGATGACATAAAGGAAGCATATCCTCAGCTAAAAACAAAAGAATTCCGCAAAATATCTGATTTGCTCACTGCCACTGACGATGAATTCATCTTTTTTATTGATGAATGGGATTACATTTTCAGCCATAACCTATATATCGAATATCAATGGAACTTTCTGGAATTTTTAAGGGATTTGCTGAAAGACCGGCCCTATGTTGCGCTGGCCTATATGACAGGTGTGCTGCCCATAAAAAAATACAGCACAGGCTCCGCTCTCAATATGTTCAAAGAGTATACCATGTTAAATGACCCCTCCTTCGGAGAATATTTTGGATTTACGGAGGAAGAGACAAAGATTCTTTGCCAAAAGCAAGAGAAACTGACTTTGGAAGAAATCAGCGAATGGTATAACGGCTATCAGACTCAAAAAGGCATACGGATTTATAATCCAAGGTCTGTGATATGTGCCCTGGAGGACGGAACATGCCAGAGTTATTGGACGAGAACAGGAAAAACGGATGAAGTTTTATTTTTCCTAAAATATAATATAAACGAAGTGCGGGAAGATGTCATTAAAATGATTAACCATATTCCTGCCAGACTTGAAATAAAGGCAGAATACACAGCCGGCCAAGAAAGCCCTTCCACTAAGAAGGAAATCTATTCTGCAATGATTGTATACGGCTTACTATCCTACTATGACGGAGAAATCCGGATTCCAAATAAAGAACTTATGATAGAATTCGAAAGTGCCTTGGAAGACGATAGTTTCGGCTATATTGCAGAACTTGTGAGAAACTCAAATGCTGTATTGGATGCCACTTTGGAAAAGCATGGCGATATAGTAGCTTTTTATCTCCATGATATTCACAACAGTGAACTGCCTATTCTGAAATACAATGATGAAAACAGTCTGTCATGCGTAGTAACTCTTGCATATATCGCGGCAAGAGACAAATATAGAATAGAACGTGAAGAAAAAAGCGGCAAAGGATTTGCCGACTTTATCTTTTATCCGCGGCAGTCGAGACTGCCCGGAATTATCATAGAATTAAAAGCCGACTGTCAACCTGAAGCTGCAATAAAGCAAATCAAAGAAAAAGAATACGCCGAAAAGCTAAGACATGAAAAAGTAAAAAATATCCTTGCTGTCGGAATAAGTTATGACTCTAAAAGGAAGGAACACAAATGTGCCATAGAAGAAATCAATAATTAAACCAATGACCAAATCAATGATTAAACCAGTGACTAAATCAATGATTAAACCAAAGACTAAATCAATGATTAAATCATTGATTTGTCAATAATTTAGTCATTGGTTTAGAAAAGAGACCTCTCCGAAAAACTACGGAGAGGTCTCAAAGAACTTTAATTTATAAGGCATCAGCCATCTTTTGCCGGCCATTCTGCCGGCTTTTGTCAGCCCTTAATTCTTAGCAGCCATTTCTGCTTTCAGCTTCTCTGTCAAAGCAGGAACAATCTTATTCAGATCGCCTACGATACCATAATCCGCTACGTCGAAAATAGGAGCCGTTTCGTCTTTATTGATAGCAATGATCAGGTCGGATTCCTCCATACCTGCCAAGTGCTGGATAGCGCCGGAAATACCGATTGCAAAATATACATTCGGACGAACTGTCTTACCTGTCTGTCCAACCTGCAGATCCTTCGGTTTCCAACCTGCATCCACTACCGCACGGGAGCAGCTGACGGTTGCGCCAAGCACTTCTGCAAGGTCGTCCAGAATCTTAAAGTTCTCCGGGCTTCCCACGCCGCGTCCGCCGGAAACAAGAATCTTTGCATCCATGATATCTACCGTGTCCACAACGGATTTTACGATTTCAAGGATTTCCACATATTTGTCGTCCGGGGTAAATCCGGGATTGAACTCTTCCACTACGGCCTTTGCGCCTTCTGTCTTGGGTGCTTTCTGCATAACGCCGGGACGTACCGTCGCCATCTGAGGACGGAATTCCGGACATGCAATGGTAGCGATGGTGTTGCCGCCGAATGCCGGACGGGTCATCAGCAGCTGATTATGAAGCTGCTCTTTGCCCGGAACCGGGTTAATCGGGAAGTCACCGATTTCAAGCTGCGTACAGTCCGCCGTCAGGCCGGTATGTATTCTTGCGGATACACGGGGGCCAAGGTCACGCCCGATTGCCGTAGCGCCTACCAGGAAAATCTCCGGTTTATATTTCTCGATTACGGAAGCAAGCGCATGTGCATAAGGCTCTGTCCGATACTCTTTCAGTTCCGGATCGTCCACAAGGATAACCTTGTCTGCCCCGTAAGCTGCCAGTTCGTCTGCAAGATCCTTTACGCCGCTTCCTACTAAAACTGCCGTTACTTCGGTTCCTAAATCTTTTGCAAGATCTTTTCCTTTGCCCACCAGTTCCAAAGCGATTCCGCTCAGTTTATTATCTACCTGCTGTGCAAAGACAAATACTCCTTTATACTCTGCTATATTCATTTTATGATTCTGCTCCTTTCGAAATTTGGCAAAATTGCATCAGGGATATTTTATATTACGTGTTTTACTTTCAGCTTATCAACAATGTAATCCACTGCTTCCGTAGGATCCAAGGTCACTTTTTCCCCTGCTCCCTTCCTTACCTTGTCGGAAGCCCTTGCAATCTGGGTCGGAGAACCTTTCAGGCCCAGGTTGGAATCTTCCACGTCTACCAATTTATCCCTTCCCCATACGGTAATCTCTGCGTTATAAGCATCGAAAATTCCGCCCGGAGTCATATAACGAGGCTCATTCAATTCAGCCAAAGCCGTAATCAGGCAAGGCATTTTTGCCTTTAATACATGATATCTGTCATCAAACTGGCGTTCCACAATAACGCTGTCGCCGTCAATCTTGATATTCTGTGCGTAGGAAATTACCGGGATACCCAAATGCTCGGAAATCTGGGGACCTACCTGTGCGGTATCGCCGTCGATTGCCTGACGGCCCGTAATAATCAGGTCATATTCCAAATTACGGATAGCGCCTGCCAAAGTCTGGGAAGTTGCCCATGTGTCTGCGCCGCCCAGTACTCTGTCCGTTACAAGGATTCCCTTGTCTGCGCCCATAGCCATTGCCTCGCGGAGCACTTCTTCTGCCTTGGGAAGTCCCATGGTAATGACGGTCACTTCCGCGTCATACTGGTCTTTTAATCTAAGTGCCGCTTCCAAACCAGCTTTATCATCGGGATTCATGATGGTAAGCATAGCACCCCTGTCAAGTGTACCGTCGGGATTGAACTTAACGCCGCCCTTTGTGTCAGGTACCTGTTTAATACAAACAACAATTTTCATTGTATTCCACTCCTTATTTTGGTTGAATTTTTTCTTATACTAAAACGTCCTTATTTCAGCAATGCCCCGGAGATTACCATACGCTGTACTTCGCTTGTGCCCTCGTAAATCTCGGTAATCTTAGCATCACGCATCATACGCTCTACATCATATTCTCTTGTATATCCATATCCGCCGTGAAGCTGTACTGCCTTAGTGGTAACTTCCATGGCAACCTCTGCCGCATACAGTTTCGCTTTTGCCGCTTCCACGGAATATACCTTCTGTGTATTCTTTGCCACGGCCGCTTTATAAACAAGAAGCTGTGCCGCCTCTACCTTGGTGGCCATGTCAGCCAGCTGGAACTGCGTATTCTGGAACTGTCCGATGGCACGGCCGAACTGTTTTCTTTCTTTTACATATTCAACGGTTCTCTCCAAAGCGCCCTCTGCAAGGCCCAGTGCCTGAGAAGCAATACCGATACGTCCGCCGTCCAGCGTATGCATTGCAATGCCGAATCCTTTGCCCTGCTGTCCGAGGATATTTTCCTTCGGAATCCTGCAGTCCGTGAAAATAAGTTCATATGTAGAAGATCCGCGGATACCCATCTTCTTCTCTTTCGTACCGAAGGAGAAGCCCGGTGTTCCTTTCTCTACAATGAAAGCTGTGATTTCTTTGGACTTTCTGCCGCGTTTCTCAACCGTGCCCGTTACCGCAAAGATAACATATACATCCGCTTCTTTTCCGTTGGTGATGAAAATCTTGGAGCCGTTGATTACCCATTCGTCCCCGTCCAGCACTGCCTTTGTCTGCTGTCCCTGTGCATCCGTTCCTGCACCGGGCTCTGTCAGGCCGAATGCCCCTATCTTACGGCCGCTTGCCAAATCCGGCAGATACTTCTGCTTCTGCTCTTCCGTACCGTAGGTAAGGATGGGATCGCAGCAAAGCGAGGTATGTGCGGAAACGATAACGCCTGTTGTGCCGCAGACTTTGGAAAGTTCTTCCACGCACATAGCATATGTCAGAATATCACAGCCCTGTCCGCCGTACTCCTTCGGAACCGGAATGCCCATGAACCCTGCCTTAGCCATTTTTTCCACTGTCGCCCTGGGGAAAACCTCAGTTTCGTCTACTTCCTGTGCCAGAGGCTTTACTTCCTTTTCGGCAAATTCCCTGAAAAGTGTTCTTGCCATTTCATGTTGTTTTGTTAACATAAAATCCATGTTCTTATTTCCTCCATATCTTTATTAGTTAAATCCGAGTCTCTTATTTAGAGTAATCATAGAATCCTTTGCCGGTCTTCTGCCCAAGCTGTCCGCCGCGTACCATTTTCTTAAGGAGCGGATGAGGACGGTATTTCGGGTCGCCTGTCTCGGCCTGAAGCACTTCCATGATGGCAAGCACGATATCAAGGCCTACCAAATCGCCGAGAGCCAAAGGTCCCATCGGATGGTTTGCGCCCAGCTTCATTGCATTGTCAATTCCTTCTACGGATGCAACGCCGTCTGCATAAATGCCGATTGCTTCATTAATCATCGGAATGAGAATTCTGTTTACCACAAAGCCTGCCGCTTCGTTTACCTGTACCGGAGTCTTGCCGATTTCCGTGGAGATTGCCTTGATTTTCTCTACGGTCTCCTCCGGTGTGTTCAGTCCGGCAATCACTTCTACCAGTTTCATGACCGGAGCCGGATTGAAGAAATGCATGCCGATTACCGGCCTGTCAAGCCCTGCGCCGATTTCCGTAATGGAAAGGGAAGAAGTATTGGTGGCAAAGATGCAGTCTTTCTTACAAATATCCTGCAGTTCCTTAAATGTCTGTTTCTTAATATCCATCACTTCCAAAGCCGCTTCCACTATCAGGTCACAGTCTGTGCAGATGGTCTTTACGCCTGTGGTGATCTTTGCAAGGATAGCGTCCGCCGCTGCCTGCTCCATCTTTCCTTTTGCAACACGCTTCTCAAAACCTTTTGCAATTTTGTTCTTACCGTTTGCTGCAAATTCCTCGTTGATATCGCAAAGGAATACTTCGTATCCTTCCGTCTGGGCAAAAGCCTGTGCAATACCAGAACCCATTGTGCCGGCGCCAATAATACCTACTTTCATCTTACTTCCTCCTAAACATTGTAATATATAATTTGTAATCTGCCGCCGCCCTGCCGGAACCCCGGCAGAGCCGGCCGATTATGATTACCGGTTGCTTATTTCGTGCTTATTTGTTCAAAAATTTCTCTACTTTCCTCTTTTCAAGGAATGCTGCCATGCCTTCTTTCTGGTCATAGGATTCAAAGCAGTCGCCGAATAATTTTTCTTCGATGACAATCGCCTCGTCCATATCCGCATCCAGTCCTTCGTTTATGGCTTTCTTGCAGTTACGCACTGCAATAGGAGCATTCTTTGCAATGCCTGCCGCCATCTTCTCCGCTGCCGGCATCAGTTCTTCCTGCGTATATACCGCATTGACAAGGCCAATCCTGAACGCTTCGTCCGCCTTGATATTCCTTGCGGTGTAAATCATCTGTTTTGCCATGCCTGCGCCGACCAGACGTGCAAGCCTCTGCGTGCCGCCGAAGCCCGGAGTGATTCCCAACCCTACTTCCGGCTGGCCGAATACCGCATTGTCTGAACAGATCCGGATATCACAGCTCATGGATATCTCACAGCCGCCGCCCAACGCAAAGCCGTTTACCGCCGCAATGACCGGAACCGGGAAAGTCTCCAGCTTACGGAATACATCGTTGCCTTTCTTCCCGAAAGCTTCTCCTTCCGCTTTTGTCAGGCTGCTCATTTCGCCGATATCCGCACCGGCCACAAATGACTTCTGCCCTGCGCCTGTCAGTATGAGACACCTTACCTCTTCTAAATTTACTGCATCCAATGTCTGATCCAGTTCTTCCAATACTGCCGAATTCAGTGCATTAAGTGCCTTTTCACGGCTGATTGTGATAATTCCATAATTACCTTTCTGCTCGTATACAATAAATTCCATTGCCGCATCTCCTTTTCCACGCAATTGCTTTTTTATTAATTATATGTTTTCCCTCATGACAGCCCAATAAGCAGACCCTTTAAAAGCCTGCTTATCAAGTTTATATTGCTCTCTGTTATTCTCTTGTAACAATGGTTGCACAACCCATGCCGCCGCCTATGCAGAGGGTCGCAAGGCCGGTCTTCGCATCCTTTGCTTCCATCTCATGAAGCAGCGTAACAAGGATACGGCATCCCGAAGCGCCGACGGGATGGCCAAGGGCAATTGCGCCGCCGTTGGGATTCAGCTGCTTGTCAACATCTATGCCCAAATCTTTTCCCACTGCCACGGACTGTGCCGCAAACGCTTCATTTGCCTCGATAATATCGAAGTCTTCAATCTTCATGCCTGTTTTTTCCATTACCTTCTTCGTAGCCGCTACCGGGCCGATACCCATAACTTCGGGCCTTACGCCTGCCAGTGCGCCTGCTACGAAAGTTGCCATAGGCTTCACGCCCAGTTCTTTTGCTTTCTCTTCGCTCATAACCACGATTGCCGCCGCGCCGTCATTGATGCCGGAAGCATTGCCTGCGGTAACGAAGCCGTTGGGATTGATCGGGCGGAGTTTTGCAAGCCCTTCCATGGAAGAACCCGGACGCGGGCCTTCGTCCACTTTGAACTCAACCATCTCTTTTTTCTTCTTAACCATAACCGGCACGATTTCCTTGTCAAATGCACCGGACTTCTGAGCCGCTTCCGTCTTCTGCTGGCTCTTCAGCGCGAACTCATCAATTTCTTCCCTTGTCAGTCCCCACTCTTCGCAAATATTGTCTGCCGTCTTAATCATATGATACTGGTTGAACGCATCCCAAAGAGCATCGTTTACCATGGTATCTACCAATGTGCCATTGTTCATTCTATATCCGAAACGTGCATTGGGCACTGCATAAGGAGCCATGGACATATTTTCCATGCCGCCTGCAACTACGATATCGGCATCGCCTGCTATAATCATCTGTGCCGCCTGGTTCACGCAGTTCAGACCGGAACCGCATACAACGTTCATTGTGACTGCCGGCACTTCGATGGGAAGGCCTGCTTTGATGGATGCCTGACGAGCCACGTTCTGCCCAAGGCCTGCCTGGATAACGCATCCCATGTATACCTGATCCACCTGCTCAGGAGCAACACCTGCCCTGTTTAAAGCTTCTTTAATAACGATTGCGCCAAGCTCTGCTGCCGGTGTTGTACTTAAAGCCCCACCCATAGTACCGATAGCTGTACGGCAAGCGCCTGCCAAAACTACTTTTTTTGCCATTGTTCTTTCCTCCATCACTCAATGTCTTACAGTTATATGCAACGATTGTTAATTTTTTATCATTGCCCACTGGACATATTATATCATAGGGCTTTTCTTTTTGCAATCATTATAGGGACGGAATTTTAGACACTGTTCCGCGGAAGGCTCCGGTTGGCAACAAATGACATTATATATGTACAATCAAAGATTCCGCCGTAAACAGCAGAGCATCAGGCAGGACGCAAGGAACTTCCGTCTGCCTGATCCGATCAAGGCCAAAAACCGCGCAAACGCACCATAAAAATCTATACGGAATTTACCGTAAAATATATTCCCCCAAGCCCACGGATGCAGTATAATATATGCAGCTTATACGCAAGCCAAAACCATGCCAAGCCCTACAGGCCGGATTCCGCCATGCCACCCCACTCTATCCGCCGGGGAACTCAGCCTGCCGGGGAGACTCAGCCTGCCGGGAAACCAAAGGGCAATAGATAAGGGAGACATAAAACATGAACGAAAAAATCATCTTACGCCTTTGCCAGGCAATCAATTCCGTAATATTTGCCGGGGTCCTTCTCTTTTTCATGGGTTTATATTATTGGATAGTAAAAGCAGGAATTCCTTATCAGGACCCTCCCCCGGAACTGCAGATACAATATGCCGTCAATATGGGAATAGGCAATACATTGGTGAGAAACGGATTTCTTATCACCATATGCGGCGGAATTCTCCGCCTGCTTGCAAAACTGGCAAATGACATAAAGGCAAAAAAAAATTTTTAGCCGGAGGACTGTGACATGTTTGGGAATTGGGGATTTTCTTATATAGGATTACTCTTTTTATTGATGTTATTTATTCCCAATATAATATGGGCAAAGAGAAAGCCGGAAGGGTATACAGCCGAAAAAGAAAGCAAAGTCTTGCTGCTCTTCGAAAGATCGGGGGAAGTATTGACTTGCTGCTGTTCCTTGGTATTTTCCGATTTTAATATACATCAATGGACGCTTTGGTCTTTGTGGCTGATTGCGGCTTTCGTTTTTATGATAATGTATGAAGCCTGGTGGATACGTTATTTTCGGAGCGAACGCAAATTATCAGACTTTTACAGCAGCTTTTTAGGCATCCCCCTTGCCGGGGCAACTCTGCCGGTAATTGCTTTTTTCATGTTGGGACTGTACGGAAAAATTATAGGTATGTTAATAGCGGCATTTATTTTAGGCATCGGTCATATAGGCATACATATTCAGCACAAAAAAAGCCTTGATTACTCACAGAACACACCATCCCCTTAATTTGTCCTGTTCTCCCAAAAAGTCCAAGGAACCATAGGTTTGAAACCTATCTTTTCATAAAATACGTTACCGCCGCCAGTCATATGCGTTGCGCCTAACGGCTTAAGCCTGCGGTAATGTTCTGAAAGCGCCGCTGCTGCCAAGCCTTTCTTCCGATATTGGGGAATAGTGCATAGTGGTTCCATATAAGCGAGATGATTTTCCGGAGTCCACCACATGCCTGCATAACAGACATACTCCCCCTCGTCACTTTCAATGACAACCGAATGCTCCGGATGCATGTGCGGTGCCATCAATGAGTAATATCCATGTTCGGCATCTCCGTTCCAAGAACCTTCCTCTTTTTCGTGGTCAAAACCTTTCCAACAGCATTCCGCTATTTTCTCCACTGAAAGCTTTTCAGACTCCACGAAATGAAAGCCATCCGGCAGCGGATATTTAAGTGCTTGTTCAAAATCAAAGACTCTCTCCGTAAAGCCTGAAGTTTGCTGAAAACCAGCTTTTGCTGCCGCTTCTTTCACTGCATTCTGCCCATCAAAAATCACAAATCTAAGATGACCGTCCACACGCGGCATAAATGAAACCGCATACGCAGCCATCTCATCCGCCAGCTTCTCGTAACCCGGACGCAGGCTGAAATACACATCGTTTACAGGATTTTCGTAAAAAACAAGACCTACTATACGTCCGTTATCCTCCCAAAGTTTCCAGCGGTGTACCAAGGATTTATCCATCCAGTCACTAGAGAGCGCATACTCCAGAAACGGAGCAGGAACACCATTCCTCCAGTCTTTTTCATATATATCAATCATAAATTGATATACATTCATAAAATCACATAATACTCTAAAGTTTCTTGAAATTATCTTAGCCATAAATACATCCTCCTCATACATAATATACATTATCAGTAATATACCTTATCAATAATATACCTTATCAATAATATACCTTATCAATAATATACCTTATCAATAATATA
>CAJTVK010000080.1 GCA_910579645.1 uncultured Lachnospiraceae bacterium | reverse complement strand
ACACAACATTCAGGCTGAACTGTTACTCCCCCCCCTAAAAATTAAGAAGAAAAAGCTAGCATTTTCCTCCGCAATGTGCTATAATCGCATAATGACTGTGATTGTATACTTTTTTTGTAAAAATCAGCGGATAGATGGTTAAAATAAGGAGGAAACTGTTAAAATGAGTTTACAGGTGGAAAAATTAGAAAAGAACATGGCGAAGCTGACGATTGAGGTAGCCCCGGAAGAACTGGAGAAGGCTATCGAAAAAGCATACCAGAAAAATAAGAAGAAAATCAGCATTCCGGGATTCCGGAAAGGCAAAGTGCCCCGTCAGATGGTAGAAAGAATGTACGGCAAGGAAGTATTTTACGAAGACGCAGTCAATGACCTGCTTCCCGAAGCATATGCGAAAGCTTTGGACGAATGCGAGGAAGACATCGTTTCCTCCCCTAAAATCGACGTGGTACAGGTGGAATCAGGACAGCCTTTCATCTTTACGGCGGAAGTGGCTCTGAAGCCGGAAGTGAGACTCGGAAAATACAAAGGCGTGAAAGTGGATAAAATCGATACGGAAGTAACCGACGAGGAAGTGGATGCAAGAATAGAAGAAGAACGTCAGAGAAATGCCAGGAACATTGTGGTGGAAGACAGGCCGGTCAAGGACGGCGATATGACAGTGCTTGATTTTGAGGGCTTTGTGGACGGTGAAGCGTTTGAGGGCGGAAAAGGCGAGGACTATTCCCTTACCATCGGTTCCGGCGCATTTATCCCCGGCTTTGAAGAGCAGTTAATCGGTGCGGAAATCGGAAAGGAAACGGAAGTCAGCGTTACGTTCCCCGAAGATTATCATGCGGAAGACCTGAAAGGCAAGGCTGCGGTATTTAAGTGTACGGTAAAGGAAATAAAGGAAAAGGAACTGCCTGAACTGGATGATGAGTTTGCCGGCGAGGTTTCCGAGTTCGAGACGTTGGCCGAGTACAGGGAAGACGTAAGGAAAAACTTGACGGAGAATAAAGAAGCGGAAGCAAAGAGGCAGAAGGAGGATGCGGTCATTGATGCAATCGTAAACGATTCCGACATGGAACTGCCCGAGCCGATGATTGAGACACAGCAGAGGCAGATGGTGGATGAATTCGCGCAGAGAATGCGCATGCAGGGACTGACATTGGAACAGTATTATCAGTTTACAGGCAGCAACTATGACATGCTGTTCGACCAGACAAGGACACAGGCGGAAAAACGCATTAAGTCCAGGCTGGTTTTGGAAGCAGTGGCCGAAAAAGAAAATATAGAGGCGTCCGAAGAGGATTATACAAAGGAAATAGAGAGAATGGCTGAAATGTACCAGACGGAACCGGATAAGGTACGCGAGATGTTCAATGAGAACGGGAAAAAGGATCTGATGGCGGACATTGTCATTCAGAAAGCCATTGAGTTTGTAAGGGACAACGCGGCAGAACAATAAGCGGCAGGCAGGAATGGTCCGGGCAAGGAGGAATGTGTATGAGTTTAATACCTTATGTCGTTGAGCAGACGAGCAGGGGCGAAAGGTCTTATGATATTTATTCAAGGCTTTTAAAAGACAGGATTATCTTTTTGGGAGAGGAAGTGAATGATGTTTCCGCAAGCATAGTGGTGGCACAGCTTCTGTTTCTTGAGTCGGAGGATCCGGAGAAAGATGTCCATTTGTATATCAACAGCCCCGGCGGTGTGATTACCGCAGGGATGGCTATTTATGATACGATGAATTTCATCAAGTGCGACGTGTCCACGGTCTGCATCGGCATGGCTGCAAGCATGGGCGCATTCCTGCTGGCAGGCGGCGCAAAAGGGAAGCGGTTTGCACTGCCCAATGCAGAGATTATGATTCATCAGCCCGCAGGAGGCGCACAGGGGCAGGCGACGGAGATTGAGATTACCGCAAAACATATTCTTGCCACAAAGGAAAAGATGGCACGGATTATGGCGCAGAATACAGGGCAGGATTTCGAAGTGATTATGGCGGATACGGAAAGGGATAACTGGAAGACCGCCGAAGAAGCATTGAACTATGGTCTGATTGACAAAATTATTGAAAACCATGCAAGCTTCGGGAAATAGAGGCATGGAAGCGGGGAGAAGAAATGGCAGGGAAAAATTCCGATGATATCAGATGTTCTTTCTGCAATAAGCCCCAGAGTCAGGTAAAGAAACTGATTGCGGGGCCGGCAGGAGTATATATCTGTGATGAATGTGTCGATATCTGTGAGGATATCATAGAAGAAGAGTATGAGGACGAATCTTATGAGGAAGCATTCGACATTAATCTGTTAAAGCCGGCGGAAATCAAAGAATTTCTGGATGATTATGTCATCGGGCAGGAGGATGCGAAGAAAGTTCTGGCTGTCTCCGTATATAATCATTACAAACGTGTCACGGCTCCGAGAGACGTGGACGATGTGGAACTGCAGAAGAGCAATATTCTGCTGATAGGGCCTACCGGTTCAGGAAAGACCTTTTTGGCACAGACCCTTGCCAAGATTATCAATGTGCCGTTTGCCATTGCCGATGCAACTACGCTGACAGAAGCGGGTTATGTGGGTGAAGACGTGGAGAATATTCTGCTGAAGCTGATTCAGGCGGCAGAATATGACGTAGAGAGGGCACAGTACGGGATTGTATATATTGACGAAATAGACAAAATCACGAAAAAGGGCGAAAACGTATCCATTACCCGGGATGTATCCGGCGAAGGGGTGCAGCAGGCACTTCTGAAGATTGTGGAAGGAACCGTAGCCAGCGTGCCGCCGCAGGGCGGGAGGAAGCATCCTCATCAGGAATTGATTCAGATAGATACTACCAATATTCTGTTTATCTGCGGAGGTGCTTTTGACGGACTGGAGAAGATTGTGGAGTCGCGCCTGGACCGCAGCGCCATCGGTTTTAATACGGAGATTAAGGCAAAAAGTACCAAGGACATCGGGGAATTGCTGAAAGAAGTGACTCCTCAGGATTTAATGAAGTTCGGGCTGATACCGGAGTTTGTAGGGCGTGTGCCGATAAATGTGACTTTGCAGGGGCTGGACAGGGAAGCTTTGGTGCGGATACTGAAGGAACCGAAGAATGCATTGGTGAAGCAGTATCAGAAGCTCTTTGGCTTTGACGATGTAAGGCTTACTTTTGAGGAGGATGCCATTGCCGCTATTGCGGACAAAGCATTCGAGCGTAAGACAGGGGCAAGAGGGCTGCGCTCCATTATGGAAAGCGCAATGATGGATGTGATGTATCAGATTCCTTCCGACGAATCCATTGTGGAATGCGTGGTGACAAAAGAGGCAGTGGAAGGAATCAGCGAGCCATTGGTCATACGCAGGGAGGCTATGCGCCCGGCCAGATAGGAAAAGCCGAAAGCAGTAGGAAGAAAAGAAATTTTGATAAAAGGAAACTGTGAAAGGAAGCATGCAGCAGGTGAAGGCCGTGGAAGCTATTGAAGTATCCAAAGGCCGGGGGCAATGCCTGCTGACAGCAGAAAACGCCGCCGGATAGGGCGGCGTTTTGCGCATGGTGACGAGAATGGATGATGGAAAAGTAAAGAGATATATGCCCGCAGTGGCATTACGGGGAATGACTATTTTGCCGCAAATGATTATCCACTTTGACCTGAGCAGAGGAAAATCCATTGCGGCGGTGGAGCAGGCTATGGTGGAGAGCCAAAGGGTTTTTCTGGTGACCCAGAAACAGATGGAGGAGGAGGAACCGGATTTCGGGAAAGTATACCATATCGGGACAGTCGCTTTGGTGAAGCAGGTCATTAAAATGCCGAAAAATATTGTGCGGGTCATGGTGGAAGGCATATCCCGGGGAGAATTGATTTCTTTCACGGAGAAGGAAGAGTATCTGGAAGGGGAAGTGGAGGAAATCGAAGAGCCTTCCCATCTGCGGGGAACCGTGCAGGAGGAGGCCATGGTCCGGCAGATGAAGGAGCTGTTTGCCGGTTATGCATTATATTATCCGAAGAACGGCGTGGCATTGGAACGGCACATTCAGGATATATATGATTTGGGGCGGCTGCTGGATCAGATTGCCATCAATATGCCTTTGTATTTTGAAAGCAAGCAGAGTGTGCTGTCGGCCATTGACCCGGAAGAACGCTATCAGGTACTGGCGGATATCCTGTCCCGGGAGATTGAGGTGGCGGGCATCCGCAGGGAACTGTCGGAAAAGATAAAAGGAAGAGTGGATAAGCATCAAAGGGAATATATGCTGCGGGAACAGCTGCAGTTTATCCGCGAGGAACTGGGGGAGGATAATTCCTTTTCCGACGCGGAGCAGTTCGGGCAGGATTTGGAGAAGCTGGAAGCCGGGAAAGAGGTAAAAGAGAAAATAAAGAAAGAGATTTCCCGCTTTAAGAGCCTGCCGCAGAGCAGTTCGGAAAGCGCAGTGGAACGGGGATATATCGAAACGCTGCTGGAACTGCCCTGGGATAGGAAATCCAAGGACAATACGGATATTTTAAAGGCGGAAGAGGTATTGGAACGGGATCATTACGGCCTGAAACAGGTAAAGGAGCGGGTGCTGGAGGCTTTGGCAGTACGCTGCCTGACCAAGCAGGGGCAGTCGCCCATTATCTGTCTGGTGGGACCTCCCGGGACGGGAAAGACATCCATTGCCAAGAGCGTGGCAGAGGCCATGGATAAGAAGTATGTGCGCATCAGCCTGGGCGGCGTAAGGGACGAGGCGGAAATCAGGGGGCACCGGAAGACCTATGTGGGAGCCATGCCCGGGCGCATTGTGGCAGGCCTGAAGCAGGCGGGCGTGAAAAATCCGCTGATGCTTCTGGATGAAATCGATAAGATGAGCAGCGATTACAAAGGAGATACGGCTTCCGCGCTTTTGGAAGTGCTGGACAGCGAGCAGAATATCAAATTCCGGGATCATTATGTGGAACTGCCCATTGATTTATCGGAGGTGTTGTTCATTGCCACGGCAAATTCCACGGAAACCATTCCGCGGCCGCTGCTGGACAGGATGGAACTGATTGAAGTGACCAGCTATACGGCCAATGAGAAGTTCCATATTGCCAAGGAGCATCTGACGGAAAAGCAGTATAGGAAAAACGGCTTGGAAGAGGGACAGCTATCCATCAGTGACGGCGCACTGAAGAAAATTATCGAATCTTACACAAGGGAAGCAGGGGTCCGTGAACTGGAGCGTAAAATAGGGGGCATCTGCCGTAAGGCAGCGAAAGAAATCCTGACAGCCGGGAAACCGGGCGTGAAGGTGACTTCCTCCAATCTGGAGAAATATCTGGGGAAGGAAAAGTACCGTACGGAGAAGGCCAACGAGAAGGATGAGGTGGGAATTGTCAGAGGTCTGGCCTGGACCAGCGTAGGGGGCGACACTCTGCAGGTGGAGGTCAACCGGATGCCGGGCAAGGGCGAGGTGGAACTGACCGGCCAGCTGGGCGACGTGATGAAGGAGTCCGCCATCACCGGCATGAGTTATGTGCGTTCGGTCAGCAAGAAATATAAAATACCACAGGAAATGTTTCGGAAAAACGATTTTCATATTCACATCCCGGAGGGCGCGGTGCCTAAGGACGGCCCCAGTGCAGGCATTACCATGGCGACTGCCCTGCTTTCCGCCATGACGGAGATTCCGGTCAGGGCAGATGTGGCAATGACCGGGGAAATCACGCTGCGGGGGCGGGTGCTTCCCATCGGCGGGCTGAAGGAAAAGACTTTGGCGGCTAAGACCGCCGGCATTAAGACGGTGTTGGTGCCGAAGAAAAACGAAAAAGATATCGAGGAAATATCCGGGGAAATTAAGGCGGGGCTGGATATCCGGTTCGTGGAGACGATGGACGACGTGCTGGCCTATGCATTCACCGAATTGCCGGCAGAGGGGAAAACGGCGGCGGACAAGGAAGAAAAAGCGTCGTCCGTCAGAGATGAGAAAATGTCCTCCGGCAAAGAAGAGAAAGCATCCTCCGGCAAGGAAGAGAAGGCATCCTTCGGCAAGGAAGAGAAAGCGTCGTCCGGCAAGGCGGAGAAAGCCAAAGGAAACAGGAAAGGAAAAAAAACGGTAATTGAGGATGGTAATTAAAAATGTGAACTTGGAAACGGTATGCGGCATCACCAGTAAGTTTCCGGATAACCCCTACATGGAATTTGCCTTTGCGGGAAAAAGCAATGTGGGGAAATCTTCCCTTATCAACGGGCTGATGAACCGGAAGTCCTTGGCGAGGACCAGCGCCAAGCCGGGAAAGACGCAGACAATCAATTATTATAATATCAATGATGAACTTTATTTCGTGGACTTGCCCGGGTACGGCTATACTACTGCCAATGAGAAGGTGAAGGCACAATGGGGGAAGATGGTGGAGAGATACCTGCATACCAGCAGGCAGCTTCAGGCGGTATTCCTTTTGATAGATATACGCCATGAGCCTTCCGGGAACGATAAGCTGATGTATGACTGGATACTGGCACAGGGGTTTTTTCCCGTAATCATTGCCACGAAAGCAGATAAAATAAAAAAGAGTCAGCTGGAAAAGCATATCCGTATGATACGGGAAGGGCTGAACGTGAAGCCGGAAACGGTGGTCATTCCTTATTCGGCACTGACTAAGGAGGGCAGGGAGGAAATATACGCGCTGCTGGACGAATATCTGGAACGGGGGTAGTACCCCGTCCGGACAGCCGGAAGGAGCGAAAAGACACGTTTCCGGAATGGGTGCCGCAGAGGGGCGGCGGGAAGGGAATGGGAGGTGTTCTTTGTGAAAACGTCGGCAAGAACTTACTTAAAGGTATTCATGAATTTAGGAATCGCGGCGGTCATTTTTTTGCTGTTTGTATTCCTTGTGCCGAAGGTCCTTGTATTTTTCATGCCTTTTGTTATCGGGTGGGTCATTGCCATGATTGCCAACCCTTTAGTGCGTTTCTTTGAAGAAAAGCTGAAAATAAGGAGAAAGGCAGGGACGGCCTTTGTCATCATAGCCGTCATTGCCTTGGTGGTGCTGGCCGGATATCTGATCGGGTCTAAAATTGCGCAGGAAGCGGCAGGGCTGGTGAGAGGACTGCCGGAAATGTGGAGCAGCGCGGAAGAGGATTTCCGTACGATAGGGAAAAATCTGGATGTGCTGTACAGCCGTTTCCCGGAGAATATTCGGAGTGCGATAGCGGATATCGGCGACCAGATGGAAGGTTTTCTGGGAGAACTGGTGGGGCAGGCAGGAACGCCCACGATAGAGGCCGTAGGCAATTTTGCAAAGAATGTGCCCACCATAATCGTAGGAATCATTATGTGTCTGCTGTCTGCCTATTTTTTCGTGGCGGAACGGGAATATATGTCGGTGCATGTGAAAGGGCATATGCCGGAAGCCATCATTTACCGCTGGGACATGATGGCGAGAAGCTTTAAGCGCGCAGTGGGAGGATATTTCAAGGCACAGCTGAAAATAGAGATATGGATGTATCTATTGCTGGTGGCAGGCTTTACGGTTCTGAAGGTAAATTATGCGCTGCTGATTGCGCTGGGCATAGCCGTATTGGATTTCCTGCCGGTTTTCGGCACGGGAACGGTGCTGCTGCCCTAGGCGGTGATAAAAATACTCAGTTCGGATTACAAAATGGCCGTGGGGCTGCTGATTATCTGGTGCGGCGGGCAGCTGGCACGGCAGATTATCCAGCCGAAAATCGTGGGGGATTCCATCGGCGTGCCTCCCATCCCTACCTTGTTCCTGCTATTTATCGGATATAAGGCCGCGGGGGTGTTTGGGATGATTGCGGCGGTTCCCATCGGGATTATTCTGGCCAATATGTATGAGGAGGGTGTGTTTGACACAACCATCAACAGCCTGAAAATATTGTTTGCAGGCATAAATAATTTCCGCAGGCTGGAAGAAGAGGATATGGCCGGGCTGGAAGAATATAAGGAGCGGCGAGGTAAGAGGAACGGAAAGAAGGGGTGAGCGGTATGAAAGTGACGGTATATAATTGCCGGGAATTTGACGAGAAAGCTTTATTTATAAAATACGGGAAAGAATTGGGCTTGGAACTGGTGCTGTGTCCGGACGCGCCCGGGCCGGGGAATCTGGAACTGGCGAAGGGAAGCCGGTGCGTGGACATTCTCACTTCCAAGATGACAAGGGAACTGCTGGCCGGCTTGCGGGAGAACGGCATGCGCTATTTGGTGACACGGACAATCGGTTATGATCATATTGATACGGAAGCGGCGAAGGAACTGGGGATTACTGTGGCAAATGCCCCTTACGGCCCTCATGGGGTGGCGGATTATGCGGTCATGCTGATTCTAATGTCCATAAGGAAGATGAAGCGGATTATAGAAAGGACAAACATTCAGGACTATACTCTGCAGGGGATACAGGGCAGGGAACTGAAGGATCTGACCGTGGGAGTGATCGGCACAGGCCGTATCGGAGAGACGGTTCTGAGGAATCTGTCCGGCTTTGGCTGCAGGCTGATTGCTTATGATATTTTTCAAAAGGAAGAGGTAAAAAAATATGCGGAATATGTGACTTTGGAGCAAATGTGGGAGAAAGCGGACATCATCAGCCTGCATGCGCCGCTGACGGAAGAGAACCGGCATATGATTGACGGAGAAAGCATCGCAAAGATGAAAGACGGCGTGGTCCTTGTGAATACGGCACGGGGCGGGCTGATGGATTCGCAGGCGCTGATAGCCGGGATTGAGTCGGGAAAAATCGGCGCGGCCGGGCTGGATGTGGTGGAAAATGAGTTCGGGCTGTATTATTATGACAGGAAATCGGATGTGCTGACCAACAGAGAACTGGCTGTCCTGCGCGGCTTTCCCAACGTGACGGTAACGCATCATATGGCATTTTATACCGACGACTGTGTGGAAACGGTAGTCAGGGATTCCCTGACAGGGTGCAAGCTGTTCCTGGAAGGAAAAGAAAATCCATGGAGGGTCGCATAATTGCGTAACATAAAAGTAATACTTCAATATGAGGGAACAAGATACCGGGGCTGGCAGAGACAGGTCAGCACGGAGAATACCATTCAGGGGAAACTGGAAGCATTGCTGACAAAGATGTGCGGCAGCAAGGTGGAGGTAGACGGCGCAGGCCGGACGGATGCCGGAGTGCACGCTTTGGGGCAGGTGGCCAATTTTCATTTGGAGACGGAGCGTACGCCGGAAGAGATTATGGAATATATGAATCAATATCTGCCGGAGGATATCGCGGTAGTGAAGGCCTCGGAGGTGTCGCCCCGTTTCCACAGCCGGCTGAACGCCACAGGGAAAACTTACTGTTATCGGGTTTTAAACAGTGATGTGCCACATATATTTGATAGGAGATATGTATATCAGATGGCGGAGCCGCTGGACCTGGAAGCTATGCGCCGGATGGCCGGGCTGCTGTGCGGAACCCATGATTACAAGGCATTCACCTCCAATAAGAGAAGCAAAAAATCTACGGTGCGCACGGTGGAAGCCATAGAGGTGGAAAGAATCGGGGATGAAGTGCGTTTCACGTTCCGGGGGAATGGTTTTCTGTATCATATGGCTCGCATTATGACAGGAACCCTGCTGGAGGCAGGGATGCACAAAAGAGACGCGGCGCAGGCAGAAGAACTGTTGGCGGCAGGGACGCGGGAGGATGCCGGCTTCCTCGTGCCTGCCAAGGGATTGACTCTGGTGGAGGTTCGTTATTCGTGAACAGAATGAAACGCATGAAGATTGTGTTTTTTATATATATTGCGGTAGTCGTAAAGGTGATTATTTTCAAGTATCCGTGGGCGGAACTGCAGGCCATCATGGCCGGCTGGGAAAAAGACGTGATTCTGGAAGGATTGGATACGGCAAATTTTACTCTTTTCAAAACAATTAAAATGTATATCAAGTATTCTTATATGCTCAACAGCTTTGAAAATCTGGTGGGCAATGTGGTAGTGTTTATCCCGTTCGGTTTCCTGCTGCCGTATATACAGCCAAGGTGCAGGCGTTTTATGGCCTTGCTGGCAAATGCTTTTCTTTTTGTGGTAGGCATAGAGGTATTCCAGCTGTTCAGCGCTTTTGGGGCTTTTGATGTGGATGATATCCTTCTGAACTGTGTCGGGGCGGCTTTCGGATGGATTGCATATGTGGAATGGGAAGCCTTTAGGAAGAAACGGAAGGAGCGGCAGAAGATGCAGGGACAGAAAATCAGGGGATGACGCTGACGGAAGGTGTTTTCGGGAATGCATGTTGCATACATTCCGGAACAGGACAATTTCCGCAGGATAGGCCGGAGAAGGTGTTTTCGGGCCTTGGGGCATTTAAGGCATCGTGCGGATGGAATGCAAGGCACGGCTGTATTATTTATCATGCAGTCGTGCCTTGCATTTTTTAGGGCTGCATGAAACTTTTTAGGGAGCTGATGCGTCTAATAAGATAGGACTGTCGGTAAAAGCAGGGGATAGGGCGGTGCGGAAAAATAAGAAAAAAATAAGAAATTTTTTTGCAGTATTTTGGTTTTGTATGGGATATTAGTATATGAGAGAGCAGTGAAGAGTTTTGTCGGATATGTCAGAGGGAAAGAACAGCAGCTTTCGGAATTGGGATGATATGGGGAAAGAGACAGCATTTATGAAGCTACGGGACGGAAAACGCAACGCCGGGAATGGGAATATTGGCATAGTGAATGGAAGAATAATGGGAAACGATACATATGGAAAAGAAAAACAGAAGGGCACAGGAGGAGATTGCCGGGTCCGATGAAATGGAGATGCTGCAGCAGAAAATAGATTTGTACAGCGATATGCTTTACAGGATTGCATTTTTGCAGCTGAGGAATAATCAGGACGCAGAAGATGTAGTGCAGGAGACGTTTTATCAGTTTATAAAGGGAAGAAAAGAATTTGAATCGGCAGAGCATGAGAGGGCATGGCTGATAAAGGTGACTCTGAACGGCTGCCGGAAGATATGGCGTTCGGCTTGGTATCGCCATAGGGAGGATATGCCGGAGGGGGAACTGGCAGAGAAAGCAGATGCAGGCAGCATGGAAAGAAATGTGCTGCAGAAGGAGCAGAGCCGGGAGATTATGGAGGCAGTGGTGAAGCTGCCGAGGAAATACAGGGAAGTAATCCATTTGTTTTATTATCAGCAGATGAGTGTCAGGAAAATCGCTCAGGCTACGGAACGTAAGGAATCCACGGTGACTTCCCAGCTGACCAGGGGACGGGAGATGCTTAGGAAAAACTTAAAGGAGGAGTATCAGTATGAATGATTTTAGAAGTGAATATCAGTCAGCCGTACAGGATATGGATACGCTGGGCATGAAAGAAATCCATATCGATGCTCTTTCCGTAATGGACGAGGGCAGGCACAGAAAGCGGATGATAAGGAAAGTGCAGCGGATGACGGCGACGACATTTTCCGCAGTATGCGTTATTTTCCTATGCGGCTTCGGCACGGTGAAGGCGGCAGAGTATATCGGGAATGTAATAAAGGTCAGTGAATGGGGGTTTGAATCGGGAGACGCTGCTACTATGGCCAGGAGCGGGGCAGCGGACAGCGGGGTATATGTGACAGGAGAAGAAGTGGGCTTGGCATTGGGGGATGAGGCCGTCCCTGCCGGCGCGGCATGGCCTGCGGAGGCTATGGCGGAGGAAGGGCTCCGTGCAGGGGAAGCGCCTGCGGAGGCCGGCATGGAGGAGGCCGCGCCGGCTGGGGTTATGCCGGCCGGTGACGGGAGGACAGAGGCGGAAGGAAGGGATTTCGGCACGGATTGGCAGGAAGGGGAACGGGCATCCGGCAAGGAGACGGCAGAGGGAGGAAGGATATCCGATGCGGAGCCGGCAGAAGGGCAAAAGCAGGAGGCTTTCGGGGAAGCAGGGCAGGCCGATACAAGGAAAACAGCGGAAAGTGAGACGGGGATACAGAAATCAGCGGAAAGTGAGACGGGTCTGCGGAAAACGGCGGAAAGTGAGACGGAGCTGCGGGAAACGGCGGAAGGTGAGATGGAGCTGCAGGAAACGGCGGAAACGAAAGAAAGCTTGGAAGACAGTCTGTGCTCCGTAGAGGAGATACCCGTAAAAAATTATGAATCCTGGGAAGAATTCGAGCAATATGAAGATATTATTTTCCCGCAGCCGTCTATAAGTATAGGGCATCCCATTGCAGCTACCGATATCATGGTCTGTGGGGATTGGGCAATGGTGCGGTATGATTTGGACGGCAAGGTGCTGTGGATGGAACGCACAGATTATGCCGACACGCAGGGGCATGCATCGTCCAAAGTATTTCCGGGAGGCGTATGCAATGAACGCAGCTATACCACTTCGCAGGGGTATACTTATACGTTGGTAGATTCGGTAAAGGGGGAAGGAGAAGAGGAACTGCAGATACATGCGGCGATAACGGTAGGGAGTTATGAAGCTTTCATTGATTTCCTGGGATATACGGAAACGGATGCGAAGCGGATTATGGACAGTATTGATTTAAGTGAATATGAGTAGGGAGATGACGGCAGAAGGGCCGGGAGGTTTTTTGAGAGGAGGAAACCAAAATGAAAAATGTGCTGATTTATAACCAGAACGAAACCAATATGGAAGTGCTGAAAATTTTCCTGGCACAGGGCGGGTATCAGGTTCTGGTGGCAAAGGAACTGAAGGATGTAGTGGCAAGGGTCAGGGAAAAGGATATCCATCTGGTGGTCATGGATATAGACTTCCCGAAAAACGATGGGGTGGAACATTTAAAAGAAATACGGAAAGCGGATAAAATGCCGATTATCGTGCTGTCGGCAAATGATTCCGAGCAGATGAAAATAGCGGCGCTCAATGCAGGGGCGGATGATTATGTCATCAATCCCTATCATCCGCTGGAATTTATGGCCAGAATCAATTCTCAGTTCAGGCGTTATACGCAGCTGGCCAATATGCGGGAGAACATCGACCGCATATACCGGGTGGATGAATTGGTGATTGACGATATACTGCGGAAAGTAACGGTGGCGGGGAAGGAAGTCAGCCTGACGCCGATTGAATATAAAATCCTGAGGCTGTTGGTAAAGGAGCGTGGAAAGGTGCTTTCCATCGGCCAGATTTATGAGTCCATCTGGAACATGCAGGCAATCGGTGCAGACAATACCATTGCGGTACATATCAGGCATATCAGGGAAAAAATCGAAAGAAACCCTAAGGAGCCGCATTACCTGAAAGTAGTGTGGGGAACCGGATATAAGGTAGGGTAGGGGAAGGACGCGGCACGCGCACGGAAGCATAAATTTTTCAGACACGCCACAGGTGCGGAATTACGGCATCTATGTGCCGGTATGTTTCAACGGCTGAAAAATTTACGGTTTGTGCGCGGCCTTTTTCTATATCGTCAGATATCCAACCGCGCAGGTTTAGAATCAAAAACTGATTTCCGCATAGTTTACGATATAAATATTGAAAACTTTCCGTTTTATGGTATAATTGGCTTAAGTTTTTATATTAGTAAGGAGTGAGCGGAATGTATCGTTTTTTTAAAACTCTGAAAGCCAATTATCTGATATCGGCCGTTCTGTGCGTGCTGTTCGGGATTACCCTTGTGGCATGGCCGGATATTTCTTCTAAGCTGGTGTGTATCGGGTTCGGATGCGTGCTGGCTCTGACAGGCGCGGCAAACCTGATTACTTTTTTTGTCAGAAGGGACGGGTCGCTGCTGTCCCAGATTAATATGGTGGCAGGAATCGTGCTGTTGGTGCTGGGCGGGTGGATTATCTTTGACCCGGGTGTGCTGATACGGATTATTCCGGTGGTAATCGGGGCAATCATTGCGGTGCACGGGGGGCATAATGTGCTGCAGGCGGCGGAACTGTACAAGGAGAAATATGATAAGTGGTGGGTGGCGCTGCTGCTCGGTATCGTGACGATAGGTTTTGGCGCATTGCTAATATATAATCCGTTTGAGGCAGTGAGCACGATGATTGTGCTGATCGGGATAATGCTCATATATGACGGTATTTCCGATATATGGATTATATCCCGTGTATCAAAAACCGTCAGGGCCGTGGCAGAAACTATGGAAGCCTTGGAGGTGGAAGCGGTAGAGGTGCCCGATAAAAAGTAAAACGGCTCATTGTCCGGAAGGGAAAACTGAGACAGAAGGAGAAGAGGTATGGCAATTTGTGAAATCAGCAACGGAGAAATTACGGCATCGGTGGACAGCCATGGCGCGGAGTTAAAATCTCTGCGCAGCGTGGAAAAAGGAACGGAGTATATGTGGTGCGGGAATCCGGCATATTGGGGGAAGACATCGCCCGTGCTGTTTCCGTTCATCGGCATGCTGAAAGAAGGGGAATACCGTTTCCAAGGGGAAACATATCAGATGAGAAAGCATGGATTTGCCAGGGATATGGAGTTTAAGCTGGTGTCCCATGAGGCTGCGGAGGTTTGGTTTTCGCTGGATGCCAATGAAGAGACAAAGGAAATGTATCCTTTTGACTTCAAATTGGAGATTGGTTACCGATTGGACGGAAAGAAGCTGAAAGTGCTTTGGAGAGTGGATAATCTTTCGGAAGAACCTGCTTACTTTTCCATCGGCGGACATCCCGCTTTTAACTGCCCGCTGTTTCCCGGAGACCGGCGGGAGGATTATTATCTGAAGTTTGGAGATAAGGACTGCATACGGTGTACAGTGATCGGATCGGACGGACTGGTGGACGACCATCATGTTGTTCACGAACTGGAAAACGGATGTCTGTCCGTGCGGGATGAATTATTCGAAAGAGACGCAATGGTAATGGAAGACCGGCAGGTTCAGGAAATCTCGCTGCTGACGCCGGATAAAAAACCGTACATAAAAGTTTCTTTTCAGACGCCGGTAGTGGCGGTATGGGCACCGGCGGGCCTTCGTGCGCCTTTTGTCTGCATAGAGCCTTGGTACGGGCTGTGTGACCATGTGGAATTTAAGGGGACGCTGGAAGAGAGGAAATGGGGAAACGAAGTGCCGCCGAAAAAGCATTTTGCGGCGGAATATGTCATTGAGACGCTGCAGTAGCGGCAAAGACCGGCAAAGTTCCGGGAACATGTATATATGAGGCCGGAAGGAGAACGGGCAGGAATGGACAAAAACGGAAAAGGGGCTGACAGGAACCGGATAGCCATGATAGCGGCGGCAGCCTTGCTTCTGGCATTCGGGGTAGCGATATCGGTAGGGATGAACCAGTTGGGGAGGCAGAAGGAAACCCCTGCGGCACAGGAAGAAAAAAGCGGGCCGGCAGGTCAGGCAGCGGAAAACGAAGGCCGGGAGGGGGAGAAGCAGGAGACGGAAAGGGGAACCGACTGCCCTGTCAGGAATTTTACCAATATATGTTCCTATAACGGAAAAGTATATTGCGGCGCGCATGGATTTTACGGAGAAGAGATTCCCTTGGAAAGCAATGTTTTTACCATATGGGATGAAAAGATTTATTATGTGGAAAAGATACAGGAAGCGTATGACAGCCTGACGGACGAATTGACGGAAATAAAGCGGAGCGATATGGACGGGGGCAATGAGGAAGTACTGGCTGACGACGTTTTTCTGGCGGGGGCAGGATATGAGAAGCTGATAGGCGATAAGCTGTTTTACGGCTATGGGTATGATGAGAACCACTGCATGAAGTATGCATGGGTGGATGTCAACACAAAGCAGCGCGGAAAGATATCCACTGACCGCATAGAAAGCATATTGGGCTATGACGGCACTTATCTGTATTATAGGGGCACGGACAGGGCAAAGGAAGAGAATATGCTGGGACGTATCCATGTGGAAAAGGATACGGACCAGGCATTGGCCTCGTTTGCGGCAGTGGATGAAGAGGGCTATATAGAAAATGCAGTTTATGCGGAAGGAAAACTATATTGCTTTACATTGACCCATAAACCGGAGGGATATGATTACCGGACGTTTCTGTACCGAATGGAAATTCTGGACGGAAGCACAGGGGAAAAGCAGGGAGAACTGCCGGCGGACTTTACCGGCTTCGCCAATTATTCTTTTATCATGCAGAACGGAAAGCTATATACCGCAATGGCGGGAGAAATCGTGGAAATATCCTTGGAGGACGGGGAAATGAGGACAATTGCCCATATGAAGGAAGGGGAGTATTGGGGCATTCTGTATTTTATCCCGGGGGACGGTTATCTGTATTATGAAGCCATTGCCGAAACAGATGAAAAAACAGGAAATAATGATTACTTTTACCGTGTGCCCGTGGAAGGGGGGGAAATAGAATTATTAAGTGAGTGGTATACGGCGTAAAAGTGTGTTATAATATTGTAAAATGTTAGTAATTCTTATTTAAGGAGAGGGAAAAGCATGGCAAAATGGGTATATTTATTTGAAGAAGGCAATGCAGACATGAGGAACCTTTTGGGTGGTAAAGGGGCGAATCTGGCAGAAATGACCAATCTGGGGCTTCCGATACCACAAGGATTCACGGTAACCACCGAAGCCTGTACGGATTATTACAGTCAGGGAAAAATGATTTCCGATGAAATCAAAGGACAGATTTTTGAAGCATTGGAAGGCTTGGAGAAGAAGCAGGGCAAGAAGTTCGGCGATACGGAGAATCCTCTTTTGGTTTCGGTGCGTTCCGGCGCAAGGGCTTCCATGCCGGGAATGATGGATACCATTCTTAACTTGGGGCTGACCGATGTGGCTGTGGAGGGATTTGCAAAGAAGACAGGAAATCCCAGATTTGCCTATGACTCCTACCGCAGGTTTATCCAGATGTTTTCAGATGTGGTAATGGAAATTCCGAAATCATATTTCGAAAGAATTTTGGATGAAATAAAAGAAAGTAAGGGCGTAAAGTTTGACACGGACCTGACGGCAGAAGATCTGAAAGAAGTGATTGAGAAATTTAAGCAGGTCTATAAAGATAAATTGGGAACGGATTTCCCGCAGGAGCCGAAGGAGCAGCTGATGGAGGCCGTGAAAGCGGTATTCCGTTCTTGGGACAATGACAGAGCCATCGTATACCGCCGTATGAATGATATCCCCGGCGATTGGGGAACGGCAGTCAATGTACAGGCAATGGTATTCGGAAATATGGGAAATACTTCCGGTACCGGCGTGGCATTTACAAGGAACCCTTCTACCGGCGCAAAGGGAATATACGGAGAATATCTCATCAATGCACAGGGTGAGGACGTCGTTGCAGGCATCCGTACGCCGCAGCCAATCACCAAGCTGGAAGAGGACCTGCCGGAATGCTATGCAAAATTCATTGAAATAGCCAATAAGCTGGAAGATCATTACCGGGATATGCAGGATATGGAATTTACCATTGAGGACGGCAAGCTTTTCTTCCTGCAGACAAGAAACGGCAAGAGGACGGCGCAGGCTGCCCTTCAGATAGCCTGTGACTTGGTAGACGAAGGAAAAATCACGCCGGAAGAGGCAGTGACACGCATTGAGGCAAAATCCTTGGATCAGCTGCTGCATCCTACATTCGACGCAGAGGCACTGAAAGCAGGGGAAGTCATCGGACAGGCTCTTCCCGCATCACCCGGCGCGGCAGCAGGGAAAGTTTATTTTTCGGCAGAAGAAGCAAAGCAGGCTCATGAGTCTGGCGAAAGGGTAATCTTAGTCCGTCTGGAAACCTCACCGGAAGATATCGAAGGCATGCATGCGGCAGAAGGCATTCTGACCGTCAGGGGCGGCATGACCAGCCATGCGGCAGTCGTTGCCCGCGGCATGGGAACCTGCTGCGTATCGGGATGCGGCGATATCTCCATCAACGAGGAAGACAAAGTATTCCAGCTGGGCGGACATGTATATCATGAAGGAGATTACATTTCTTTGGACGGTTCCACCGGAAAGATATATGACGGGGACATTAAGACAAAAGAAGCTTCCATCAGCGGCAATTTTGAAAGAATTATGGAATGGGCGGATTCCTTCCGCAAACTTCAGGTACGCACCAATGCGGACACCCCTGCGGATGCGGCAAATGCCGTAAAATACGGTGCCGAGGGCATCGGACTCTGCCGTACGGAGCACATGTTCTTTGAACCCGACAGAATACCCAAAATCCGTCAGATGATTTTGGCAAGGACGGTTCAGGAGAGAGAAAAAGCTTTGAATGACCTGATACCTTATCAGAAAGGCGACTTCAAGGGATTATACGAGGCAATGGAGGGCAGGCCGGTCACCATCCGTTTCCTGGATCCCCCGTTGCACGAATTTGTGCCTACCGAACAGGATGATATTGATGATTTAGCCGTGAAAATGATGATGACGGCAGAGGAAGTGCAGGAAATCTGCGATTCCCTCCATGAGTTCAACCCGATGATGGGACACCGCGGATGCCGTCTGGCCGTAACTTATCCGGAAATTGCCCGTATGCAGACAAGGGCAGTGATGGAAGCGGCCATAGAAGTAAATGCGGAAAAGGGCTATGATATTGTGCCGGAGATTATGATTCCTTTGGTAGGTGAGAAAAAAGAACTGAAATTTGTGAAGGATGTGGTAGTGGAGACCGCCGAGAAAGTAAAGGCGGAAAAGAATTCCGATATTAAGTATCATGTGGGCACTATGATAGAGATTCCGAGAGCTGCTCTGCTGGCGGATGAGATTGCAGAGGAAGCGGAGTTCTTCTCCTTCGGAACCAATGACCTGACACAGATGACCTTTGGCTTCTCAAGGGATGATGCAGGGAAGTTCCTGGATGAATATTATAAGAATAAGATTTATGAATCCGATCCGTTTGCACGGTTGGATCAGAGCGGTGTGGGACAGCTGGTGCAGATGGCGGCTGAGAAGGGAAGAAAGACCAGACCGGACATTAAGTTGGGTATCTGCGGGGAACATGGCGGCGATCCTTCTTCGGTGGAATTCTGCCATAAGGTTGGATTGACATATGTGTCCTGCTCGCCTTATCGGGTGCCTATTGCTCGGTTGGCGGCGGCGCAGGCGGCGATTGCCAATGTAGGAAAATAGAATATAAGTATTCTTGCAGACCACATTTTTGCTGTTGGCAGATTATAATTTTTGCTGAGAGCGGCAGAAGCAATAAGAAAAAAAAGTAAAATTCAGGACCTTGTAGGATTCGTTCTTACAAGGCCCTCTTCCTTTCCCTCATCCTTCCAATCTCTTCCCTTTCCCCTAATCGTTCCACTTATTTCCTTTATTAAAAAAGAGAAAATTTCTAACAGGAAATCATCTATAAAAATCCCATAGAAGCAAGCCTCCTCTTTTCCCTTATCTCTCCCTATCCCCTCCGAATGCTTGAAAACAGGGCATTTCAGGTGATGGAGAGGGGCAGGAAGGAAGAGGGAAGGGAAGAGGAACTCTGAAAGGTGTTGCGATGTCGCAACATTGGAATATAGTCCTCCTCCTTTCCCTTTACCTTCCAAATTTTTTCTACCTGTGCGGTTAGATTTTATAACTATACCACAAAATTAGGCGCACAGATCCAATGAATCCGTTTCTTTTTTGGGCATTACAAAAGAAATCTGCCCATGTTGGAACCAGATATCCTCATATTTATTCTGATAGACCATTTCAATAGCAGCAAGGGCACTGCTCCCATTCTTTGACCACGACATGCCATTATGTTTCTGGCGCTGTGCCACCAGCATGTCATTTTCTTTTTCCACAGGATTGCTGGAATTGCGCAGACCAAGTTCTGCCCTCACAGCATAGCAGGTTATGCTGTATTCTTTCCGTTTCAGATAGTTTATCTGTTCATCAAGCCATTTCTGATT
>CAJTVK010000079.1 GCA_910579645.1 uncultured Lachnospiraceae bacterium | reverse complement strand
GCCTCCCAACACAACATTCAGGCTGAACTGTTATAAAAATTCCGGGAAGAAAACAGGTATTCGTTTGTAATTTTTTATGTTTAGAGGTATAATAAAAATGTTGTCCGGCACGAAAATACCGAAATGTGTTCCGGAAAGTAGGAGGATTCATGTTCATTGTTCATATACTGGCGCTTTTGGTTATGATATCCGGCATTGCCTGGAAGTTCCGGCTGCAGTTTGCGGAAGCGGTTCCCGTGGGCTGTTCTGTTTTGGTGCTTGTGCTTTATGTGCTTTCTTTTTTCGGGGCATTGCCGTTTTCGGATTTTCTGGCCGTCGGCGTGCTGTCGGCGGCTTTTTTCTTTGCCGTGCATATGGGCAAGGAGGAGCGGAAGGCTATGACAGGGTATGTCCGCCGGGAATTTTCCCGTGGGGGAACATGGGCGGCTCTGCTGATGACGGTCATTGTGACGGTGTGTGTCAGCGGGAAAGCTGTCAGTTGGTGGGATGATTATAATTTTTGGGCGACGGATGTAAAGTCGCTGTTTTATTTGGACGGTTTTGCGGGAAAATATAAGAATGTGGCGGCGGAATTCGGGGATTATCCGCCGGGCACGCAGATGATGAAATGGTGGTTCCTGCATTTTTCCCCGGGAGAGTTTAAGGAAGGGCTGATGTTTGCCGGATATTATTTTATGAATCTGGCGTTTCTGTTCCCTATGCTGAAATCCCTGAAGAGGCGGAAAGCACTGCCGATGGCCGCAGGGGCGGCGGGACTGTGGCTTTTTCCGACGGTGGCGGAGGTGTTCTGGTGCGACGGCTGCTGTGCGGACCTGACGATGGCGCTTGTCTATGGGAATTTTCTTGTGTCCGTGGCGGACAGGGACAGGCACGGGAGGTTCTTTTACTACGCTAGGCAGGCATTGTTTCTGTCCGTGCTTGTATTGATGAAAAATACAGGGGTTCTTTGGGCGGCATTCGGCCTGCTGTTTGACTATGGGTTCCATTGGATGCGTCACAGGGCCGAAAGCATAGGGCGGGCCGGGAAAAGGGCAGATAGGAAAGCTTTGTTTCTGGTCACGGTGTTTCCGGTTGTGACGGAAGGGTCTTGGCTGGGGTTCTGTCTGTGGAACCGAAGGATTGCCAAGCTTACCGGGACGGCAGTGCAGATGGCCACGGGAGGCATGAATCTGCCTGCCTATCAGGAGGATATGGTGAAGGCTTTTGCGGAGGCTTTCGCGGCATGGCCTCTTCACAGATGGAAGACGGCGGCTTTGGATATAACGCCTTTGGGCATGTTCTGTTTATTGCTGCTGTTTGTGTTCCTGCTTGGCAGGTTCCGGCTTCTGGACAGAAAACAGGCTTGGTATATCGGCGGCTATCTGGGAGTGACGGGCATTTTATTCTATGCCATAAACCTGATAAGCCATCTGACCATATTTGCGGTGGAAACACAGTATCTGGAGCCTTTCGGAATGGTTTCCTCCATAGAGAGGTATGGGGCGCCGTTTGTAATCGGGGGGCTGTATTTGCTGGCATATCTGGTGACGGAAAAGTGCAGTTCCAAAGCCGGTATCCTTATCTGTATGGCATTTGTGTTTCTGACTGCGGATTATGGCAGCGCCTGGCGGGCACTCTATGGTTACCGGGAACGGACGGAGGGAATCCTGGCGGAACGGGAAGAGATTGTGGACGGGGCGGCAGAGGATTTTCTGGAAACCGTGGGCGCAGGGCAGAAGGGGAATGCGGGTCGTGTTTTGTATTTGCGTGACAGCTCGGACGTGAGCTGGGTGAGAAATACTTATGTGGCGTATGAGGCATCCCCGGTGTCGGTAATGTGCGGAAATATGGATGCGTCGGCCATTGGGGAAGGAGATGTGGCAAGGGCAATCAGGGATTCCCATGCGGGGTTCTTATATGTGGACGGCTCTGCCCGGGCCGGCGAGGCGGCTTTTCAGGCTTTGGCGGTGGGAGGGGCTTTTCAGTTTGAACGGGTATATAAGGTGCAGGAGGGGGAGGAAGGGATTTTTCTGGAACCTTATTGACGGCTGCGGCAAAGGGCAGCGGCTTGACGCAATGAGACTGGCCGTCAGACCGACTTTCGCAGTCGCCGCCAAATACCCGAACCCAAAGTTGGTATGGGAATAAAATGATGCAGATTTGATGCAATTATGATGGGATTATGATGCATGCCTCTTATAAGATAAGATTACGGTGAGAACCGGAACGAACGGGAAGCTTTGCGGGGGCGGGGCTCGGCAGCATTGCCGGGGAACTTCCGGAAGCAGGGAGCGGAAGCATCATGGCCTGCATGGATAAAGGTGGGACTATGGAGCAGAGAGAAATAAGGCTGGAAGTGCCGGTTATCATACCGTCTTATGAACCGGACGATAAATTAATCGGTCTGCTGAAAGCACTGAGGGGCACGGGCTTCCGGAATCTTGTGCTGGTGGACGACGGGAGCGGCAGGGAATATGCGCACTATTTTGAATCGGCAAAGCGGGATTACGGCTGTACCGTGCTGCACCATGCGGTGAACAGGGGAAAAGGGTGTGCGCTGAAGACGGCTTTCGATTACTGCCTGCAGGAATTTCCCCATGCATCAGGAGTGATTACTGCGGATTCGGACGGTCAGCATCTGCCGGAATGTATTTTGGCGTGCGCGGATGCCATGCTGGCGAATCCGGGGGCATTGGTGCTTGGCTGCAGGTGCTTTGAAGGGGAGGGTATCCCGGTCCGCTCCGGTTTTGGGAATAAGTGTACCCGGATCGTGATGAAGTACCTGACGGGCATTACCGTTTCCGATACACAGACCGGGCTGCGGGGAATACCGCTGGCCTTTGCGGGACAGCTTCTGTCGGTGAAGGGGGAACGGTTTGAGTTTGAGACGAATATGCTGCTGGAAACTAAGAGAAGGAAAATTCCTATTGTGGAAGTGCCGATTCATACGGTTTATATTGAGGAAAACAAAACGAGCCATTTTAATCCGGTGAAGGATTCGGTGAGAATATATATGATATTCGGGAAATTCCTGTTTTCCTCCCTCTCTTCCAGCGTCGTAGATTTGGCGTTGTTTTCTCTGTTCTGCGTGCTGCTGAAGGGGATGCGCTGGGGAGGGATTACTTATATTACGGCAGCGACGGTATTGGCAAGGGTGCTTTCCGCACTTTATAATTATCTGCTGAACCTCAAGGTAGTGTTTCAGAGCGACGGCACGGTACGGAGCACGCTGCCGCGTTATGTTCTGCTGGCGGCAGTGCAGATGTCCCTGAGTGCGCTGTTGGTGGGGAAGCTGTATCCTTTAGTGGGGGGATTTGAGGTATTGGTAAAAATGCCGGTGGATATTCTGCTGTTTTTCGGCAGCTTTATTATTCAGAGGGAATTTGTATATGCGGGAAATGACCGGTAGCATAAGCTGCTGCCGGGAAAATATACTATACATGGATGTTTTGAAATACATAAGAATGGGATTTGGTGGAAATGACAGTTTTTACGGGAATGGAGTTTCTGTTTCGTTTTTTTCCGGTGTTTCTTGCCGGTTATTATGTGGTTCCTGAAAAATATAGGAATGAGATGCTTCTGCTTGGAAGCATCCTGTTTTATGCCGCGGGGGAGCCTTACTTTGTGCTGCTGCTGTTGGCGGCAGTGTGGCTGAATTATCTGTTTGCATGGAAGGTGATTCATTGCAGGGATAAGCAGAGGCTGAAGAAAAGGGGCAAGGCCTGGCTGATTGCGGCAATGGCGGCGGATGTGGGTTTGCTGGCGGCTTTTAAAATGTCCGGATTTTTTCTCGGAGAAAGCATGATGCCTTTGGGGCTGAGTTTTTATCTGTTTAAAATGATTTCTTTTCAGGCAGACGTTTACCGGGGAGAAATAAGGGAACTGCCCTCCTTCCGGCAGACGGCAGCGTATTTCACGATGTTTCCGCAGCTGGTGTCCGGCCCCATTATGAGGTATAACGAAGGTGCCTTGGATGCGGAGAAGAGGGATTATTCCTGGGATAATGCGGAAAAAGGGCTTTGGTATTTTGCCGTCGGGCTGGGAACGAAGGTGCTGTTGGCAGACCGGCTGGCGATTCTCTGGAAGGATATCAGCGTCATCGGATATGAAAGCATTTCCACGCCGTTAGCCTGGCTGGGCGCCTTTGCCTATTCCATGGAGCTGTATTTTGATTTCTGGGGGTATTCTCTTATGGCATCGGGAATCTGCGTGATGCTGGGCATGCCTTTTATCCTGAACTTTGACCATCCTTATGCGTCCAAAGGAATTTCGGAGTTTTACAGGCGATGGCATATTACGCTGGGGACTTTTTTCAGGGATTATGTTTATTTCCCGTTGGGAGGCAGCAGGGGCGGGAACGGCAGGACGATGCGGAATCTGCTGGCAGTGTGGCTGCTTACCGGTTTTTGGCATGGCGGCAGCCTGAATTTCATTCTTTGGGGAATGGCGCTGTTCCTGCTCATTGCCGTTGAGAAGTTATGGTTGGGAAAGGTATTCCGGAAGTTTCCTCTGCTGGGGCGGGGGTATGTGCTTCTGTTCATTCCGATTACCTGGGTCTTTTTTGCGATTACGGATTTAGGGCAGCTGACGGTTTATCTGGGACGGATGTTTCCTTTTGCGGGAGGGGGCGTGGCGGTGAACCCCTATGATGTGGTGAAGAATCTGGAGTTGTATTGGGTTTATCTGCTTTGCGGAGTTGTATGGTGTGTGCCCGCAGTTTACCGCTTTTTGGAAAAGCACCGGAAAAATCCGGTGGTTGCGGTATTGACGGCAGGGGTTTTCTGGTTTTCCGTATATTGTCTGGTGAGCATGGAAAGCAATCCGTTTGCTTATCTGAAGTTCTGACGGAGAGATGATTTCCGCGGGCAGAGCGGAATGTTGAGACGGGGTATGACAGATTATGGATAGGATGAAGGTGCTGTTATGAAATGGATAAGAAAATGTCCGGTGTTTTTCCTGCTGACGGTGAGCGGACTGCTTTTCTCGGCAACGGGACTGGCGGGAATATTTACGGTATACGGAGAATATGGGCTGCAGCCGGTAAAGCAGCCTTTCCTTGTGCTGATGATGGAAGGCATAGAGAAGGGCGTTATGCCTTGGGAGGCCTGGGGCGGCCTGTCAGCGGCAGGGAGTGAAGTGACCGCCGCATCCGCGGAACCGGAAGAAGCCGGGCAGAATATTGAAGATATAGAAGCCGATGCGGCGGGAGCGGCCGGAGAGGAAGGGGCCGGAGAAGCGTTGTCTTCTCCGGCAGCCGGGACGGAGTATGCGGCGGCAGAAGCAGGAACCGCGGGTAACGGGGCAGAAAACGTAGATAGCGGGGCAGAACCCGGGGCGTCTGCCGGGAACCCGGGGACGGCAGGGGAAGAGGCTGCGGAAGAGGAGGAACCGGTAACCTATGAATTTCAGGAGGTAACGGAGGATTATTTCAATGATGCGGTATTCATCGGCGATTCCCGGACGGTAGGATTGTTTGAGTACGGAGGATTGGAGGAACGGGCGGACTTTTTTGCAAAGATTTCCCTTACCATCTATGACGTATTTACGGCGACGGTGGGAAAGGATGAAGAAACCGGGGAAAAGATAACGGTGGAGGATGCCCTTGCAAAGAAACAGTATGGCAAAGTATATCTGATGCTGGGAATCAATGAACTGGGTACGGGGAACACGGAATATTTTATGGAGCATTATGCGGAGGCTGTGGAAACGATAAGGGAAATGCAGCCGGATGCCATTATATTCGTAGAGGGAATCATGCGTGTGACCGGGGAGAAGAGCGAAAATGACCCGATTTTCAACAATGCCAGAATCAACGAGAAAAATGCCGCCATTGCCGCTTTGGCCGATAACAGGGATATTTTCTATATTGACGTGAATGAGGCGGTATGTGACGAAAACGGGGATTTATACAGCGATTATACCATTGACGACATTCATCTGAAGGCGAAGTATTATTCCCTGTGGAAGGATTTTCTGCTGAAACACGGAATTGTAAAAGATTGATGTAATCATTGCATGCGAATAATTTTTCGGATTTTCAGGATAATATTTCATGATAGTTTATGGCTATTTAGTTTATGGCTATTTAGTTTATGGCTATTAAGCAGAAATAGGATATCTGTAGGTTGGGAAAGGAGCATGCGCAAGAGTATGGGTCAGGAAACGGGTGGAACATGTATATTGGGAAAGCAGAGTTTGGAAATAAAGAATCCCGTCTATATCAGGGAGAGCGCCAGCGTAGTGGGAACGAAAGAAGGGCAGGGGCCTTTGGCGGAATTGTTTGATATGGTGGGGCAGGATGATATGTTTGGCTGCAATTCCTGGGAAGAGGCGGAAAGCAGCTTGCAGAAAGATGCGGTATATCTGGCATTGGGGAAAGCCGGGATGAAGAAGGAGGATTTGCGGTATCTATTTGCCGGCGATCTGTTGGGGCAGTCCATTGCCAGCAGTTTCGGCCTGGCAGGCTATGAGGTGCCGCTGATTGGCTTGTACGGAGCCTGTTCCACCTGCGGTCTTTCCTTAAGCTTGGGGACGATGGCGGTAAATGCGGGCTATGCGGAACATGTGGCTTGCGTGACTTCCAGTCATTTTGCCAGTGCGGAGAAGGAATTCCGTTTTCCTCTCGGGTATGGGAATCAGCGGCCGCTTTCGGCTTCCTGGACCGTGACCGGCAGCGGGGCATTTATCCTGAGCAATACGCCGGGGAAGAAAGCACGGGCCAGAATCACGGGGCTGACTACGGGGAAAATTATGGATTACGGGCTGAAGGATTCCATGAACATGGGAGCCTGCATGGCCCCGGCGGCCTGTGACAGCATTTATCAGAACTTAAAAGATTTCGGAAGGCAGCCGTCGGATTATGATAAGATTATCACGGGCGACTTAGGGACGGTAGGGCAGCATGCGCTCATTGATTTGCTAAACGAAAAGGATATTGATATTTCCGGCCAGCATATGGACTGCGGGATTGAGATTTATGACGCAAAGACGCAGGATACCCATGCGGGGGGGAGCGGCTGCGGCTGCAGCGCGGTGACGCTGTCGGCTTATATTCTGAAGAAAATAGAGGAAGGGGTTTGGAAGAGGGTGCTTTTTGTGCCTACCGGGGCTCTTCTTAGCAAAACAAGCTTCAATGAGGGGCAGACCGTGCCGGGGATTGCCCATGGGGTTGTGATAGAGTCTGCCTGAGAAAGGAATATTCTGTTTTGTGACTGTGCAGATGCCCGGTTCCGAAACATTGGGACAGCCGATATTATCCGGCGAAACGTCCGTCTCAATGTTTCGGAACCGGGCATCTGCGCAGTCACAAAACAGAATATTCCTTTCCGTGGAAAATAAAAAGTTATAATTGAAATATGGGAGCATTCACGTTAAAATATAGCTGTGATTCCCGCAAGGCGTTTTGCAGACGGCAGGAGATTTTTCAGGCACGCTCTGACAGCGGGGCGGCCGGTCATTGCGCAGGTATTTGAGGAAAAGAAAGCCATGCGGTGATACGGATTTTGCATTGTAAATAATTAGGAAAGGATGAATGCTATGATAAAAAGAGCATGGTGGAAGGAAGCAGTAGTATATCAGATTTATCCCCGCAGCTTTATGGACAGCAACGGTGACGGAATCGGGGATCTGAAAGGGATTACCTCACGGCTGGATTATTTAAAGGAACTGGGGATTGACGTAATCTGGCTGTCGCCGGTCTATCAGTCGCCCAATGACGATAACGGGTATGACATCAGTGACTATCAGGCGATTATGCAGGAGTTCGGCACGATGGAGGATTTTGACGAGATGCTGGCAGAGGCGCATCGGCGGGGAATCCGGATCGTCATGGACTTGGTGGTGAATCATACTTCCGATGAGCACAGGTGGTTTGTGGAGAGCAGGAAGAGCGTGGACAGCCCGAAGCGTGATTATTATATATGGCGGAAGGGCAAAGGGGACGGGCAGCCGCCCAACAATTGGGGTTCCTGTTTCAGCGGTTCCGCCTGGCAGTATGACGATGCCACGGATATGTATTATCTTCATCTGTTTTCGAAAAAGCAGCCTGACCTGAATTGGGATAACAGCGCGGTAAGGGAAGAAGTGTTTTCCATGATGGATTGGTGGTGCCAAAAAGGAATTGACGGATTCCGCATGGATGTCATCAGCATGATATCCAAAACGGCGGATATGCCGGACGGAAAAGTAGGGGAAGGCGGCATATACGGAGACTTCGGACCTTATTGCATCCATGGGTCCAATGTACATCGCTATCTGAAAGAAATGAACGAAAAAGTGCTGTCCCATTATGATTTGATGACGGTAGGGGAAACTTCGGGAGTGACAGTGGAAGAGGCGCTGAAGTATGCGGGAGAAGAAGAGCATGAACTGAATATGGTGTTTCAGTTTGAGCATGTGGACTTGGGGAATGTCAACGGGAAGTGGAACAGAAATCCGGTGCCGCTGACGGAGTTTAAGAAAGTGATGTCCAAATGGCAGACATGCCTTAAGGGCAAGGCATGGAACAGCCTCTTTCTTGGAAACCATGATCAGCCCCGCTCTGTATCGCGTTTCGGAAACGACAGTCCGAAGTACAGGGAGCTGTCCGCGAAGATGCTGGCTACCTGCCTGCATATGATGCAGGGCACGCCGTATGTTTATCAAGGGGAAGAATTGGGCATGACCAATTATCCTTTTACGGACATCGGCCAGTTCAGGGATATCGAGAACCTGAATGCCTATAGGGAATTAGTGACGGAGAGCCGTTTGTGGGAAGAAAAGGAACTGATTTCCTGTTTTCAGTATAAGAGCAGGGACAATGCCCGCACGCCGATGCAATGGGACGATACGGAAAACGCAGGGTTCAGTACGGGAACGCCTTGGATTGGGGTAAATCCTAATTATAAGGAAATCAATGCAAAAGAACAGGTGGGGAATCCGGATTCGGTATTCCGCTATTATCAGAAACTGATTGCCTTGCGGAAAGAGCAGCCTATCATTGTATATGGGGATTATGAACTGCTGATGCCGGAGGATGCGTCCGTATATGCTTATATAAGAAGGCTGGACGGACAGAGCCTGCTGGTGCTTTGCAACTTTTCGTCGGAAGAAAAGGAGGCGGACGTTCCGGCACAGTTTTTCGGGAAAGGTGCGGAAGTGCTGATTTCCAATTACGGAAGGGACTCGGCGGACGGAATCGGGAAGCTTCGTCCGTATGAGGCGGCAGCCATTTTGCTGGAGACGCCGTAACCGTGAACGGCAAGGGGAATCGTATAGAAATATGCCGCCGAAAGCAGCGCATGGGGCACGCGGCGGACAGCGAAAGCGGACATTCCTGTCCGCTTTCAGGCTGTCAAGAAATGTATGACAAAAAACATACAAGTTATGTCAGGACACTTGAAGTCAGCCGTTTGGGCTGATATAATTTTGCACGAAAATGCGGAAAGGGAAAAGAATCATGAAGCAGAAGGAGGAGCATCTTTTCAGCAATAAAGATTTATGGAGGCTGTTGGTTCCTTTAGTGATTGAGCAATTGCTGGCATCGCTGATGGGCACTATTGACACGATGATGGTAAGCAATATCGGCTCCGCTTCCATATCGGCAGTTTCACTGGTGGATTCCATCAACATATTGGTAATACAGGCGTTTTCCGCGCTGGCGGCAGGAGGTACCATATTATGTTCACGCTACATAGGGCATAAAGATGTAAAAGAGGCGAAGCGTGCCGCAGAGCAGGTTATTTTTATCGTGGCGGTGACGGCGGCAGCAGTCACTTCGTTATGTCTTTGCTTCCGGGAGCCTTTGCTGAAGCTGGTGTTCGGAAGCGTGGAACCGGCGATTATGGAGGCATCAAAAACTTATTTCTTTTATACGGCGCTTTCCTTTCCGTTTATCGCGCTGTATGGGGCCGGCTCTTCCGTGCTGCGTGCGCAGGCGGATACCAAGCGGCCAATGATCATTTCGGTAGTTTCGAATTTTCTTAATGTGGGAGGAAATGCGTTCCTGATATGGGGGCTGCATATGGGAGTGGCCGGAGCGGCAGTTTCCACTCTTGTTTCCCGTATTTTCTGCGCGCTGGCAGTGTTCCTTGTTCTGAGGAAGCCGGGGCAGATGATTGACATACGCAACTATTGGAAAATGCGCCCTGACTGGGGGCTGATACGCAAGGTGCTGGGAATCGGCGTTCCCTCCGGTGTGGAGAACAGCATGTTCCAGTTCGGCAAGCTGGCGATACAGTCCACGGTATCCACGTTAGGGACGGCGGCTATCGCGGCACAGGCCATGACCAATATTCTGGAAAGCCTGAACGGCGTGGCGGCCGTAGGGGTGGGCATAGGGCTGATGACGGTAGTGGGGCAGTGCATCGGTGCCAACAGGGAAGACGAAGCCATATATTATATCAAAAAGCTTTCCGTAATAGCGGAGGCAGTGCTGACCGCCAGTTGTCTGACCGTATTTGCGCTGACAAAGCCGATTACTATGCTGGGCGGCATGGAAGCGGAAAGCGCCGCGCTTTGTTTTTGGATGACTGCCGCCATTACGGTGATGAAGCCTTTGGTGTGGACGCTGTCCTTTATTCCCGCATATGGCATGCGGGCGGCAGGGGACGTGCGGTTTTCCATGGTAACTTCCTGCGCCAGCATGTGGCTGTGCCGTGTGACTTTGAGCGTATTTCTTTGCAGGTATATGGGATTTGGCCCGATGGGCGTATGGATCGGCATGTTTACGGACTGGACGGTAAGGGCGGCAGCTTTTGCACTGCGTTTTAAGAGCAGGCGTTGGCTGAAGCATGCCTGAAAATTTTTAATCGGCAGGGGGAGAAAGGAGTATTTTTACCGGGATGAAAGAATTAAAGGTTGATCTGACGGATAAAAAAATTGCGGAGCAGAGCCGGAATATTACGGCCATTGTGGGAATCTGCATTATGAACGGCATTCTGACGGCTGCTTATCTGGTGGAAGTGATGAAAGGGAGCAGGACGGCTGCGTCCTATGCCTTTGTGGCAATGTGGTGCATCCTTCCCAGCGTGGCCTCGGTCCTGACTTATCGGAGGCGGAAAGATTCTTTATGGGTACGGTACATTGCGGTGCTTGGATTTGCCGTTCTGTACACCTATATCCGTTTTACCACAACGACTAATCTGGCCTTCTGCTATGTCATAGTTATTTATGTCATAACAGCAGTCTATGCCGACCTGAAACTTTCTGTCCTGCTGGGCAGTTTTGCAGTGTTGGTAAATATTGTGCTTGTAGCGTACCGCGCGGCGACGGTGGGGCTGACGCCGAAAGAAATTACGGAGACGGAGATTATCATAGCCTGCCTTATTTTGTCCAGTGTCTTTACGCTGATGGCAATTTCCAAGATTTCAAAAATCAATCAGGCTAACATTGACGAGGCGGAAAAGAAGAAGAAACAGTCGGAGCAGCTGCTGTCCAAGGTACTGAAGGTGGCGGGCTCCATGGCGGAAGGGGTGGAGCGGGCCGCAGGGGAGACGGAGCAGCTGAAAACTTCCATAGAGATGTCAAAGCGGGCCATGGAAGAACTGACCGGAGGAGCCAACGATGCGGTTGCCGCCATTATGGTACAGCAGAAAAATACGGATGAAATCAATGCACGGATGCAGGAAGTGGAAGACGTGACCTCTTCGATTATAGACAGCGTGGACGATGCGGAGAAAAGCCTGACGGGAGGCCGGGAGGCTATGGACAATCTGCTCCGCCAGGTGGAAGTTTCCCAGTCGGCCAGCAGCATAGTGGCGAGGGAAATGGATGAACTGCGGGAATACGCAGATAAGATGCAGGGAATTATGGAGCTGATCAGCAATGTGGCAGACCAAACCGGCCTGTTGGCACTGAATGCCAGCATCGAAGCGGCGCGGGCGGGAGAGGCCGGCCGGGGATTTGCGGTAGTGGCATCCGAAATATCAAGCTTAGCCGGGCAGACCGGAAGCGCTACCGGCGACATCAAGCCTTTGATTGAAAACATTGCCAGGTCCTTGGGCGAGGTGGTGAAATCCGTGGAAGGCCTATTGGAAAGCAACCGGATGCAGAACGGATATGTGGACGATGCGGCGAGGAACTTTGAACGGATTCATGAGAATACGCAAAATATTTTCGGGCAGGCAGGCCGGCTTAAAGATACGGTCAGCGCGGTGGCGGATGCCAATCAGCTGATCGTCCGGAGCGTGACAAATGTTTCGGCGGTAATGGAAGAAGTGACGGCGGGGGCAAACGAAACACTGGAGGGCAATAACAGAAATCTGGACGGCGTGGAGGATATTGTGCGGATTATGCGGGAACTGGATGCAAGCGCGGAAGAACTGAAAAACTCGGAAGAAAAGTAAGGGCTCAGCCGGCAACTACCGTATTCTTTCCGTTCTTTTTCCCGCAGTACATCCGTTCGTCGGCAAGATTTACCAATGCCGTGAAATCGGCATTTTCGTCGGAAAAACAAAGGCCGAAGGTGGCTGTTATGCGGAAGTCATAATCCGAATAATGGAAATGGTAAGAAGCGATGGCTCTGCGGAGGTTCTGGATTTGTTCCAAGGCCTCTTCGCGGGTCTGGCCATATAGGAGCAGGACAAATTCTTCTCCGCCCCAACGGGCAATGTCCGTCCGGGAAGGAGATACCGTCTGCATGATGGTGGCGAGAGTAAACAGAACATAATCGCCGCAGGAATGCCCGTAGGTGTCGTTGACTTTCTTAAAGTCATCCACATCTACCATGGCCAAGGCTATGGAACCGGAAGCCTGCCGTGCTTCGGCAAATTTTTGCTGTAGGTAGTTCCTTGTATATAAGTGAGTCAGGCTGTCATGGTGCAGCAGTGTCTGAAGGTTCTGGTTCTGTTCCATAAGTTCCCGTTTCATAAATACGGAAGAAAGGTTGGAAATAAGGGCGGCGTATATGATGACTCCGAAGCAGGCGGCGGCGTTGAACAGATAGACGAAATCGGTGGCGGCTCCGGCCGGCAGGAGATGCAGGGGCCGGTGGGAATCGCAGAAGAGCTTCAGCGCAATAAATATGAGCAGTTCCCCCAGCGAAAAGAAATATGGGACATACATATTTTTATAAGGACAGATATATACAAGGGAACAAAGGGCAATCAGGTAGAAAGAATATCCGGCGGCCCATCCTACAAAAACAGTGGTGAAGGATGCAAAAAAGGCGACCTCGATGTGGACTAATGCCACAATGAGCCGGTAGCGGGCAGGGGATAAAGTTGCCTTTATGACTGCATAGAAAAAGATACTGAACAGATTATAGAACAGCATGGGATATATGCGCAGCACTGCAAAGGTGAATGCAATGATGATATGGGCGGCTAAACATAGGTAAACAGCCTGTACATAAACATTATGAACACTGTTTTTCGTTTGTTTTTTCGCTTTCATATAGTCTGCCGTCCTTTCCGTATCCTAATTTATACCATTATACTATATATCTGCGGAAAATAAAATATATTTTCCGCTTTCTGCGCAGATTCTCTCTTGGATAAATTTACAAATTCGTGGGCTGAACTGTTACAGATTCCGTTCCTGTTCACAGATTCCTGTCATCCCGTTCCGCAGCCGCCCGCTCCCTTCCATCCTATCTTGATTCAGACGCTGTTTCACCATGCGGCAAACAGCCGTCTGATTGCGCAAGGGAATAAAAGTTGATAATTGACAGCGGATAAGATATAATGAATTTATAGTCAGGCCAGTATATATGGGGCGTGGGGGAAGGCGGTACGAAAGGCGGTACAGAAAGCAGTACAGCCTTGCAGTACAGCCTTGGCAGCATAGCCTGGCAGTACAGCCCGGGGGGTTAAAATGTTTGGTAAGTTAAGGGATTTTATATTTCAGGACGTAAAAAATGAAAATGAGACGAAAAAAGTTTCGGTGATACTCAGGCTGAATGCAATTATTATGTGCATTTATTTTTTATGCCTTTTCTGTACTTTTTTCGTGACGGGGGATTTGCAGCTGGTATTTTGGTGCATACCTTGTTTCTTTGCGTTTGCGGCGGCGCTCTGCACCACATATCTGAATAGGACGGGGATGGCAGTCATTGTTTCCCATGTCATTATGGTGTGCTGGGTCATTGGGTTTGTGGTGGAATTCGGATGGGACTGCGGGGCACAGCATTTCATTTTTGTGCTGTTGGCCCTATGCTTCACGGTGTATTATGAGAATATGGCTTGGAAAATTGCAATGGGCATGTCGGCCTGTGTCTTGCGGCTTATGCTGTATGCATATACCAGATTATACAAGCCGGTCTGCATATTGGATTCCGGTTCCGGGGTGATTTTTCAGCTAGTGAATACCGTCTTTATTTTTATGGACTTGTCGGTGATTCTGATGGTATTTACCCGGGATTCTCAGGAAATGGAGCGGAAACTTATGCAGTATAATGAAAAACTGCATCTGCTGGCAAGCATTGACCCTTTGACAGGGCTGCTGAATCGGCGCAGTATGAATGAGTATCTGGAAAAAGTCTCCGCAGACTATGAAAAGAAGAAGATAGAGCATGTTTCCGTTGCCATCGGAGATATTGACTTTTTTAAGCGGGTGAACGATACTTACGGGCATGAGTGTGGGGATGCCGTACTGAAAGCCGTTGCCGCATTGTTTAAGGAAGAATTGGGAAAATATGGGGCAATCAGCCGTTGGGGCGGTGAGGAGTTCCTGTTTGCCTTCACCAATGTCAATGGGGATGCGGCATTGGCTTTATTGGAAGAAATGAGGTCGAAGCTGAAAAAGATGACCATACCTTACGGCAAGGAGGAAGTGAGGGTGACGATGACCTTCGGACTGAGTGAGTTGGATTTCAGAAAAGGGTTTGAGGCTTCCGTCAATGAGGCGGACAGGAAGCTGTATAAAGGAAAAGGGGACGGAAGGGATAGGATTGTGTATTAGAGCATGCTTGAAAAGCGGGCAGTAAGCGAAAGGGAAGAGGGAAATGTTATTCAGGTGCAGAAACTGCGGCGGGAATGTGGTATACAGCCCGGAGCATAATAAAATGTTCTGTCCTCATTGTGACGGGACAGACAGTGAGGAAAAGGCAGTCGGCACGGCGGAAGAGGAATGCATCAACTGCGGGGCGCCGCTGGAGATTGGGAAATATAATTCCACCTGCAAGTGTGAATACTGCGGAAGCTATATGATATTGGACGGGCGGGTGGACGGGGCATACAGGCCCCGGCTGATTCTCCCTTTTAAAATAGGGAAGGGCCATGTGGTGGAGAGAATGAGGCAGGAATTTAGAAGCAGGATTTTTACGCCGGACAGTTTTCTTTCCGAAGCCACTTTGGAGGAAATGAAAGGAATCTATGTCCCGTTCTGGCTGTATGACTATGAGGCGAAGTGCGATTATGCGGGAAAGGGCACAAAAATACGGGTTTGGGTCAGCGGAGATACGGAGTATACGGAAACCTCTTATTATCATGTGGAACGGAATATGGATATAGACTTCAGCCGGATACCGGTGGATGCTTCCATAGAGATGGCAGACGATAAAATGGATCTGATGGAGCCCTTCGGCTATGAGCAGCTGGAGGGGTTTAGGGAAGAGTATCTGTCCGGTTTCTATGGGGAAATCTATAACCTGGATGCCGGGGAACTGGAAAAGCGGGCAGAGGGGAAAGCGGCGGAGGCGGCGGAAGTTTTGCTTGGCCGGTCCGTTGCCGGCTATGCCACGCTGACGCAGGAACGGAAAAATATAGATTTCCGGCAGGGCGGGGCATGTTATGCACTGCTTCCGGTATGGAGATATTTATATAAGTATAAAGATACGGTTTATGAATTCTATGTCAACGGTCAGACCGGAAAGATTGTGGGCGAGACTCCGGTTTCCCGGAAGAAAGTGCTGGCTTACGGGGGAACCGTTTTCGGGCTGTTTTGGATGGCGTTGTTTTTCTTGCTGCATATTGTGGAATTGGTTTAGAGCGTGTTTAAGGACGGCAGACGGAGGGCGGGATGAGGCAGTATGTGCATTATTTCAGATGGTATTTTATTGTGGTAGGAATGTTGGCGGCAGTGTATGGGGGAATTCTGCTGATGCATGGAAGTTCGGATGCAGGGGAGCGGACGAATGCGGAATGCCTGACGGAGGAACGAGTCTTTGACTATGGGGAGGTTCTGTCCGAAAAGGAAGAGGATAAACTGAGGGAATTGATTGCCAAAAGGGAAAGGCAGACCGGCTGTGACATAGTTCTGGTGACCTTGGACGAATCTTTGGAAGAGTATGCCAGAGAGCGGGAGGGGAACGTGCCTTATAAGGAATTTGTAAGGGTATTTGCGGAGGAATTTTATGACGGAAACAAGTTCGGCTATGACGGGCCGGCAGGGGACGGCGTGCTGCTGGTGGACAATTGGTACAGGGAGGCGGACGGGAATGTCTATACTTGGCTTTGCGCGGCAGGGAAAGCGGACCGGAAGTATGATTTGGCTTTAATGAATCATCTCCTTGACAATGTTTACCGCTCCGTGGAACATAATCCTTATCATGCTTACCGGACATATATCAACGAGGTGTACCACGACATGACAGGCAGCGGCGCAAACCGGGCATATATTGCAGGAATGGGCATCATCCCTTTTGCGGCGGCTCTGGCGGCCATGCTTATTTTTGCGGCGGTGCATTGGAAAAGCGGGAAGGGAAAGAGGACGGTAAATGCGGGAACTTATGTGGACGGAGGGCAGCCGCGCATGAACAGGCGGGAAGATATTCTTGTCAATAAAGTAGTCACAAAGAGAAAAATCCAGACAACTGCCGGCAGCGGGGGGAACGGAGGCCGGAGCAGCGCCGGAAGCCATAGCCACGGCGGACACCACGGCGGGGCCGGGCATCATAGATGAAGCTTTGGCCGGCATTCTTCCATCGGCATCCATATACATACGGCATCCATATACATAAAAAAACAACCCACATGACGGTATGGGTTGTTTTTTTTTCCGCACAGCCCTGTGCAGAAGCGTTCCGTTATCTATATCAAAAAATTAAGCCATTTTATTGACAGCCTGTGCAAGACGGGATACTTTTCTGGAGGCAGTATTCTTATGATATACGCCTTTAGTAGCCGCTTTGTCAATTGCCGAAGTAGCAGCGATTAATGCAGCGGAAGCAGCCGCTTTGTCGTTTGCATTAATAGCAGTGTTTACTTTCTTGATGGCTGTTTTAACGCCTGATTTAATTGATTTGTTCCTGTCTGCCCTTTTTTGGTTTACCAGAATCCTTTTTTTTGCAGATTTGATGTTAGCCAAGACTTACACCTCCTATTGTTCTCTTGTTAATATTTTCCTTCAGTGTTCCGTTAAGCCGGACACGGACGTTTTAACGGCAGCACACGCATATAATTGTAGAATAAGACCCCGCGTATGTCAATACATATTTTATTTATTTCTGTAAAAAATAGTAGCAGTTCGTTACTGTTCACATGCCAATGTCCCGCGAGGCGTTTCCGCGCATTTTATGCGGAAATCCGGAGTTTTGCGGTACTAAGGCACTAAGAGCAGGCAATGCTTTGGCACAAAGATTTATACTTGCATAGATTAAACAAAGAAAAGGTTTGGGAGTGGACAGATGAGTTGTTTTCGGGTAAGGACGGATTTGGCTCTGGAGGCCAGAGAAGGCATAGGAGAAGCGGAAGGAGAAATCCATGGCGTCAGCGTGGAAGAGAGTTACGACGAGGAACATGAAATCCGTGTGACGAGAGTGGTGATTGAGACGAAAAACGGGGCAAAGGCGATGGGAAAACCCATGGGGGTGTATATTACGTTGGAAGCCCCCGGCATGATAGAGCCGGAAGAGGATTATCATCAGGAAATTTCCACGGCTTTGGCAGAGCAGCTAAAAAGCATTATCCCGGATGCGGATAAGGAACAGTCCATACTGGTGGTAGGGCTGGGTAACCGGGACGTGACTGCGGATGCGCTGGGTCCCCATGTGGCGGATAATCTGTTTGTAACGAGGCATGTGGTGAAGGAGTACGGGAAAGCGGCTTATAATAAGTCGCGGATGCATATGGTGAGCAGCATAGTGCCGGGAGTCATGGCGAAGACCGGGATGGAGAGCGCGGAGATTATCCGGGGCGTAGTGGAACAGACAAAGCCGGATGCGGTGATTGTGGTGGATGCGTTGGCCGCCCGCAGCACGAAAAGGCTGAACCGGACGATACAGATTACCAATACGGGCATCCATCCGGGCTCCGGGGTGGGCAATCACAGGAATGCCCTGACGCAGGAAAGCCTGGAAGTGCCGGTCATTGCCATAGGGGTTCCCACGGTGGTGGATGCGGCGACTATCGTAAACGATGCCACGGCCGGACAGATGCCGGGGAATCTTACGGAACTGAACAATATGTATGTGACAAGCAAGGATGTGGATTATCAGATCAAGCAGATCAGCCACATTATCTGTGACGCAATCAATGATGCATTGGAATTATAGGGATATATCCGGCATATAATTGGTTAGGGCGTGTTTGCAGATTCATTCCCGCAAGGTTCGGGCACATATAAGGGCATGTCTGATATTACATTCCGCAATTTTATGTGTGCGTTATGATAAAGAGGTGAGGCGGTTGTATTCCGGGAACGGCGGGAGAAGCGAGCGGATAAAACGAAAAATAATACGGTTTGGCATATTGCTTCTGGTCGGGGCGGCTTTATTCTGTGCCATAGCGGCAGCTTTGCTCAGGCACGGAGAGAAGGAGCGGGAAGGCTTTGGGAAAAAGGCAGTGTTATGGGTTCAGGAAGAGATAAAAAGGACATACCTGCCTGTTTTTTCTTTTGTGGAAGGAGAGACAGGCAGGCCGGAGAATCCGTCGGACTTTTTTAGGGAAGCAGTGCTTTCCGCTCTGCCGCTGTATCGGTATAAGGAAGAGCAGGACAAGGGGGGAATCAGCACGGAGGATGAAGACACCTATGACTTGCTCATCCGCAGGGAAGGCATGGACGAGGAGTATAAGGGAGTGGATGAGGACGGGCTGGAATACGAGGACGATGCGCTGCATATCGACGGGGATTTACAGAATGCCATGCTGAAGGAAAACAGTTTACATAATGAAACGGACGGGGAGACTGCGCAGGAAGAGGAAACGGAGCCGCAGGAGCCGGAGGAAGGGGAACGGGAGGAGGACGGCGGATTCCGGAAGGCGGAGAGCAAGAGCTATGAATATAATTGGGAGGAAGTGAGGGAATATGAGGATATTGTTTCCGCTTTTTACGCCATAGACAATACGACAAGAATTACGGACGAACAGCTGAATCTGGAGAATCTGCTGGGACGGGATATGGGGATGGAGAAAGGCGGGGAGGAGCCGCAGATTTTGATTTATCACACGCATTCCCAGGAGGCTTTTGCGGATTCGGTGCCGGGGGACGCATCCACTACCATTGTGGGGGCGGGAGAGCATCTGGCACAGATCCTGCGGGAGCAGTACGGTTTCCGGGTGATGCACCATACGGGAGAGTATGACGTGACGGCAAGGGATTATGCGTATTCCAATTCGCTTCCGGCGATAGAGCAGATACTGGCGGAGAATCCGTCCATAGAGGTAGTCATCGACCTGCACCGGGATGCCGTGCCGGAAGGGAAGAAGCTGATGGTGGAACTGCAGGGAAGGCCTACGGCACAGTTCATGTTCTTCAACGGGCTGAGCAGGACGAGACAGAACGGGGATATCGACTATCTTCCCAATCCTTATGTCAATGATAATCTGGCGTTTTCTTTTCAGGCGCAGGTGGCATGCAATGAATATTATCCGGGACTGGCAAGGCGTATTTACTTAAAAGCTTACCGTTACAACATGCATCTGCGGGCAAAGTGCATGCTGATAGAACTGGGGGCGCAGACGAACACGGTGGAGGAAATTATGAATGCCTGCGAGCCTTTGGCGCATGTGTTGGCGAAAGTGCTGAGCGGTGAGACGGGAGATGTGGCGAGGGATGCGGCAGGAGTGGAACTCTCGGAGTGAGCAAAAGTTCGCCTTACCGGCTGGTAAGGCGAACTTTTTTTCCAAATGCTGATTTGCGGGCATCCAAAGGAAGAATGTCAGCCAAAGCTGACGTATGCCCGCTTTCTAAAGTATCATATGGCTTCCTTTGTGTCAAGTTAATGACAAATTTTTAGAAAAAATCAGTAGCAGTTCAGCCTGAATGCTGTGTTGAGAGGCGGACGCATGAGAGGGATTTTTTTGCGGGACGGCGGCAGCGGGA
>CAJTVK010000078.1 GCA_910579645.1 uncultured Lachnospiraceae bacterium | reverse complement strand
GCACATCTGCTATCCAAAAACTGCATTAAACATATGTCACGGAGGATGTCCCGCAGTTCCGGAACATGTACAGTATGTCTGCCTTTGCCGTTGACCAAAGCCCACTGCTTACATAAATAGTTTTCAGTTTACTGCTCTTGTCAAACATCCCCCTCATGCTCGTCACGTTCCTAGTGTCAAAATTTTGTAAGTCTAAGCTTGTTAGTTCTTTGCAGTTAGCGAACATCGCCCACATGTTTGTAACTTTTTCAGTATTAAAATTACCCAGTTCTAAGTTGGGCAGGCTGCTACAGCCATCAAACATAAACTGCATATCTATTACATTTCCCGTATCAAAGCCGCTCAGGTCTAATTCCTCTAGGCCGCTACACAAGTCAAAGAGGTAAGCCATGTTTGTTACGTTGCCTGTGTCAAAACAGCTTAAGTCAATATTGGTTAATGACGTACAGCCTCTAAACATCGCATGCATGGTCAGGACATTTCGGGTTGTAAAGTTTTCCCCGAAGTTTATATTGATCAGACTGTTGCAATATTCAAACAGTTCATACATATTAGTCACATTGCTTGTATTGAACGTACTTAAATCAATATTAGCCAGACTGTTACAATAATAAAACATCTGACTCATACTATCCACTTTCTCAGTATTGAACCCATTTCCAAAATTTATGTCAGTCAATTTTCTGCAATTAGAAAACATACGCCCTAAACTTGCTGTGTTTAACAAATCACATTCCAACTCTATGTGATTACCAAATGTAATCGTCTCTATGTTGCTACAGCTTTCAAACATATATCTCTGTGTATTTGAACCGGAAATCCTCGTGCGATATGTTTTCCCATTGATTCTGTAGCTGTCATATACCGTTACATTTATTGTAGTAGCGGCTGGCTTAAAATAATTCAGGGTAATGGTTCCGTCTGTTTCATTTAAAGTGTAATCCCAATGTATATATTCTTTTTCCGGGGCTACTGCATATGGGTCATCCGGTGCGTCATTGCGTTCCCACAGCTTCACGGGGCTTGAGTCTTTTACCCCCCAGATGGATTTCACCCTCTTCACGCCGTTCCCGTCAAGGGAGCATACACAGTCCTTTATGTTGTTTTTATTCTGGATGCCGTTCATGTTAAAATATATGCTCATTCAGCAGTCTCCTTTATTTTATATTTTTCCCATTTCCATAAGGCGATACTTCCCGTACCAGTTGCTTCCACTCTTCTTTACTCATTTTCTGCATTTGTTCTCCTTTCATTTCCATTGCTGTCTTTAACCCCACAGATATGCATGTCCTCCAGTCTCCCGGACGGAACCTTCACCCATACATACTGGCCGACCCTTAGCGCAGCATTTGGTATGGCGCATCTGACATTCCTGTTTACCCCGCCGTCATCCATGATGGTATAGGTGGAATCATTGTTTATGCTTTTTACTGCCGATGAAAATGTCCTGTCATATTTATGCTCGTGGGTCTTGATTAAATTTACGAATTCCTTTGCCAGCATGGCAACTGCCATAATGTCATCATTCATTACTTCACTCATAGTATTTTACCTTTCTTTTATTAAGAGGATGTCTGTTGCAGCCCATCCTCTCGCATTAATTTGCATATCATTTTACAGTCTCTTTTTCTCCTGCAAAAGCATGTTCGGAAACCTTAACAGCAGTTCTTGAGACAGGTGATGCACATCCTGAACTTCATGGAGGTGGATATCACCGATATTTACCTCATTCCTGTTCATGGTATTATTATTGTTAATCGTTTCCACAACCGTCTGCATAGCTTCCGCCGCATTATTCATTGCATTTGCAGGCTTTACGAATGCATCCCTGTTCTCATTAAAATATTCCTTGAATTTTTCTATCATTTGGTAAGTGCTGTCATTCGGTGTAAGAGGGCGCAACACCTCACCATTAGGACGTACTATGGTTCCGTCCGAAAGCTTGACATTCCCATTCTCATAAGTCCTGACCACTTCACCCTTCCGCTTGATGATGTCGCTTGTCTGTTCCTCGTTGAAGATCACCATCCCCTTCGGCAGGTTTCCCATGGTAGGCTCCGTGGTGAGTTCCGCTTTCCCGTCAGGGTACACAGTGAGTTCCGGCTGGCCGTATTCGGAGCGCAGGGCATTCTTCTCGTCATGGGGAAGCCCCTTATAGCCGCCTGTGCCTTTCGCATACGCTTTCCCGACTGTCCCCTTTGCATGTGCCGGGACAGCGTTCCCTGATACAGTGCTGCCGGAGACGGAGACACCGACAGACGGAATCCCTGATGTCTCTATTGTCTCCGAGAGGGCACGGAGTGCGTTTGCCGCGGCCGCGCACTGCTCCTGTATGGAGTCCCCCATCTTACTGACCATCTCGACAATCTTCCTGCATATGGACTGTATGGAGCTGTCGCCGTCAGTCGCGAAGTCATTGAACGCTTTCAGCCATGGGTCATTTAGTTTGGATGCAACCTCTTCGCCCCCTGTCTGCATGATGTCTATGATGCTCCCGCCATTGCCGCCGGACTCGGAGCCGCCGCTGTTCCTGACAGGTTTCCTGTTCCCCGCTTTCTTCCCGGAGTCATCGCCGTCACCGCCGCCTACCCCTATGATCCCTGCAAGGCGTGCCTGCAGTTCCTCCCATGCGGGCAGGTACTCTTCCGTTATCTTCTTAATCTGGTCGTCGAAGGACGTGTTGCCGATGTCCAGTGCCTGACGCAGGATTTCCATCTGACCCTGTATTGTCGTGACCGCATCGGATATGGCGGACGCAAGACCCATGAAGCCTGTCCCTGCCGTACCCATGTCACCCTCGGGCATGGCGTTTCCCTCGCCGTTCCCCATGGGTGTGGCAGTACCTATGACGGCGGAGAAGTCTATCTGGCTGAACCCCGCACATTTCAGCGCAATGTCACCGAATGCGGCCGCGGTTTCCCTTAGTTTCTGCACATACCCCTCATCCCCTATTTCAGGGAACTTAATGCTGCCGAGCAGCGTGACAACCTCGTCAGTCAGCTTCTTAAGCTTCTCCAGTTCCGTGTTCAGCGGCGCGATGCTCTGGGACGCGCCAGACACGCTTTCCTGTATGCCACCTATTGCATTGGATGCCTCACCTGCGCTTGTGGCAAGGCCTGCCGCGGAATCCTTCACGTCACTGACGCTGTTGCTAAGACCTTCCAGTGTGACTGCGCCAAGGTTATCAAACGCGCCCTTGGTTGACTCAAGGTAGCTTACGGACTCCGCATTCACGCCCGCAAGCCTTGAAAGCTGCCCAATCACCTCATCATTCCCACGGCTCATGTCCGCAAGGATGCCGATGTATGCGGTCTTCAGTTTCTCAAACTCTTCCTGTGAACCGCTTAGAAGTGCGTCCATGCTTACGCCGAGTTCCATGAGTGTTGCTTCCATCTGTGCATTCTCAAGCAGTTCCGTCAGTTCCTCGAACTGTGACTTATATTCCTCCAAGCCCTTTACCATGGCATCGAAACGCTGTTCTTCTTTTGCAATGAGGTCATCGTAATGTTTATTGATATTGTCCGCTTCTTTGTCCAGCAGGTCTATCCGTTCCTGCAATAAGTCCTTCTCTTTCTCAAGCTTCCCAATCTCTTCATTGATCAGGCTGATTTTCTTTTCCTTATTGCCGATCTCAATTTCAAGCTGTGCGTCCTCGACCCCCTGCTTCGCGTCACGGATTCCGGACGTGTCTGCCTGCCATACCATCTGCCCATCTTTATATAGGGAAGAGGTGCGCTGGTTCAGCATCCTCTCAAAGTCATACTTCGCTTTCTGGAGGTCAATCTCACGTTTGCGTTCCTTATTGGCCTCCTGCATGGCATCAATCTCTTTCTCGATTGCGTCTATGGCTTCCTGTTTGCCCTTTATCTTCTTATCTATTATTTCCTGCTCATTCTCAAGCTGTTCCTTCTTTAGCTCTATCTCTTCAAGGCTTGCATCTCGTTCCGCCTCAAGTGCTGACACCACAGCGTCCTTCTGGTCATTGATTGTGTCTATGCGCCTGTCAATCTGCTTCGTGATGTAGCTGAATGCGGACTCATAGAGGGATTTCATGCCGTCTAGGTACTGCTTCTCATACTTCTCGTATTCCTTTAAATATTTCTCTTTATCGTGGAAATATTTGAGGTAGAGCCTGCGGAGTGCATCCAGATATTGCTTCTCTGTGATTTTCCCGCGGTCTTTCAGGTCATCAAGTTCTTTCAGTTCCTTCTCGAATGATTCTAAAAATGCATCTGCCGCTTCCTTGCCCGCTTTGGATGCTGATTTTTTGCCGCCGCCCACATTCCCAAAATCTATGTCAATCCTCTGCACCCCTGCATTGATCTGCGCCATCAGGTCATTGACGGCGGAATCCACGTCCGTATGTCCGCTTGCAAGGTCGTTGGCAATGGCAGTGGCTAAAGCGGCACTGGCAGTGTCACCATACTGCGTTGCAAGTTCTTTCAGCTTATTTATTTTCTCTTCCACACTCAGGTCATTGTTCCCAAATGCAATCTCCGCGGCCATAAGACTATAAAGCTGCTGTCTTGAAATGCCCGCGGCTGCACCCTCTGCCAGGATTGCGGCATATTCCCCTTCCTTCGCATTGATGACATCATAAGTGGCAAGCATGTCTTTTGCTTTCGCTTCCGCAAGCGCATATTCAGCGACTTCGGTTGCATTGACGATCCCAAGGGATTCTAACAACTGTTCCAACAGTGCCTTTGTTTCATCCGTCATGCCATCTGTGGCATTGGTAGCATAGAAAATAGAAGTGGCGAAATCATTGAATGCCTGTCTCGCCTGTTCCTCTGTGGTGCCTACATCCGCGAGTGTAGTCGCAAGCGTGTCAAATGCATCCATGTCAATGTTAATGTCCACACCTTCCAGCTTGTTGATTTCCTCAATGGAAGATTTTATGGAGTCAAGCATGGGGATGTCAACGGCATCTGGATTATAGCTGTCATCAGCGAAGATATTTTGGTATGCCGATTTCAGGGAGTCGAATGCCGGCTTGAGTTGGGTGTTGAGCTGGTCGATGGTCTGGGTGACGGAGAGGGTAGGCGTGACTTCCACCTGTGATGAGTCACCCTGCATTCTATCCTTCCACTTACTATACCATTCGGAGAACTGTTCAGCAGTTGCCATATAACTGTTCACGGCAATTTCCAGACCCTCATCTGACAGCATCCCATCAGCAAGGATGTCCGATATGTCACTGTCTGATTTTGCGGCTTCAATCATCTTCTGGCGGTATTCCTCAAAGTCCTCCACTGAGTCAACCTTGATTTCTTTCAGCTTCTCATCTGATACCGTCAAATTGTCAACTACTGCATCCACAAGGTTGTTTGCAGCATCCAGTTCATTGTTTTTCTGTTCATTATATTTGCCGATGGCTTCATTCACGCCTTGGTACAGCCCTGTGCTTCTCAGCCCATTCGATGCCAGGAAATCCTTCAGTTCCTCTAGCCTTGCAACTTTTGCTTCCAGCCCCCCAATGTCCTTGGTGTCAACAACAAAGCGCATGTTGAACATAGTGTCGTCATAGTTCTTACGGAAGATATCGCCATATCCATTCTCCTGAAGCAGGTGGATAAAATCATCATATGTGAAATGCTCAAACCCTTCCGCCTTCCGCATCTGCGTTCCATCCGTAGACCATTTCACCGACACATCATTACCGTAATCGTCTGCACCGCCGACCATGACTTCCGATAAATATTTTGCATTGTCATAGGCATCCCTTGCGTCTTCCACATTCTGTCTGGATTTTTCTTCCGAGATGCTTTTCAGCTTTGACATCTGCTCATCAAGTTTGCCGTTCACAAGGTCAAGGGTCTTTGCCTCCGAGCCGACCAGATCAACAATGTCATACTGTATCCCCTTGATTTCTTCCCTTGTGTCAGAATCCATAACAGATTTTGATTTCAGCTCCCCATACTTCTTGGTCAGTTCATCAAGGGACTTCATTTCTTCCCTGTTTGAGTTTATCTTCTTCTTTGATTTCTGGTACAGTTCTGCCGCCGCATCACTTTCCTTCTTCTCTGCCTTGGCAAGGTCGCCCATTTTCTGCACCAGAAGCGACACGCCCTTCATTGCAAGCTGCACCAGCTTCCCGACCCCCATGCTGACAGCCGTGTTCAGCAATACCGTCTTCATGCGCAGTGCATCCGTACTCACACCGGCGGCATTCAGGTGCGCCTTGTACCCGTTGAGGGAAGCCGGTGCGTCCACGGATGTTGTCTGGAGATATGCTTTCAGCTGTTCATTATTCTGGACAGTAGCATTATTGAAATCATTAATATCTGCTGCACCATCAGATAACTCATCATTCCATTCCCCTATAGCAACCGATGCGTCCCTGAAATGCTTTACCTGATCCCTATAAGCACTGATATCAAAACCCATGATATTCCCACGAATGTCCACCTTCTTTGTCTCCGGGTTTATCAGCTGTGTAATACCATAATTTTTATTGAGGGCGGCCATTGATGCATTAACGGTTGTCAGAAGCACGGGAATGGCATCAAATACATCCACTAATTTCTCAAATGCCTGCACTGTATTGTCCAAAAATGCTATGCCGCCTTTGACTGCATCCTTGTCCGTCAGGGAGGCAACCAAGCTGTCCCAAGAATTCTGAAGCTGCGCAAGCCTGCCCTCCCATGAGTCCGCTGACTTTTCTGCCTCCTGCAATGCAGAGCCTGCCGCATCCTCATAATCGCCTAACATCTTTATGTAAGTGTCCCAGTTTGATAGGATGCCGGACAGGACATTCCCCCTATATTTGCCGCCGATATCGGCAATGATGTTTGCACGTTCGGCACTGTCTTTCGGGAGGGAATTGTACACTTCAGCAAGTTCTGACAGAATTGATATGGGGTTCCTTAAACGGGTAATGCCGTCCGCTGTCTCCTCCATCTTGATCCCAAGGGAATCCAGACGGCTCTCCACCTTGCCAAGGTCTTCCGCTGTTGTCTCCAGTCCTTCCTCTGTATTCTGTACCTGCTGCAAGTTCATCACTATTGCCTTTACAGCCCTGCCGACTACCTGCCCGGATTCCTTGGTTGTTGCGATGCCAGTGCCGAGCAGAGCCGTCATCTCATTTTCAGAAATGTTTGAGTTGGCCAGCTGGTTTGCCGCCACTTTTGTTGCGTCCGCCAGTTCTGTCATCGATACGGCATTTCGGTTGGTCACTTGGTTCTGCGCGTCAAGCAGTGCGTTCAGCTGCTCCACATTCCCGGAATAGCCATACGCAGCATTGGACGCAATCAGGTACTCATTGGCAAGTTCCGCTGTCAAATCCCCTGCCGACTGTGCCAGTGTCGCAAGCTCTGCAAGGGACTGTGCCTTATCCTCGCCGAACCCTGCCCTGCTCATCTCCTGAAAGCTTTTCATGAAATCGTTTGCCAGGACACCATACCTGCTGGCAATCCCATAAGACCTTTCCCCGAGTTCTTCCAGCTGCCTTGCTGTCATTTCACTGGTCTTGCTGATCTCAGTCAGTAAGGTGTCCAAATCCTTTAAGCTGCTTAAGGACTGGCGGAACTTATTGACCGCCGTGAATGCAAGCCCAAAATAATTGCCGATTTTCAGCACGTTCCCTAACATGTTTTTGATTCTGTCACTTGTGGAGACTGCCGCAAATCCAGTAGCCCTAACGCCTGATGTAAACACCTGCAGCTGGTCTGCCGCATTCCTTAACTCGTCCCTGTTCGTGACGGAACCAATCACGCCCCTCAGCCTCTCGGCCTCACCAAGCCAGTATGATGACTCGTTGATTTTCGTATTTTTGTTCAGGAATGCCGTAAGCTGGTTCAGAAGCTTCTCACGCTTGAGGTCAATGTTCACGCTGATGGGGCTTCTCTCCGCAATCTCCCTTGCCTGCGAGACAGCCCGCCTTACCTGTGCGCCGAGCCTTTCGCTGTTGCCGCTGACGTTAAGCTGTATGTCCCTTGCGGACACATTCCTCAGTGCATTATTGATTTCACGGTTTAACTGCCTGTTATCAATCCTTGCCTGCAACCTGACATGTCTCAGCTGTGCCTCCAGTTCCCTTACCGTCTGGTTGATCTCCGTCTTGGTCTTCCCCTTTGTCAGGACACCCACAAGCTTGATCTTGTTGATGACCTTCTCCAACTCCCTGATGTCCTTGTTGACCTGCACGCGGCTTTTCTGCTGCTGCAGCATAGCCACCAAATTAACTACAAATTCATTGCTGCTGTTACTCAATATTTGTTTCCTCCTTAAATTTTGATATAATAAAAGAGAGACTGTCAGACAGTCTCCCTTATGAACTGCATTGTTCAGTTGTCATAAGCCTTAAAATTTTCTCTGGCACCTTACGCATACGCGGTTATAGCCATTTGTCAGAATTCCTGTCAGCAAGCTAAATTTCTTTGGCACCATCTGCACCTGTGTGCTGAAACAGTATGGACATTGTACCTTTGGTGCTGACTTTGGTGCCGCAAATGCGTCTGGAACATATTTTCTGAGTTCTGCTTTGGCTGCATCACTTTTTCCTTCACTATCTCTAGGAGGTGCTTTAAATTCTTTAATAAGATAGTAAACATCACCACGTTTGTCTAAATCTATTGGTTTATCACGTAACACTTGAGAAGAATTATCATTCTTAAATCCATAATAATACCAAGTAATCCAATCAGAATGATCTTCCTCCCCTGACCCTGACAGTGAAGCCCCACAAACAGGACAAATATTAGGGTTATCCCTATTTTCTAACACACTTTCATCAAATGTTGACTTACATTTCAGACATATTATAGTCCTATTCATACCCCAATCCCCCATTCTCTCTTTTCTTACCTATCATTATACCACCATCACCCCCAGTCTGCAATCATATGTTCTGCCATTTTCAACTTTTTGCTCATTCACCCACATCCTTCTTCTCCGCCTCTGACGCATTCCCAAGCACACCCACAATCATTCTGCATGCGTCCCCGAAGAAATCCTTCCTGCCGAGCATGTCCTGACAGAACCTCTGCTTCTCTTCATCTGATAAACTGTCATACGACTGGCTCATGACTTCCCTCATGGTAATCTTCTCTTTCCAACTTTCCTCATGTGCTTTTACATGTAGTGCCCTGAGTATCAGAACCCTGCCATAGTATTCATTGGAAACATTGCGCAGGTAGGATATATATTTCTCAAATTCATCTTTGTCCGCCAGTATCGAATAAAGTTCCGTGAATTAGTAGTTCTCAAGGATTTTCACCTGTACCTCCGGCTCCAGATACCGTATTGCATTATAGATGTTGTCCAGAGTGATGTTGCTGCTGTTGCCTGTCTGATTCTTCTCCGTAGTCGCTTCCTCCTGATTTTATTTTCTTTTTTATAACTTCCCCTTTACACCCGCACTCCATTATGCTATGATTGACAAATATTATATAATTTTGTTTAGTTTACGCTCCGCCCAAAAAAATCACAGAATTTCAGCATTTTTTTGGTTTTTCCGCTAAAATATTCAGTTTTTCCATATTGGCAGGGCAACTGCCCATGCTAAGTTATTACTGTCTGGTATTGCGGCACTGAATGTCTGCCGCCCTGATTATCAGATTATACTTGAATTTTATATGTGTGATTTGTTTACGGGTTTCTTAATAGTTTTACTGCATTTAAGTGATTACTTCTTATACACTTCATCGAGATATGCTTGAATGCGCTCACACATTTCTTCTGATGGTTCTACCTCATTACGCATCCATGCATAATAATATGTAACACTCATTTGAACCTTACGGGAAAATACACTAAGTTTCGCGCCTGTGTCACTCATAAACATCTTTACTTTTTCTTTCAGATTCATTTCTTCATTCCTTCCTTTACGTTATTTGTTAACTATGATTTTTTTATAAAAATGTACATAAAAAATGTAAAAAATTTTTGTAAGAAAGCCCTACTTGTACTAGACAAATGGGCTTTATGCATGTATTTATATTGATTAGCGTTTGCTAAAAAATATCTTTTTCATACAATCCGCATGATACTTGTGGAGAGTACCATGCGGTGTACCATCCCCATAACTGTGGAGGTTATAGGAATGGCCTACAGCATATGTGGAGTATGCCGCAGATTTACATTTGCTGTTGTGGTTCTGCACGCCGTGTGGAGCCGGCATGCATAATGGCACGGCGTACTTCTGACGGCACGCCAGCCCTGTAAAATAAAAGGGGGAGGTATTATTGGACAATTTATAGTCAACTGCTTAATGCAGTTATGAGCGTGTGGCACTGGCAGCTTTACATCTGGATTTTCCACAGGCCAGACACCGCCAATGCCGATAGTATGATATTCACTACACTTTTTGAGAGATTATATCTTGCTTTCTTGTCCCTCTACTTATATATGTAGGATTATATATTTAAGCGCACCTTTTTAGTTGTATTAAAAATCTTTCTGTAAATTCCCCCTTTCCCCCTATTTATATGTGGTAATCTCTATATACAAGTGCACCTTTTCAGCCAACATCATACATTAAAAATTCATGGTTTCTATTTGCTCTGCTTATAATACGTTTGCATTTAGGCAAGCTGTAACATATCCTATCTTCCATATCACAAAAGTAAAAATTGAAATATCCACAATAAATCATTAACTTTCCTTTATTTATGTTATGCTGAATTGGTTTTTTCACATTCCTGTTTGAGAACAGTTTAATATTCATAAACTCACCTTGCAATTCAGCTTCCCAACAGCCTTTCTCCCAACCAACAAGTTTGTTTTGTTTATAATTGCCCAAATTGTTTCTTTCAAATTTGTTTTCTTCTTTTTGATAATGGGCAATTACTGTTTTCCCTATATCAAGCAATGTTTCCCGTTTATCATCCACTAAATCATCTTCTTCAAGTATCAGATTAACCATATCATATTTCTTTTTTCCTTTTTCCAAGGAAACAATATCTATAATCATATCTTCATATTTTTTTATTATCCTAAAATAATTGTCAAAATCATTACTACTGGCACCACTATTAACAAAGCTAACACTTGTATTATATATTATATAACTTGCCCTACTGAAGATTTTGATATACGCTTTATTATCCAATTCCTGCAAAAACCTCTCAGATTCTTTGTCATAAATCCCATCGCTGTCTTTCGCTTTTGCAACCCTATAACTAAGCGAATAGAATAAATGATCCAGCAATCGCTGTTCTATAATTTCTAGATTCTTCGACAAATTTCCCTGTTCCACATTGACGTTATGCCGGGATTTGATTATTTCCCGAAGCTTTTTCTGTGTTACCAGGTGCATGCCAAATCCAATTCCTTTATCACCTGGCATATCATCTTTTCTAAAAACATCATCATCATTCATAATCGCGTCAAGAATTGCATGAATATCACAGGCATTAGCTTTAAAAAGCTTATGTATATCGTTTCTTTTTAGCCATCCCAAATATTCAGAATATATAGATAAACGGGGGGCATCACCTTCTGATTCCAAATTCTCTAATTCCCCAAAGTCTTCTAATGCTTTTTTATCAAAATATGAACATATTCTATCATCTTCTACGTCATAATATCCTGTATCAAATATATCCAAACGACAATTTTTTGCTCTTTTATTAATTTTCCGCGAAGTAAAATAGGATATATTCTTTAACAGGGATATGCCGTCACATATTGGATACCCCTCATTTTTCTTCCCGTCCAATGTCAGACAATTATCTGCATCCGTTTTCGTATTAAATATCTCCGTTATCACCTCATACATCAGTGAATTAAAATCGGAGACATCATACTCACCTTCATAAAATTTGCTGTGATTATTATTTTCTTTCTTTTTCCCATTCTCATAACCTGTATTCTTTTCTTTGGACAGTAATTTTTTCTTCTTATTGTAAAGAAGCCTATTCAGGCAGGAAAACTGAAAAATCACTTTTGAATCAGACGAATTCAGCCATTGATCTTTTTGTCTTTTTTTCTCATTTTCTTTTTCATTATCTAAAATCAGTTCCGCATCTAATACATTATCCATATTTGACATCCGACGTTCTTTATATCTCTCATCAGCCCTATATGTCCGCCTATCATCTACATTTCTTTCTTTAAACAATTCATCCATGGCACTTTTATCACCAGATTGTACACGCATATAAATCCAATATAGTTTCTCTAACTCTTCCTTATTATCTGGTTCCTTAAAGTATTTATCTACGTTATTCAATAACCTCTCTACCTCCACAAAAATTTAACCACAGTCACAAATGCTCATTTATATCTTCAATTAATACTCCCTATTTAGAAGACACAAGCCAGATTGGAGAACATATTTTGTCCTTCCTTCTAGTACTGCATTGCGGAAATAACAGTGAATTCAGCACCTGCCTTTTGCGCCAGTGCTGCGTTGTCATCAGCCAACGATGCCACCGCATCGCCTCCTTCTTCCACCTTGCCCTGACACAAAAATCAGGCACTGAAATTCACTGTTATTTCCGCAATGCAGTACTAGTCATTGATTTTATGACTCGTAGATAAAACAAAAAATCTGCTATCCGAATTATCTTCAATCAATTTTGCCATTAACAGACTCTTGCCTGAACCTGTTGGCTGTACAACTGCCACTCGTTGAATTCCTTCCCCATCCATCCCTCATCTTTTTCAAAATCCGTCTTTTCCGCCAATCGAGAAAACTCGAACATATATTCATATTTATAATTATATAGAACACCAGTTCTTATGTCAAGAGTAAAAAATAACAGCCATCTTTTTATTTCCGATGGCTGACATAATATCAGATTAATGGCTCCAATTCCTTTGTCCACTTATATAAGGCTTTCATGGATTCTACAATTCCCCCAATCAGTTCATATTCAGGTTTTTCGGTGCGCTTCTATAAGAAGGGATAATCTCTCCAACATCTCTTCCGTATAAATTTCCTCATATTTACAACAGCATATCTCAAACAAACACCCTTCCTTCGAACACGTTTTTATCTTAAAACATTTTACCCACTGCACAAAACGTACAATATTATAAAAAACAATCAGCGGAACCACCGAAGAAAGTATGATACCTACCAAATAATCAAAAAAAGTTCCCAACATATCTTATCCCCCTTTACTTCCTGTCTAAATGATATTCCAATCCGGCAATCCGAAAAGAAATTGTTAACCTTTGTCTTATAAACACTTTAACACAAAATTTTCTTCTCTACAAGAATAATTTGTTAGTTACTACCTCACATACTTTTGAATAAGTTAACGTTACAATTTTATAAGGTAATGGACAATCTGCGGAAATGTAATAGAACAGTTGCAGCTTGACCATAATGTTAATACAGTACGGCTATCTATTGAAAATTCCGGCAGAGAAAAAGTTGCCCCGCACCGGATATCTCAACTCCATTAGGTGAAACTTGTATGCAAAACAGAATGGAACAAATACAATTTGATGAAAATATTTATAACACAATACGACAGAATATCAGGAAATACCGTAAAGAAAAAGGATTGACTTCAGCCCAGCTTGCAGAAATGGTTGACCTTTCCCATGATTTTATAAGGCAGATAGAAAGCGAAAAAGTCGGCTACAATTTCTCCGTCGAAACTTTTTATAAGATTTCTGTTGCGTTGGATGTGAGTTTGGATAAATTAGCAGAAAAGCAACAGGCAAACAGTTGATACGGATCATTCGGACATCCGCTTCTTTCTTATCCGAATTATCCGTACCGTCATATCCCTTGCCCCACCTATAACTGTACGGTCATGCACTATCCTACAGCCGGTCAGCCGATGTCCCTTCGCCATGCTTAAGTTCCGGCTTAAAATATGTATGCGAATGCCGTCTGCAATGCCCCCTACTTCTCATTATCCGGCCGTCCTGCATTCAAATCAGTGTAACAATCCAGCAGCCCCACCGTCTCATTTGCCGGCCTGCCGTACATATTGCAGCACTTGTGGGAAACTTCCGCCCCCTTATTGCTGCCCTCCTCCATTTCCACACTCATCCGCACCACTCCCATCTGTGTTTCCCCGTCCAGATGTCTTAAGATATCCTCAATCAAACGTTCGTCATCCATCGCCATATTCCCTCCTATCGCCAAACATGCAAGTTTCCATCCTTTTACAGGCAAAGGAATTCTCCCGGAAACTGTCTTAAAAATCCAAAGAAAGCCCTTCGAAAAAATCCCTGTTTTCCATCCGCTCTGCCTTATACCGAATCAGAAATGCTTTCATTTCCGCATATTCTCCCGGCATATCTGCCAAAACCGCATCAAAATTCTCCTCCGTCACACCGCCTATTTCCGTAAATTTCTCAAAATATTCCTGCTTATGTCCATATTCCTTCAGCAGAACTTCCCAGCTTTCCTCTGATTCGCATCCCTTTGTATGGGACACCAGATAATCCTTCAGTTCTTCTTCCGTATATTCCGGCAGTCCGATTGGATTCATCAGCCGGAGCAGCGCCAGACGCACCTTGCCCTTACGTTTATTCTTTACAAATTCTTCCAGGCTGCTTCCATAGTCCTCTTCCCCGCAAAGAATCATTTTCGTATATCCTTCCCCGTCCCCCTCTTCCATTGCCGCCTTCATTTTCGCATCCCATTTCCGTATCCATTCTTCCGAGCCGGCTTCCAGCGGGCTCATCAGATATTCCGTATCCAGCAGCCCTGCTGCCGCCGCCAGCAATGCCGCTTTCTGGCTTTCGGCATCCCTTTCGTTCCCCGCTTTTTTGCCGAAATTTGCTCCGCCCCCTTCCGGATCATACGCATAAATCCGCTCCACCTTGGGGCATTCCATAAATATCCTGCTTCCAAGCTTCATTTCCTTTCTGGGAAGCCACACGCTCTCCAGATTCGTGCAATAAGCAAAAACCCAGTCTCCGATTTCTTCCGTTGTGCCGGGCAATATCACCTTCCGCAGCTGTTTCCGGCTGAGAAAAGTCTTTTTGGCAATGCTCTTTACGGGAAATCCTTCTATCTCCTCCGGCACCCGCACTTCCGTATCCGTGCCGCTGTAGTCCGTAATCCTTACCCATTGCCCCTCTTCTGCATTTCCTTCTATGCGATATCCTATCATACCGTCCAATATTTTCAGTGTCCCTTTTCGTCCATCCATTTCTTACTGCTCCAATTTTGTCCTGCCCGCTTTACAATACCAATTTTTCAATCTCCTGCATCAGATTCTCCTGTCGTTCGGAAAGCCGGAGCGATTCATTGTGCCTTTGGTAGTCTTCACAGCCAAACATGGCAATAAAGCGCGCTCCTGCCGTATTCACCGTCAGCTCCGTCACCAGAATGAGCATCTCATTCCCTTCCTCGAAAGCTTCCTCCACAAATGCAAACAATCCGTGCAGCCTGGCTTTTGTCACTGCCGTCTCCGCTTTCATTTCCGAAACTTCCGTCTCAAACTTTTTCTTCACTTCCTCAAAAGCTTCCGCTGCCGTCGCCGCATCCCCTATATACAAAGCCTTTTTTGCTTGCTCCAGAAAAGCCGTCACGCGCCTATGTTTCCGCCAATCGCTGTCCGACAGCGCATTAGCCCTTCTCAGGGAATCGGCCGTCTTCCGTTTTCCTTCCGCCTGCCGTTCCAAGGCATCGGCCACAACGGCCATATCCCCGCCTTTCTCTGCCAGACTGCGCAACGCTTTCAGAGGAATCAGCAAGTCATTCAGATAATTCGCTTTCTCTGTCCTGTCCCTGATTTCCCCCAACATCCTATCCATCAGCATGCTGAGCAGGGACAGCCGCTCGTCAAAGGAAGCGGCCCGCGCACGCACCAACGCTTCCTCCGGCACGGCACCTGCCAGAATTTCTTCCACCTGATAATTCTTCTTATATTTATTATACAAATCATAATATGCCGTAAATTCCTTTACAATCCGTTCATTGCGCAAATACTGCCCCACCAACGTCTCATCCACTGCCAATCCTTCCTCCTCATAAAGAGAAAGAATCTGAGATAAGTCCTCCCATCCTCTGGCCGTCACATAGGAACGCCCTTTCACAGTAGTTTCTATCTTATAAAAATGCTCCTTTTTCAGTTCCAGATAACTGGTTATCACATTATGGATGCCCTGATTACCCGCATATTCCTTCCATACCCCATAGTCCGCTTCTACCTCCAGCACTTTCAGCCGGTCCATCGTCACCACGTCAAAATCCCTCACCGATTTATTGTACTCCGGCGGATTCCCCGCCGTCACGATTACCCAGCCTTCCGGCACTTTGTGCCTGCCAAACACTTTATACTGTAAAAACTGCAGCATGGAGGGAGCCAGCGTTTCCGACACACAGTTAATCTCATCCAGAAATAAAATGCCTTCCCGTATGCCGCTCTCACGCATCACATCATATATGGAAGCAATGATTTCACTCATGGTATACTCCGATACCTGATATTTCATCCCCCCGAATTCCTTTTCCTCTATGAAAGGCAGCCCCAGTGCCGACTGCCGGGTATGATGGGTCATAGAATAAGACACTAAGGCGATACCCAATTCCTGCGCTATCTGTTCCATAATCGCCGTCTTCCCCACTCCCGGAGCCCCCAACAGAAAGACAGGCCGTTGACGCACTACCGGAATCCTATATTCCCCATAGCTGTCTTTTTTCAGATATAAATCCACCGTGTTCCTGATATATTCCTTTGCTTGTTTAATATTCATTTTCTTCTCCTGCCCGCTTTTCTATTCTTCTATGTCTTCCTCTCCCAGCACAATCCCGATTGCCCAGGGCGGAAGTTCCGGCCGCTCCTCATTTTCGTCCAAAAACACGAAAATCGTGTCATACTCGGGCATCTGCGCCGGATATATCCCATAACCGTCCGTAAAATAAATCAGCCCTTTCAGATTTTCGAATTCCCCATCCGCCGCCAGTCTGTCCACATATTCAAATACCGGGCGGAAATCCGTGGAGCCAAACCCCTTCAGCTTCCCTTCCCTCATAAAAGCATCAAAGTCTTCCTCCCCGGTAATCTTCGTATCGCTCTGCACCTCACTGTCACACTGGACAATATGAACATTAATTTTCCTGAAAAAGTTTTCCGTCCCTTTCAATATGGAGTACGTCTTCTTCACAAACTGCCGGACAATCTCCCCCCTGCAGGATGCCGAAGTATCAATGGCAATGACAAATTCCCTCACCTTTTTCATGTCTTTATACTCCAGCGGTTCCACCAACGGCATATTCCCGTATTCCGAAAGTCCGTAAGTATAATAAATATAATCAAATTCATCATCATTGACCTGAACATCTTCCCCTGTCACCGTGAACTTCTGCAGAATCTGCGCATAATCATATCTTTCCTTGGTCGCCTCCGCCAGATTCTTTTCCAGACTCTCCGAATTATTCTTATCCTTGGAAAAAGACTTCAAATCTGCCTTAATCCTCTCGCTGATTTTCTTCCACTGTCCCTCCGTAACCTCCATCCGTTCCTGCCCGCGCCAGTAAATATGGGCATCCCGGACAAACAGCCTATGCCACTGCTCCCTTTCCCCCGCAGAAACCGGGTTGTTTTTCAGATACCGGTAAATCCGTTCCGCCGTCAGCATCCCTGCATCCTCCTTTAAGTAATGCAGTTTATTGCGTGCCTCCGCATCCGTCTCAAGAACCGCCATATGCAGCCTTAACTCCAAAATCACATTCTCCACCGCCGCATCCGCAGCCAAATCCCACAGTTCCTGCTCTTTTTCCCCATACGAAAAACTATGGTAAAACACGCAGTGGAACAGCATATGCAAGTATATCCTGACCGGATAGTCCCTTTCTTCTCTATACCGCTTCAGCAGCCAGACCGGATCATAAAACAGCTTTTCTCCATCCGTTGCCGCCCCTTCCATCCCAAGCCGCGGTTCCGGCCGTATCCTGGACAATGCCGCATCCAAAAAACGCATATTCACCACAATATTATCCCTTGCCAGCTGCATAACCTGCCCCGCCAGCCTTACTGCCTGCTCCATGCGCCGGGCATCTTCCGCCGCATGCCCCCTGTTCTCTGCCTCCTGTCCCACAGCCATCCGCTCCGTCCCCGCCTTTCCTGCCGATTATCCTTACCGCAGATATCCTGAAGAATGCTTGATTCTTGCACGGGCATTCACCGTTACGGCTCACCCATCCGCAGGATATTTCACGCACCACATGTATATCATGCCCCTTTTTTCTTCCTTCCATATATTATCATATGATAAATATAGACTCAATACAATGTCTGCATGGAAATCAATTTTTAACTGTGAGCCCGCCTTGCAGCTTGGCACCTTATGTCTGAAAGGCAATATCACAAAATAAGCAGATACTGCATATCAATCAATACAGTACCTGCCTATCCGATTTTCCGTTAAATTTACATTCCCTGCAAGTCCGCAGTTACGGTGCCGTAGCCCGCACCTCTTTTTTATGCCCTACCCATTCACGCCATACAAAAATAGCCAGAAAGACAGCCGCACAGGCAATGCCCACCGGGTAAGCAATGGCTGCCGGCAGGTTCAGGCATTCGGAAGCCTGGAAGAAATATGTAATCGACACCGCAGACATAAATGTAGCCGGCAAAGCCGCCATATAGCATGCAATCGGCGGAAAACCGTTCCGATGCAGGTAAACGGCGCCTGCCCACAAAACCATCATTGCCAAAGTCTGGTTGGACCAGGAAAAATATTTCCAAAGCACGGCAAAGTTCCCCCATTGGGTCAGCAATGCCCCTACTCCCAAAACCGGAACAGTCAGCATTGCCCTCTTTTTAATATCGTTTTGGTCAATATGCAGCCAATCGGCCAAAGTCAGACGGGCCGAGCGGAACGCGGTATCCCCCGAAGTGATAGGGCAGGCAATTACGCCCAGCATAGCCAGCACACCGCCAATCGTACCCATCATTTTCGTACAGATTTCGTAAACCACATTAGCCGAGCCGTCCGCCAACGCAGTATTCAGATTACCTACCGTACCATAGAACGTAACTCCTGCGGCCGCCCAAATCAAAGCAATAATACCCTCCGTTACCATTGCCCCGTAAAAAACCGTGCGTCCTTCCCGTTCCGAAGTCATGCAGCGTGCCACCATAGGGGACTGCGTCGCATGGAACCCGGAAATCGCACCGCATGCCACCGTCACAAACATCTGCGCCCAAATCGGCACGCCGCCGGGATGCCCCATGCCTTCCACGCCGATATATTCCCACAGCTCCGGCATAGCCGCACGGTAATCCCCGTTGAACAGCATCACTGCCATCAGCCCGATAGCCATGACTATCAGACATCCGCCGAAAATAGGGTACAGTTTTCCAATCAGTTTATCAATCGGAAGAAACGTCGCCACCAAATAATATATCATAACCACCACCAGCCAGAAGGTGGCATTCATCCAGCCAGGCGTAAGTTTTGCAAGCAGAGCCGCCGGATTCTTGGCGAAATTCACGCCGACCAAGACCAACAGGACTACGGAGAAGATACGCATTACAAAAAGCATGAATTTTCCCAAATAAATACCTACTATCTCCGAAATGGATGCTCCGTCATGCCGTTCACTCATCATTCCTGACAGGAAATCATGCACGCCTCCCCCCAGTATCGTTCCGAATACAATCCACAAATAGACCCTAGGTCCCCAGCAGGCACCGGACAGAGCCCCGAAAATCGGCCCCAAGCCTGCTATGTTCAGCAGCTGTACCAAAAACAGACGCCATGTTTTCATCGGTGCATAATCCACCCCATCGGGATGAGCCACCGCCGGCGTTTTCCGCCCGTCAATGCAGAACACCCTTTCCACAAGCTTGCCATACAACGCAAAGCCTACAATAAGTATGACAAACGACACCAAAAACGTAACCATATTACTATGCCCCCTCTTCCGGGAATTTTCTGTCTGAAATTCCCTTTTTTTGTCTATTATACCACTTTTTTCTTCTATAACAAGATAATTTCCGGCGATTTTTCACAAACTTCAGGCATAAAGGTTACTCTGTCTGCTCCGGACCAATCACATACTTCACGGTTTCATGCCAAACACTCCTGCACGGCAGTCCTATGGGCATATGCCCACTATGAAATCGGCACCAGATAAAAATTTTCTTCCGTAGGAACCCTGCCGGCATCCGTCCAGGATTTTATAAACAGCAGGCTCTCCACCTGTCCCACATCAATCACCCTGTCTGTGGCGAAAGTCACAGTATAAGTTTCCAAATCATCCCCTTTATATCCCATGGTTCCCCCGTCCATCAGATAAGGGTATAAGGTACCGTCTTTCATCTTCACCCCTGCCAGCATCGGCGGTTCTGCAAAAGTATGGGCTAGGATAGCCTCCCCATCCTCATTCACCCCCTCTTCGGTTATCTCCTGCATCGGAAAATCATATTCCACATAAATAGAAATCGGCGACAGTTCCGCCCTCGTAACGGACGCTCCGGAATCTCCCAAAGATACCTGCATCGTATATATTTCCATGCTGTCTTTCCCCCGTAGGTTCCAGTCAAAACTCCATGTATCCTCCACCAATGTCTCTAAATACTCGGCTTTCGAAACCATCCCCAGATTTACCAATTCCACATGGATAGGCTTGTCAATAAAACCTCCCTTATCATGACATGACAGAGTAATCTCATACTCCATGCTGCCGTCTTCCCTCACAAACCTCGCCAATCTCTCGCCGCTGTCATAGTCAATAGGAGAGCCGTCCGCATAAACAGCCCTGCCATCCGGCCCTACGATCAGCCCGTCGTAAAAACCGGCCGTCATGTTATAATCATCTCTCCCGTCTACGCTTATGTTGATTCCTTCAAATGCCGGTTCTGCCCCGTCCGGCAGGCTTACGCCCTCTATACGGAAAACAATATGGGAAAAATAATTATCCGTAATACTCTGCTCCGCGGTTATGACAACTCCCTGCTTCGTGCATTCCTGCATGGCAAATGCCACGGCATGTTCCTCCCTATAGATCGGAAGAGCA
>CAJTVK010000077.1:4750-21048 GCA_910579645.1 uncultured Lachnospiraceae bacterium | reverse complement strand
CAGAGAGCGGGTATTATGTGCTGTATAGGACGGGGTATATTGACGGTGTGGAGGAAGAAGAACTTGGGGACTACATGGGGCAGATTTAGGAGGGGCTATGGAACGGTATGAGTTGGAAAGACTGGAGGAAATGAAAGAATATCTGCGTAAAGAGAAAGAATTGCTGACAAGGGAGAGGCTGAAGCGGATGGAAGACAGGTTTTCGGATAACGTGTATCATCTTAAGGCTGATTTAGCGGCTGTGCTAAAAGGGCTGGCCATGGAACGGAAGGAGGGAAGCTTGGTAATATCTTATCTGCGCAGCAGCTTTATAACGGAGAAAGGGGAATTTTATATTGCCTATTATAGCGGAGAACCTTTTGTGGAAGAGGAACCGGACAGTGTTTTTTATAGCATGAAGGAACTGCTGGAAGGCATAGAGGACGACTGGGATATCATGAACAGAAAACTGCGGGAAAAGTTCATCCGTTTCATGACTTCGGAGCAGGAGGAAATACGCAGGTGGTATATGGACGGGATTTATGAAGGGATGGGCAGGATATTTCAGGCTGCATTGGAAAGTGCGGAAGGGGAAAAACAAGTGGGCGTTTTTTACGGAAATTATATGGACAGGTTGGAAAAGATAGGGTGGGTGTGATGATGAAGTATTTTGTGGTATCGGTGGATGATAATTATGTAGCTCCTGCTTTTGCCAGCGGGTACGGAATCATCGACAGGAAAACATTGCATAGGAAGAAAGTGTTTGAAATTCAGAAGCATCTGTTGTTTCAAGTGAACAGGCATATGCAGATGGTGTTCACGGATGTGATTACTTTTCCCTGCTTTATGGTAAGTGAGACAGTGAAAGCTTCCATAAAAATATATCATCCTTTTTTAAAGTATGTCAGGATTATCCTGCTTCAGAAAGAGAAGGAAAGAAGCATGGCCTATTATATTCCCTATTTGGAACAGGTGGAGGCCGGACGGCGCGGCAGCGGAAAGGGAATATTTATGGAACGGGAGAAGGCAGGAGAAAAGGCTGTTATGGAGATGGTGGAGGGCGATAAATCATATATAGTCATGAGGATGGATTTGGTGGAAAGCATATTGCGGAGGGGCGCAATCGGAATTGGGCTGAGGGAAATTGATGTGATTTAACGGACGGGGGTGTCGGATGGAAAAGGAATTTGTGGTAAAAGAAAACGGGATAACATTGCGGACGGCCGTTCCGCTGCTGAACATAGTGGGAATGAGCATCGAGATAAGGGAGAATGAACATGGGAAAGGGCAGCTGGAAGCTGTCGTCAGGGAAGAATATGCCAAGGAGATTCTGCATATGGATTTTGGCGGAAAGGAAATTGCCGTGGAAGAGGAATCCGGAAATCTTCTGTTTGACGGTTTTCTGGAGACGGCAGAGTTCCGAGTGGAAAACGGGTATGTGAGCCTTAGGGCAGAATTTGTCAGCAGGAGCATTTTGCTTGACAGAGAGAAGAAATGCCGCAGTTTTCAGAGGGTTGAAATGACATATGAGCAGGTTGCGGCGGAAGTGGTGAATGATTATTCCAATAGCGGTTATTTCTGGAAAACAAAGCCGGACTGCCAGATATGCTTTCCCGTTATCCAGTATGAGGAAACGGACTGGGAACTGATGATTCGTCTGGCCAGTCATTTTCATACTGTGGTTTATCCCGGATATAGGAGCAGGAGAACGCTGTTTCTCCTGGGGACGGAAAAAGGAAAAAAGCAGGAATTGGAATCCGGGAATATTTTGAAATGGGGCATTGGGGATAATTATTATTCGGAAGGATGTTACGGGGAAGGGAAAAGCAGAAGAGGCAGTGTATATATTGAAGCAAGAGGCGGCATGGGATGGGATATCGGCGATGTGGCAGAATGGGAAGGCTTGGAGTATATGGTATTCCGAAAGAACATACTATTTGAAAAGGGGGAAACGGTCTGCACCTATTTGTTGGGAAGGGATTGCTTTGCCTATAGGAAAAGGAAACGAAACGAAACGAAAACCTTCGGGGCGTCAGGCTGACAGGTATCGTAAGGAAGTCGGAGAGGGAGAATGTCTGGATTCAGCCGGATATGGATAAGGAAGAAAAAGCGGATTATCCTTGGGCATGGGTGCCGGAAACGGGCAATCTTTGTTACTGCATGCCGGAGGCGGGGACGGAAGCGGTGCTGTATTTCCCGTCGGGAGAAGAGCGGGAAGGGATTGCGCTGCATGCTTTACGGAAAGACCGGGAAAGCAAGGCATGCGGTGATATACAGCATAGGGAATTTCAGACGCAATATGGAAGGAAAGCGGGGTTATATCCGGACCGGCTGTTTCTGGAGGGGAAGGATGGCAAGGTATCCTTGACGATGGATGATGGGAAGGGAATCTGTCTCAGCAGCGGACAGTCCATGGTATTGGATGCGGCCGGGGAAATAAGCATAACCGGAAAAAAGTGCAGTTCTTGTGTCCCGATGGAAATTTTGTATCAGGCCTCGCAGTCTAATATTGAAATATGCAGGGATTTTAATTTTTACGCCATAAACGGAGTACAGACGGACGGGAAAACGGACGGGGATATCATGGATTTACCGGAAGTTTCGGACGGGGGCCAGGCACAAGAGCATTGGCAGATTTCTTTTGCCGCTATGGCTGCGGTTCCGGCGGCGGATGTGTCGGGATGGGATGAGGACAGCATGACGGAACTGGCGGCGTGCGGCGCAGTCCCTAAGATGGCAGGGGGCAGGCAGGTGCTGGCAATGAAGGATACGATGGCGGGGAAAAGCGGGAAGGATGTAAGGTTTCCGGAGGCTCTGCAAGGAATGGAAATCTATACGGTGAAGGGCGGATATGCGGTGCCGGAGGAAGGAAATGACTGAATGATGATATAGTGACAAAAGATGAATGATAATAAGTTTTGCAAAATCGGAAAAGATTATTGACAAAATTGTCCTCGTTTGATAGAATACTATTCAGTGGTTGTCACTAAGCTGCTATAGCACAGTCGGTAGTGCGCAACATTGGTAGTGTTGAGGTCACCAGTTCGATTCTGGTTAGCAGCTCTGAAATGATTGAAAATAAAGGCTTTTCAAGGAAATTACTCTTTGAAACGTCTTTATTTTTATTAGATAATCGAAGATTATCTTACTATCCGAACCAATGATTCTTTTCTATCTCCTATCCGTTTTGAGGTAGTAAATTCGTGGTTTGGGAAAGAAATCTTTCCAGTATTGGTTTGTTATAATTTAGTTGATATAGTATAAAATTATGAATTGGCAGAAAGTATATTTTGTGTACGGCTTAAATTGTTATAAATCATTATTGAATATTAGCAGATTAATAAATATAAATACAAATATAGCTGAAAGGATGTGTTTTTATGGCATATGATACATTGGTTAGAGAAGCGAAAGACCTTCCCGAAGATATGATAGAGAAGGTAATTGAATTTATGAGATTTTTGAAATATGCATCGAGAAAGGAAGAGACAGAGCATTCAATAAGCAATGGCATTGCATTTCACAGGTCGGTAAATCCATTAGCAGATGAATTTATTTCTATTGCAGAGGATTTTGACGAAACACCAGAATGTTTTAAGGAGTATATATAATGTATCTATTGGACACAAACGCTTTGCTATTCTTTTTATATGATAGTGAAAAATTCTCAAAAAGAGCATCAGACGTAATTTACCATAATGATGAAAAATCTGTGTAAGCATTGTTTCCCTGTGGGAGATTGCAATTAAGTCAAGCATTGGGAAACTGGAAATTAAAAGTTCAATTTCTAAGATTGCAGAAACGTGTGAAAAAGAGCAATTCGATATTCTTTCTATAAAACCGTTTCACCTTGACGAAATCGGACGGCTTCCTATGATTCATGGAGACCCATTTGACCGATTGATTATTTCACAGGCTATTGCAGAAAATCTGATAATTATTACAAAAGACGGAACAATACCGTTGTATAATGTTAAAGTTCTGTGGTAAGCTGAAACGGTATAGAGGTATTCATTTTCCAGGACGTCCTAGGATTGATTTATGGCTGACCGATTCAGAAAAGAAATAAATTTAAAAAGTTGATAGATAATTATTAGTTTGGCTGTGTGATAGTCGTAGTGCTTAGAGAAGCAAAAGTTTACCTAGTGGGGTAAGTGCGCTTCTCTTTTTTTGTTGTGTAAAATTCGAGAGGAAAGGGGGTGTTAATGAATTAATGAGTGCAAAAAAATTGCAAGGTGCAGACGGTCTGAATTTTGAAATGAAACTTACTATGGCATTATTGGGAAATCATAATTTCCCCAAAGAAAGTGATTGGAATGAGAAAGGAAATGAAATCATTTCTGTAGAGGTCCAGAGTGGCAAATTATTGGTATATGTTAATTTATCTCATGCAGTACATCCGACTAATGTATACTCATTTCAATTATCAGACTGTATTGGGATTGACAATATAAGAATCCGAGTTTTAGATTTTGTCAAACAATATCTGAAAATATATTTGGAATTTGAAGATAAATACATAGAAGAAATATTATCAAAAATAAATATTGTTAGAATGGAATGTAACTCTACAATACAGTGCATAGGAAAATGTAAACCAAAAGATGTTGTCAATTTATTTGAAAAAGCATTTCCTAAAGTTACCGTATATAAAGAAACAACCGATTTAAAACAAATACACAAGAAGCCCAAAACAGGTATGACAGCAAGAAATCCGCACGAATGGATATGAAAAGTATATGATAAGTCTTTTGAGCAAAAGAAAGTAGGAAATTTTGATGTAGAACCCAATTTAATTCGTGTTGAGTTAGTTTTTCTTGATAGAATGCTGAAGCGAATGTTTTCAAATAAAAGGGCATTTCATATTGACGTGGTACGTTGCAAAAGTATATAATAAGTACGTTTTAAAGGTACATCACTATTACGTTTAAAACGCACAAAGAGAGACTATGGAGAGGAATTAAGATGCTTCCCGTGTAATTTTTGGGGAGGGGCAGGAGAAGAGGGAAATGTATAGGAATACGGAAGAATTATTGCAGAATCCAGTGGGGCATTCCGTTTTATATTACCGGAACGGGTGGCTGGGAGGAAAAACAATCAGAAAATCTCTGGGGTATTGGGCTTTATATAAGATGGCTCCGCCGTCGGTGAAGACAATTCTTAGGAGGGAGGAGATTGAGAACGCGGAGTATCAGACAGCTTCGGAAAAGCTGTATCTTTCCGGCCGTCTGGGCCTTGGGGCATGGGTGAACTGCGTGAAGGAATGGGTGAAGTTCAAGGCGGAAAGGAGGACCCCTGCAATTCCGTCAGTGCAGAGAAAAGTCTCTTTGGGCGGGCAGGAAGAACTTCTTGGGCAGATGAGGAAGAAATATGAAGCCATGGGAGGGGATAAGAACAGGGTCTGGATTTTTGATGCAGGAAACAGGTTCCTTGGAAATCCGAAATGGCTTTTTCTTTATGTGAATAAGTACCGGCAGGATATTCTGGCCTGTTGGATGTCGGATACGGAAGAGGCTGTGAGCCGTGTGCGGAATCTGGGGTTCTATGCTTTCCTTTACGGGACAAGGGAAGCGGAAGCGGTGAAAGATATGGCCGGAGTCTTTGTGGTGGAAAACGTGAAAGAGCATATCCCGGCAGGACTGGAACATACGAAAATGCTGAATCTCTTTCATGGGGTGGGCTGTAAGCGCATTGAGAGAAACTTGAGGGATGCATTTTTTAGTAATAAAATAGCGGTAAAATATATAAAAAATAATGATTACTATATAAATAACCAACTACTCCTTGTCACTTCTCCGTTCATAGAAAGAGATTTCTGTTTCCAGATGGGAGTCTCCAAGGACAAGCTGATTCGGGCAGGTTATCCAAGATGTGTATACCAACGGTATTTTGAGCCGATACATACTTTTCAGAGAAACCTTTATATGGAAAAGGGTCTGCCGGAAACAATGCCATTGGCAGTGTATGCCCCTACTTACCGCAACGGCGGCGTCAATTTTTTCTTTTCGAAAGCAATACCGTCCATGGAAAGGCTGAATGATGTGCTGCGGGAAAAGGGCATTTTGCTTATTCTGAAGTTTCATCCGTTTATGGAAACCGACCCGCAGTATGCGGCAGCCCGGGAGAGGGAAGAAAAATATTCCAACTTAATATTTTGGAGGAATGAGGATGATTTTTATGAAATCATGCATAAGATTGATTTGGCAATTGTGGACTATTCCTCTATCTTTACGGATTTGGCGGCAGTGGGAGTGGAACATTTTATACGCTATGTATTCGATTATGAAGAGGAAAAGGATAATCTGGATCTGATGTATGATTATTTTGAAGTTACGGAAGGACAAGTGTGCCGGGATTTTGAACAACTGTTGGCCGGTATCCGTCAATATGATACGGAAGCGGATGCGGGGAAAACAGAGCATATCCGGCAGCTGTACTGGGAATATTCAGGCAGGGATTCTATGGAAAAAATAATCCAAAGCACGCTGGATTATAAAATAGAAGAAAAAAAGCTTCCGGTTTTATATAGCTATGATATTTTTGACACGGTATTTACGCGTAAGACCTTGTTGCCGGAGGGCATCTTTTATTATGTGCGGGAGAAGATGGAGCAGGAACCGGCCTTGGTTTTCCCACAGGCTTTGGTGAAAAGATATCCAGAGATAAGAAAATCCTGCGAGGCCAATGCCAGATTCCGCCGCATAAGGACGATGAAAAACGAGTGGGACAGAAGAGAAATCTTTTTCGATGAGATTTTTGACAATATGCGGCAAGTGTACGGCCTGAATGAGACGCAGTGCGCCCGTCTGAAGGAATGGGAACTGGAGGCGGAACTGGACAATGTGCTGCCGATAGAAGAGCGGATTGTGGAAATAAAGAATCATTTGGTGAAGGGGGAGGATGTGGTATTTATCAGCGACATGTATCTGCCGAAGGAGCAGATTCAGAAAATGCTTCGGAAAGCAGATGCTTCCCTGGAAAAAGTGCCGCTTTTTGTCTCCAGCGAACTTGGCGTACAGAAGACTACAGGGAAACTGTATCTGGAGGTATACAACAATATAGATTTCTATAAATATGGAGAATGGATTCATACCGGAGACAATGCCTATGCCGACCAGACGCAGCCCCGCAAACTGGGCATAAGGACAAGGAGCGTTCCGGAATATCGGTTCCATGCATATGAAAAGGCTTTGGTGCAGTCGCTGGATTCCTATGACGGTTATCTCATTGCCGGCAATCTGGCCAGGTTCCGGTATGTCCATACCAATAAGAAAGAGATTTTTGCGCGCAATTATGTATCTTTTTATTTTATCCCATATATTTCCTGGGTATTGCGGGATGCGGCCGAAAGAGGATACCGGCATCTGTATTTTGTAGCCAGGGACGGCCATCATTTAAAAAGGATAGCGGATATTTTAATCGGGGGGGGGTATTCCATACAGACAAGCTATCTGTATGCATCGCGTAAGACTTGGAGAATACCGTCCTATATACGGGAGGTAGATGAGGAATTTTTCTCAGGCTATGGGGACTTTGTGGAAATCGGCACAGTGAAGGGATTTTTAAAGGCGGCGCAGTTAAGTCCCGGACAGTTTGCGGAAATGTTTCCGGAACAGGCACAGTATCTGGAACAGGAATATCTTACGCCGGCAGAGAAACGCAGCCTGACGGAGGAACTGCGGATTTCGGAGGATTACCATGCTTATCTCCTAGGCTTGGCGGCAGAAAGACGGGCAGTGGGAGAGCGGTATCTGCGGCAGGAAATGGATTTTGACGAAAAATTTGCCGTGGTAGAGTATTGGGGAAGGGGGTATACCCAGGACTGTTTTGTCCGTATGGTGGAAAATATGCTTCAGAGAAAACAGGACGTTCCGTTTTACTATGTCAGAAGCATTGACGGTACGGAAGGCAGTTCCGTTAAGCATAATTATTCGGCCAATACAACGCCGCTGCTTTTCGCGGAATCGCTGTTTTCCAATATTTCTTATAAAAGTATTGCGGATTATGCGGAAGGGGCGGACGGAACCGTGAAGCCGGTGCTGGAAGACAGGGCATACGACAGGGAGTTGTTTGATGCCATGGAGCAGTATCTGGCGGAAATGTGTTCCGTCATGGACCATATCGGCCTGACGGATAGGGAACAGACGGAGAGGGCTTTGTTTGATTTTGCCCTGAATTATTATTCCGGACATCCGGAGGATGAGATATTGGCAGATTGTCTGGGGCCTTTGACGGATGCGGTAGCCGTGAACGGGGAATTGTCTCAATATGCGCGGGAAATCAGCGTAAATGACATGGAAAGAATAAGCAGGGGGGAAAACGCCGTGTGCGGTTCCCGGGATTCGGCTCTGTCCTATGCCCGCAGTACGGAAGAAATACGAAACAGGCTGGAGGAAATCTATCAGGGAAAAGAAAATCTGTTCCGTGCCGAAAAGAAGCTGAATGCTTCTCAGGTAAGCACGGGGAGAAAAATGGCAGAGAAGCTGAAGGCCTATGACAAAGCTGCAGTAGACATGCAGAAACTGTACGAAGCGAAAGCGGCCATGTGGGAAGTCAATCCTCACCGGCTTCTTATACTGACCGCGGATTACGGAGGAGAGGAATTTTACAGCCTGAGAAAAGCGTTGGCAGGCAGCCGGAAGCTGGATGTGTTTGTGCTTCGGATTTCGAAAAATACATGCAGCGACACCGAAATGCAGGAAATTGCCACGGCACGGTTTATCCTGACTTCTTCCAACCTGGAACTTCTCAGCATGCTCCGGCTCCGCAGGGAAACAGAAGCCATACAGATTATGAATATTGCATTTCCGTATATTAAGATAGGAAGGAGCAGGCAGTATAAGATAGAAAAGGAAGGGGAGTATACGGCACGGAAGCTGCGCAGCCGATATTCCTGCGTGCCCGTTGCGTCACACAATCTGTCAAAGACGATAACGGAGGTTTACGGGTTGGAGAAAGAGTCCTGCTGCATGGCGGCGGGCAGTTGTGTGTCGGATGTTTATTTTTGTCCGGAATACAGGAAAAAGGCAGCGGATAAGCTGAAGAAACTGCTGCCGAAGGCGGCGAGGAAGAAAAAAATCATTGCTTACATGCCGCTTCACCGATACCGCAATGCGGGCTGCGGCTATCTGCAGCTTCTGGACCTGAAACGGCTGACGGAACGGCTGGGGAAGGAATATATCGTTCTGTTTATGCCGGAGGAAAGAAGCAGGAAAGACATTCCCGAGGAATATCTCCGTTTGGAAAGGGTGTTCTGCCTTGGCGGAAAAATGACAATCCGTGAACAGCTGACGGTGGCCGATATCATTGTGGGAGATTACAGGCATACTTTCTTTGAGTCGGCCTTGCTTTCCAAGCCTGTTTACTGTACGGCGGCCGATTACGGGAAGATAGAGCGGGAGAGTCAGGTGTATTATCCTTTCACGGAAGTCCGGCCGGGGCCGATTGTCCGTGATGCGGATCAGCTGGCGGCTATGATTCAGGAAACCGATTCTTATGACGATACATGGAGGGAAAAATTTAAGGAGCGTTACTTGGGAGCCTGCAGGGGAGACGCGGCAGAGCGGCTGCTTCGGTACATGGAGGAAAAAACAGAAAACGGGTCAGGAAAGGGAGGGACAGGATGCGTTATTTAATCAGAGGAGGCATGATGCCGGGAGCGAAAGAAGACATATCGGAAATCATAAAACATGATTTCATAGGAAGCAACGCAGGAAATATGCTGTACTTATATTCTGTCTGTAAATCCTTGGAAACGGCCGGTTCTTTTCTTGCCGTGGACCGTTATCACGGGGAGGGGAACAGGTATACGGACGAGGATATTGATTATATCAATTCCGAGTATGATGCTTATATTATTCCGTTGGCAGATGCTTTCCGCAGCGACTTTGCCGGTAAGCTGCGGATATACAGTAAACTGTTCCGCAGACTGACCATTCCCTGTATTGTGGCGGGAGTGGGGCTTCGGGCACCATACGAACCGATGCTTCATAAGAAATTTCCTTTTGATGAGGAAGTAAAGGAATTTATGAATGCGGTTTTGGAGAAATCATCGGTGGTGGGAGTGCGGGGAGCCATAACCGGAGAATATTTAAGGAATCTGGGATATAAGGAGGAAAAGGATTATAAGGTCATCGGGTGTCCTTCCATGTATTCTTTCGGCAAAACATTGAAGCAAAAAGAATTGCATTTGCAGAAAGAAGCCAGGATATCCGTTAATTTCGGAGTCAATACGCCGGCAGGAGCCAGGGCTTTTCTGCTGAAGCTGTGCGGGGAATATGAAAACAGCCAGTATGTGGCGCAGTGGACGGAAGAACTGATTACTTTATATACGGGGCTTGCCAATTTGGAGAATCCCATTCCTTATTATCCTTCGGATTTTCAGCATCCGCTTTATCGGGAGGACAAAGTAAGATTTTTCCTCAGCGCGGAAAGTTGGTTTGGGAACTTAGGCCATTGCAATCTGAGCATTGGCGGAAGGCTGCATGGAAATATAGCGGCTGTCCTTGGAGGCACGCCTGCCGTTTTCTTCGCAGGAGACGCCAGAATGCGGGAACTGACGGATTATCACGGTTTTGCTGCCGTTGAGGCGGGGAAAATACATATGGAGGATTCATTGGAAGACTGGATTGCAAAAGCGGATTTCGGAGAATGCCTGAGGAGGCAGGAAGCCAATTTTAGGCGTTATGTTGATTTTCTGAATCGGAACGGATTGACGCATGTCTGGAACGGCAGGGAACAGGGAAGCCTGTGCGGATGCCGCAGGGACGGGGATGTGCCGTCCGTGCTGCATGAAACGCTGCCGGTCTGTGCTGTCAGGGCGAGCAAGGTATATTTCCACAAGCTGAAGCGGGAGACGGCAAAATGGAACAAGGCCAAGGAAAAAGCGGGAAAGGATGCGGCACGCAGGAAAGAACTGGAAGGACAGGTTAAGCGGCTGATTCGGAAGGAGGAAGTTTTGAGGGGGGGGGTAATCGGCTTTCCGGCTGCTTTTCGTATCCTGCCGTCCCGGACACTTTGGCCTGCGCCTGATTTGCTGCTCTGCAGATATGAGGACGGCAGCTTATGGGTAAACGGAATACGGTTTACGCAGAAAGAACTTCTGCAGGTGATACGCCCGCTGTGCGGCGGCGCATCGGAAGAATGGGGAATCCTGAATGCCATGCTCTATTTATATGAGACGGATGCAGCGGCCGGCCTGTTGTCACTGATGACGGACGGGAGGGAATTTGGTTTCTCGGAAGACGAGTACGGGAAAATGCAGGCATCTGCCGTGGATGCCATATTTTCGGCACCGGTTTATCTGGAAGAAGGGATAGAGCGGCAGTATATTTCTCTTTATGGGCAGAGCATGTGGAACCGTGCAAAAAAAATCATAACGGCGGAATACGGATGGAAGGAAGATAATTTTCATGCCAAAGAATTGTTGGCTCATAACACATTTCTGATGAAGAAATCTGTCTTCAGAAGTTTTATGGCATGGATGATTCCCGTTATAAAGGAAATAAGCGGACAGGTCACCGCAGAGGAGGCGAAACGATTGCCGGAACTGACAGAACGGCTGCTGACCGTATATTTTCATGGCCGGAAAAGTGAGATTGTATACGGATTCTGTATGGTCTGAGTGGCTGCCGGGGACATTGGCTTCCGTGAAATAAAATAATGCGGAAGTTAATTTTGGGTTTTCTGCCCGTGCAGCTGCCGGAACCGGGAACCTGCGGACAGAAAACCTCAAATTAATTTCCGTGTTAAAAATAGGCCAAATCATTGAAGAAACAAAGAGGCAGTGTTATAATTAGGAAAGCAGGAATACAAAAGAGAAAGTGCATAATTTTTCTTCTTATGCCTAAAATAGTATTGTTCCGAATACGGGAGAATGGGATATTGGATAAGGCTGTGAAGACGGCCGGGCGATAGGGAGAGAAACATGTGGTTGGAAGGATATTGTTTTGCAGCAGGGATGGGAGCCGTGCTGATTTTTCTGCCTGCCTTGGGAATATGGAGTGAAATCCGGCAGGGCAGCGGAAAATCAGCCGGCAGCGCCGGTGCTTCATCCGGACAGAAATCCATACAGAAGAACGGGATAAGGCTGAATAAAAATGCGTATTCAGTGAATGATGCAGGTGCGTGCCGCAGCGCACGGATGGAGATAAAAATGAAAAAATACAACATGCTTAAGGACTCGCCGGGAAAGTCCTTATTTTTCTTTGCGCTTCCGATGATATTGGGAAATTTGTTTCAGCAGTTTTATAATATGGCAGACTCGGTGATTGTAGGGCAGTGCGTAGGTGAGGATGCCTTGGCGGCAGTAGGGGCTTCCTATTCTCTGACTACTGTTTTTATTATGATAGCCATAGGGGGAGGGATAGGCGCTTCCGTGATAACTTCCCAATATTTAGGCGCGAAGGAATATGACCGGATGAAGACCTCCGTTTATACGGCGCTGCTGACCTTTGCGGCGGTAAGCGTCCTGCTGGGGATTTTCGGGTTCCTTATGTGCGGGCGGATTCTGACGGCATTGCGGACTCCGCAGAATATTCTGCCGGACGCCGTGCTGTATCTGCGTATCTATTTTGTGGGACTGCCGTTTCTGTTTATGTATAATATTCTGTCGTCGGTCTTCAATGCCCTGGGGAATTCCAAGACACCTTTGTATCTGCTTATTTTTTCCTCGGTTCTCAATGTGGGGCTGGATTTCCTTATGGTACTGGCTTTTCATATGGGAGTGGCAGGGGTGGCGGTGGCTACCGTGACGGCACAGGGACTCTCGGCGGTGATTTCCTTCCTGCTTTTAATGAAAGCTTTAAGGAGTTACGGGGAGCGGAAAGAAAAAGGAGAAGTGTCATATTACAGCACGGAAATGCTTGGGGGCATGGTGAAAATCGCAATTCCGTCCATGCTGCAGCAGTCCATCGTATCCATCGGCATGCTGCTGGTGCAGTCGGTAGTCAACGGCTTCGGTTCGTCCGTGCTGGCCGGCTATACTTCCGGCATCCGGATTGAATCCATCTGTATTGTGCCAATGATTGCCACGGGCAATGCGGTATCTACCTTTACGGCACAGAATTTAGGGGCCGGGAGCGCCGAAAGGGTCAAAAAGGGCTACCGGTCGGCTTATGGCATAGTGTTGGGGTTCGGGATTGTTATTTTTGCGGTTTTAAGTGTGTTCCACAGGCAGATCATAGCGGCTTTTATTGAGGAAGGGAGCGGGGCTGCATCCTTTGCCATAGGCGATTCCTATCTGGAATTCATGCGGTTTTTCTTTGTTTTTATCGGATTGAAAGCCATTACCGACGGCGTGCTTCGGGGAGCCGGCGACGTAGGGGTTTTTACGCTGTCAAATCTGATTAACTTGGGCATCCGTGTGTTTGTTTCTTTCCGGTTTGCATCCATATGGGGAGTGGAGGCAGTGTGGTACGCGGTTCCTATGGGATGGATTGCCAATTATGTCATTTCCTTTATATGGTACCTGACGGGGAAGTGGAGCAGGAAACGGATTATCCGTGTGGAATAAGGCTTTACACCTTTTGCATAATCCGTTATAATGACTGTAACAACTGACAAGAGTATTAATCAAAAAGGTGGTGAAAGGATGGTAGCAGATATGGGAATGACAAATAAACAGTTTCAAGGATTTATCCGACTTGCTTTAGAACTTCTCGAAAAGGCGTTGCAAAAATCACCAGATAATGAAGAACTTAGAAAAGTAAGAGATATCTTTCAATTAATGCTCGAAGATGGCAATTGATGAATAAATCTGTATGGCAATTAGCCAAAAAGGTGTAAGGCCTTATGAAATTATCAAGGCTTTGCACCTTTCTCATTTGTGAATCCACAGAGAATTGCAGTAAAAGCGGGGAAATCATGGTACACGGTTGCGAAAAGATTGTCGGTTTTGCCGCCTGCGGCTTCCCTGTCACAAAACCCACAATGGATTTCGTGTTTTGTATTGTAATCCGTATAGACATAGCTTATAATGAGAAACAGGGAAAGAAACAGTAAAGGGCAGGCGGGAAAATGGAGATTCATGAGAGTGCATATATAGCGGAAGGCGCGATTGTCCTTGGCGACGTAGAGGTGGGGGCGGAAAGCAGTATATGGTACCATGCCACGGTGCGGGCAGACAGGGAGAAGATTGTGATAGGGGAGGGGAGCAATATTCAGGACAATGCAGTGGTGCATGTGGATAGGGGCTTTCCCGTCACCATTGGCAGCCGTGTGACGGTGGGGCACAGTGCCGTAATTCATGGCTGCAGCATAGGCAGCAACTCCTTGGTGGGTATGGGTGCAATTGTGCTGAACGGCGCTAAGATAGGAAGGAACTGTATTATCGGCGCAGGGGCATTGGTCACACAGAGCATGCTGGTGCCGGACGGTTCCTTGGTAATCGGCTGTCCGGGGAAAATCATGCGTCAGGTGACCGGGCAGGAAATAGAGGCGAACCGCCGCAATGCGGAAGCATATATAGAAGAAAGCAGAAAGTGCGTCGCCGGCATATGATAATGACGAGGAAGAAAGGCAGGTATGGAGTATGGATTTTTTTGAAAAAGTAGGAGAAACCATTACGGAGAAGGGAAAAGAAGTAACCGGTAAGGCGAAGAATATCGCGGAAATTGCCGGACTGAGGAATCAGATCAGTGCCTGTGAGGATGTGATCAGGAAAAATTATCTGGAAATCGGGCGCATGTATTATGAACGGTTTAAGGATGAGGAAAACAATGAATTTGCGGAACAATGCACGGCAATAGCGAATGCGAAGAACGGCGTGGAGGCACTGGAAGGGAAAATCAGGGAAATCAAAGGCATATAGCCTGTCAGGAGGAAAACGGATGAGAATAGGGGGCTTGGAAGCCGGCGGTACGAAAATGGTCTGCGCAATCGGGGACGAACAGGGAAACATTACGGAAAAGAAAATAATCCCTACCGGCACACCGCAGGATACTATGCCGGAACTGATTGATTTTTATAAGGGGAAGGGTATTGAGGCATTGGGAATCGGCTGCTTTGGGCCGGTGGATTTAAACAGGAAATCTTCCACCTATGGCTTTATCAGGCAGACGGCAAAGCTTCCGTGGATTAATTTCGACATGGCAGGGACGATGAGTAAGGAACTGCAGGTGCCTATCGGCTTTGACACGGATGTGAACGGGGCAGTGTTAGGGGAAGCAGTCTGGGGAGCGGCCAAGGGATTGGACAATGCCATTTATATTACGGTGGGCACGGGAATCGGCGTGGGTGTCTATATTGATAAAAGATTGGTTCACGGGCTGATGCATCCGGAAGCCGGCCATGTGCTGCTGAGCAGGCATCCCAAGGATACTTATAAGGGGCGGTGCCCGTATCACAGCAATTGTGCGGAAGGGCTGGCGGCAGGGCCGGCAGTGGAAGAACGATGGGGGCAGAAGGCCGTAGAACTGGCGGACAGGGAAGAAGTATGGGAAATGGAAGCTTATTACATTTCTCAGGCTATTGCCGATTATATTTTTGTCTATTCCCCGGAAAAGATTATTTTGGGCGGCGGAATTATGCATCAGAAGAAATTGTATGACATGGTGCGGAAACAGACAAAGGAACTGCTGAACGGCTATATTGCCAAAGAGGAAATTCTGGAGGATATGGAGAATTATATTGTGGAGCCGCTGCTGGGGGACGAAGCCGGCATTAAAGGCGCACTTTATCTGGGTGTTCTGAAGCTTGGGAACTGTTAGAACTGAAATTATCTTAAAGCCCCGCTGCTTGCAGCGGGGCTTTTCTTTCCGTGTTTTTCCGTTATGTCATAGATGGCCGCTATGGCCGTTATTCGGCCGGAGGAGTCTCCGGCGGAGGAGCAGGCGCACCTTCCGCGGCCTGCTGTGCGGCCTGTGCTTCCATGGCCGCCTGCTGCTGCGCCGCGATGTCACGCTGAATGATTTCGTTGCGCTGCTGCTCGACGACAGCTTCCCAGCCCGGCGTGGACATGAATTCAGCAGTATGCGGGCAGGAATTGGTTTGGCTGGCAGGTACGGTGACCGTGGAGACCGTGCCGTCCGGGTTTGTGACCTGGGCAGTGGTGGAGGAACCGCTCTGCAGCGATACATCTTCGATGGGCAGCAGTTCCAGCACGCCGTCTATCTTGAACGGGCAGAATTCCGTTGCCGGCAGGCCGCAATATTGGCAGATTGCGCCTTGATAATGGACGTCACAGGTTTCCGTGGGAGTCACTCCGTCGGCAAAGTATTCCGTGTGGAGAGTGCCGTCGCACAGGCCCGGTATCGGAATCTTGCCTGACTTGGAGCACACGGTGGCAGTGACAATGCCGGCCGGAACGGTAAACGGCTCAT
>CAJTVK010000077.1:0-4722 GCA_910579645.1 uncultured Lachnospiraceae bacterium | reverse complement strand
CATAACCGCCCGCCATAGTTTTTTGGCCAGGTTTTTTTCGTCTCCGGTCAGTTTGACGTTATTGTCGAAGCCGGTCCAAGTAGTGGCTGTATAATAGGGCGTGAAGCCCGAAAACCATACGTCATTGTAGTCGGAAGTAGTGCCCGTCTTGCCCGCTATGGCCATGCCGCCGAAATTGACGGAGCGGCCGGTGCCTTTGGTGACAACGTCCACCATGGCGTCCGTCAGCAGGAAAGCAGTGGTTTCCTTGATGACCTGCCTTGTTTCCGGCTGTGTATTGTCGAGGATAATATTGCCGTCATGGTCCACTACGGTATTATATAATTTAGGCTTAATATAGACTCCGTGGTTCGCTATGGTTGCATAGGCTCCGTTCAGTTCCTCGTTTGTCACTCCGTCGGTGATGCCGCCGAGAGCGAGGGACTGTTGGATGTCGCTGAAAATCTGTCCGTTGATTTCCTTGGACTCCACTAAGGTAGTGATGCCGAAGTTACGCAGATAATCGAAGCCCAGCCTGGGAGTAATCTGCGTCAGTGTCTTAACGGCTACGATATTCAGGGAATCCTGAATTCCCAGCCGGAGGGAGCAAAGCCCGCGGTAGGCTTCCCCGTACCAGTTCCGCACAGGCCTTCCGCCTGCATAGGTGAACGGCGCATCGTTCTGTACGGTGGCAAGGGTCAGTCCTGCATTATCCAAAGCCGGCGCATAGGCGGCAATGACCTTAAAGGTAGAGCCGGGCTGTCTCATGGTGTCGGTGGCACGGTTCAGGGTACGGCTGCCTTCTTTTGCGCCCCGTCCGCCTACCATGGCCACTACGGCTCCGGTGCTCTGGTCCTCCACGACGAGGGAAACCTGCGGCTGCGGCGTCAGGGTAGCCTTTTCCATGAATACCGTATCCCCTGTTTCCAGCATGGCTGCCTTGTAATTCTCAATGGCTTCGTCGGCGGCTTCTTTGGAGGTATATATAAGATCGAAATTCCGATCTTGTTCCCGGTAATAGCTGCGGAACATTTCGGTGCTGTGGTTTTCCATATCCCCGTTTTTCTTCTGGATGGTCAGTTCATAATTCAGATACCACTTCACATTGGCAGGGTAGTTTTCTTCGTTGCTGAATACTTCGTCACAGATAGCCTGAATGGAAGGATCCTGAGTGGAATAAATTTTCAGCCCGCCGGTATAGAGCAAAGTATATGCCTGAGTTTCGTTATAACCGGCCGCAATCAGGTCTTCCAGCACATCGTCGGTCAAGGCATCCACAAAGTATGTATTGATGGAAGTCTCCTCAACTTTTTCATTGGTAGTCTGAATGCGGGAGTAAACATCGTCTGCCATGGCGCCGTCATATTCGGCCTGCGTGATATATTCCTGGTCCAGCATATTGTTCAGCACTTTAGCCCGCCGTTCCGAATTGTTTTCCGGATGGGTAATGGGATTGAAACGGGAGGGATTCTGGGTAATGCTGGCAATGACCGCACATTCGGAAAGCGTCAGTTCGCTTACCGATTTGTTGAAATAACGTTGGGAGGCGGCCTGCACGCCCAGCGTGTTCTGCCCCAGGTTGATGGAATTCATGTAATTCAGCAGAATTTCTTCTTTTGTGGAAGTTTTTTCCAGTTCCAAGGCAAGATACTGCTCTTGGATTTTACGTTCGATCTTATCCATGTTGAGTCCGCGCTCTTCCTTGGTCCAATCGGTGAATACATTGTTTTTCAGTAACTGCTGCGTTATGGTACTGGCTCCTTCCGAGAAATGTCCGGTGGTGATGCCCCTTAACCCGGCCCTGATAATACCTTTGATATCAATGCCGTTATGTTCGTAAAAACGTTCGTCCTCTATGGCTACGAACGCATGGGCCAGATTTTCTGGTATCATATCCATAGTAACCGGTATGCGGTTAGAATTTTCAGCAATCAGCTTTGCCGTCTGGTTTCCGTCAATATCGTACACAAAAGTGGAAAAACCAGTGGGCTGTACATTGATGTTGCCGATTTCCGGCGCAGTGTCAATAATGCCGCGGAATACGCCGAAACCAACGCTGGCTCCCAAAACGCAGGCCGCCACGATGCCGGCCAGCATGACATTGAAAAAGGTAAGTGCCAATTTCTTTCCCCACTTCGCAGATTTAGCATGGAGTGCCTTTTGTTTATTGTAGACACCCTTTTTTCCGTAGTTCATGAATTGTCCTCCTTGCAGTGTGCATAATAAGCACAACTAACATTACGATTATAACAAAGTATGGCAGGAAAAAAAAGTTTTTTCATGAAAATCTTACGTTATATTAAGAAATTATTTACATTTGGCTCCCTTTTTATTCCGCTTTATGATAAAATGTTAAGTGTCCGGAATGGAATCGGCTGTTTTTCCGGACATTTATCCGGAAGGAAGAATGGTAAGGTCAGACTATGGAACGGAAAGAGATGCTACGGAAAGAAATGTCGCAGACATTTTTGCCTTATAAAATTTTAAAGCAGGGAGGCTGCGGGGAGATTGTGGAAAAGAAATCCCGTTTTATCGCCACATTGTCCCCCGCCGCGTCGGAAGAAGAAGCCGCGGCTTTTATAGAATCGGTAAAGAAAAAATATTGGGATGCCAGGCACAACTGTTCCGCGTTCGTGATAGGGGAGCGGGGTGAACTGACACGCTGCAGCGACGACGGGGAGCCGGCCGGCACGGCAGGGAAACCTATGCTGGAGACGCTGCTTGCTTCCGGTGTGCGGAATGCGGCGGCGGTAGTGACCCGTTATTTCGGCGGTACGCTCCTCGGAACGGGCGGGCTGGTACGGGCATATACGCAGGCCCTGCAGGCAGGGCTGGAAGCTTCCTTGGTGGCTACGATGCAGTACGGCACGGAATACCGGGTCGGGACAGATTATAACGGCATAGGGAAAATCCAATATATTTTGTCACAGATGGGACTGGAAGCGGCGGAGACGGAATATACGGATACGGTGAGGCTGAAGCTGTGGGTTCCTTTTGGGGAGACGGAAAATTTTTGCAGGAAACTGACAGAGGCCACCGCAGGCAGGGCAGAAATCGAAGAGACGGGCAGCCGTTATTTCGAAGCCTAAGGGCAGCGCTCCGTCCGGCCGGGAATCAGAGTTTGGCTTTGCCCTCTGACGGGGTGGGGCAGTAAGAATTCCGGGCAGATTTACGGAGATACCTCTCCGGAAAAGGCAGCGGCTTAACGGAATGACATGGACGGAGGGATATTGCCATGGAAAAAATAAAAGATTTGGAAATCATCAATGAATTACTGGCGGACAGGCAGTACACCAGACTGCGGCAGCGGCTGGCGGACATGAACATTGCGGATATAGCGGCGGTCATGGAAGAACTGGAAGAGGAAGAAGAGCGGCTGAAAATCTTCCGTATCCTGCCCAAAGGCATGGCGGCGGACGTATTTTCCTATCTGGAAGTGGAAAACCAGCAGCTGATCATAACGTCGCTGTCCGACCGGGACGCGGCGAATATCATCAATAACCTGATGGCGGACGATGCGGCCGACTTTCTGGAAGAAATGCCGGCCAATATCGTAAAGAAGCTTTTGGCAAATGCCAGCCCGGAAACCAGACGAGATATTAATCATCTTCTGCGGTATCCGGAAGATTCCGCCGGAAGCATCATGACAGTGGAGTATGTGGACCTGAAGGAAAATATGACGGTGGAAGATGCCATTCAGAGAATCCGCCAGATCGGAGTGGACAGTGAGACAATCAATATCTGTTATGTATTGGACGCCAAACGCATTCTGGTAGGGACCGTCGCGCTGCGTTATCTGCTGATCAGCCCGTCGGATGCCATAATCGGGGATATCATGCATGAAAACGTGATTTTCCTCAATACCATGATGGATCAGGAGGAAGTGGCAAGGCAGTTCCAGAAATATGACTTCACCTCCATGCCGGTGGCAGACAACGAGGGACGGCTGGTAGGTATTGTCACGGTGGACGACGTAGTGGATATTCTGCAGGAAGAGGCTACGGAAGACATCGAGAAAATGGCCGCCATTGTGCCAAGCGACAAGCCCTATATGAAGACGGGGGTATTCGAGACATGGAAAAAAAGAATCCCTTGGCTGCTGCTGCTGATGATATCCGCCACTTTTACCGGGAAAATCATCACATCCTTTGAGGATGCCCTGGGCATATTCCCCATCCTGACGGCTTTCATCCCCATGTTGATGGACACCGGGGGAAATGCAGGCGGACAGGCCAGCGTCACCATTATCCGCGGGCTGTCGTTAAATGAAATCGGCTATACGGATGTCCCCCGGATTTTGTGGAAAGAGCTGCGGGTGGCGGTAATCTGCGGAATCACGCTTTCGGCCGCTTATTTTGCCAAGCTGATGCTGTTTGATAAAGTAGGCATGAACGTGGCCTTGGTAGTATGCCTGACATTGACTGCGGCAGTGTCCATAGCCAAAATGGTAGGATGCTCCCTGCCCATCCTGGCCAAGCGGTTGGGCTTTGACCCGGCAGTCATGGCAAGCCCGTTCATCACTACGATTGTGGATGCCATCTCCCTGATTATTTATTTTGCCATTGCAACCAAAGTGCTGGGGATATGAGAGGGGAGGGGATACGGAAATCCATTTTTCCCTGTGTCCCTGCGCAGCGGCTCAAGGCCGGAACCCCAAGGCCGGACAATGCCCTGCGGCGAAGCACCCGGCCTGCATACAGAACCATATATTTTTCGGACACGCTTTCGCTCTGCGGCAAACGC
>CAJTVK010000076.1 GCA_910579645.1 uncultured Lachnospiraceae bacterium | reverse complement strand
TCCGCCGGAAACAGCCCTGGAACTGATGCAGAAGTTTGAATTCCATTACACCCCAAAACACGGAAGCTGGTTAAACATAGCAGAAACCGAACTGAGTTCTTTATCCATGCAGTGCCTGGGAAACCGACGTGTTCCCAAAATCCAGGAACTCAATGAAATGCTCTCTGAGTGGGAAAGGGACCGTAATCTGCGCCAGAAAGGTGTAAGCTGGCAGTTTACTACAAAAGAGGCAAGGGTAAAACTCAAACGGCTATATCCAACCCCCTTATTTGAGGAATAATTGTTCTCCGGGTGTTTATACTGAAACACCCGGAAAAAGATTTTGATAAACTTTTAAACTTTACAAGGCACTAGGCCTCAATCAAAAGATATTTTTTTAGGTTTTCAAACACGACCTGATATCCGTTGGCATACATATGGATGCCTTCTACGGTGAATTCTTTCTTCAGCATGCCCCGTTCGTCGGTCAGCCCTGCGTTGGCGTTTATGTAGTGATAGCCGAACTCTGCGGCAAGTTTTTCGACTGCGGTGTTGGCAATCGGGATATTTTGGTTGTTCCGGTTGACAAACATATTTTTTGCCCATACCTCGTCCGGTACTTTGTCCGTGTCGTTTACCGGATAATATGCCATTAGGTAAACATCCGTTTCCGGCAGCCGTTCCTTGATTTGACGGAGGATTTCGGCATAGTTTTGAAGGGTGTGGTTCAGTGCCTGCCGGAAAGTGACGGCGGCATTGGCAATGTCATTGGTGCCGATGTTGATAAAAATCCGGGACGGTTCCGTGCCGAAAATCTGTGCATCCATATTCCGGAGCATATCATCTGTGGTGAAGCCCCCTACGGCACGGTTATAAGCGATTTTATGTATTCCTGCATTCATCATCAGTTCCAGGATAGGGAATTGTTCCATCAGAGAAGAGCCGGTAAAAAGAATTCCTCCCTTGACGGCAATTTTGTTCAGGATATGATATCTGTCAATTTTTTCCTGCTGCTCCCGCTGCATAAAGCTCTTGAATCCGGCAGGCAGCGGGTCAGGAGGGGATGCCTGTGCGGCTGCGAGGTCTTTCCTTTGACAAATGTTTTCAGAATCCGTAATTTCCTGTGGTGTTTTGCTTTGCATTTTATATTCCTGCCCCTTTCTTCCTACAGCAAACATGTCGGTTTTATTTTAAGTATAACATAGTCCGCCCAAAACGAAAAATGAAATTTTGCTTTTTCACGGAAATCAATTTTGGTTTTTTTTCCGATATTTGTCCTGTTCGGCTTCTTCCGAATAAAACGCTTGCGCATTCCGTCATGCAGGATTTATACTGTCTGTGATGAAGTTTCTTCCGGACGGAGATTGTGTAAGGAGCTGTTAAGAGGTATTTTTTGACAGTTTTTAAATAATAATGGAAAGGCAGATGGGATATGGGACTGATTGCAAAATATATACGGAGGCATTTTGGCATTTTCATGCTGTCCACCTTTTTTCTCACTATGGAAGCTATGGCCGATTTGCTGCAGCCCACTTTTATGTCCTATATTGTGGACAGGGGTATCAGGAACGCCGGAATAGGGCAGATTCTGGCCTACGGTGCGGCAATGCTGGGGATAGCCGCGGCCGGAGCGTTTTCCGCCGTTATGAGGAATCGTTTTGCCAGCCGCACGTCCCAGACAATAGGCAGGGAACTGAGGCAGGATATGTATCGGAATGTGCAGAGGCTTTCCTTGGAAAATATTGACCGCCTGCAGCCGGCATCCATCATTACCCGCATGACAAATGATGTGGCACAGATACAGGACTTCATAAACAGTATGATGCGCATGATGGTGAAGGCACCGATTACCTGCATCGGAGCGATAGTCCTGATTATGATTCAGACACCCAGGCAGGCACCTGTGATGGCGGTTATCCTGTTGACGGTAGCGTTATTGGTCATGGGGAATATGAGAATCGGATATCCCAGGTTCGGCATGGTGCAGCAAAGGCTGGATAGGCTGAATGGGGTGTCCAGGGAATTTCTCTCTTCCGTCCGGGTAGTGAAGGCTTTCCATGCGGAAGAGGAGGAAACGGGGAAATTTGAAGAGGCTTCCTTGGGGCTGGCCGCTGCCAATACTTTGGCGTTGCGTGCCATGGCCGTGTTCTCTCCGTTGGTCAACCTGACAGTGAATATGGGCATTGTGCTGCTGCTTTGGATTTCAAGAAATCAGCAAAGTTCGGAAATAGGAAGACTGATGGCTTCCGTCAATTATATGACGCAGGTGCTGTTTGCGGTCACTATGATATCCAACACATTGAATACTGCGGTCAGGGCGGCGGCATCTTCCGGGCGTATCAGGGAAGTGCTGGAGGAAAAACCGGCGCAGTCCGTGCCGGCGGAACCGCTGACACCGGAAATCAGAGGGGATATCCGGTTTGAACATGTATCTTTTTCTTATGCGGGCGCAGGAAAAGCATCGCTTCGGGATATTGACATTCATATCTGCCCGGGGGAAACCGTGGGCATTATAGGGCCTACCGGTTCGGGAAAGACATCCTTTGTAAACCTGATTCCGCGTTTTTACGATGCCACGGAAGGAAAAATATGGGTGGACGGATGTGACGTGACGAAAATCGACACAAAGCTGCTGCGGTCTGCCATTGCGGTGGCTCCGCAGAAGGCTTTGCTTTTTTCGGGAACAATCATGGACAATCTGCGCTGGGGGTGCGCACAGGCCGGGGAGGAGGAAGCGATTGCCGCGGCCAAAGCCGCCTGCGCCCATGATTTTATCAGACAGACGGCCGACGGGTATGATACTCTGCTTGGGCAGGGCGGAGTGAATCTTTCCGGAGGGCAGAAGCAGCGGCTTGCCCTTGCCAGGGCCTTGCTGCGGAAACCGCGTATTTTAATATTGGACGACTGTACCAGTGCCTTGGATGCCCGGACGGAATCCGAGGTACTGAAGAGACTGCGGCAGACGGCGGGCGATGCCACGGTGCTTTTGATCAGCCAGCGGATATCCGCCGTTATGCGCACGGACCGTATTCTCTGCCTGGACAATGGCCGGGTGCGGGGCTTCGGAAGCCATAAGGAATTGCTGGCGGTTTGCCGGACTTACCGGGAAATCTATGAATCACAGATTGGAGGTGGGGAAAATGGCTGATAAAAACGGTGCCGTGCCGCCGCCTAACTTAAACGGAATTTCCCGGCCGGGAAGAGGAAGCGTGGTGGTGAAGCCGAAGAATATGAAAGGGACGCTGCGCCGGCTTTGGCAGCTGACGAAGGGGAAAAGGAAAGGTTTAGGATGGATATTGCTGCTGTCCGCCTTTGCCTCCGGCGCCTCTGTCCTGTCTCCGTACATGACAGGGAGGGCCGTGACGGCTATCAGCGGCGGGGACGGCGTGGCATGGATATTGCTGCTGTTGGCAGGCATTTATTTCTGTGACTGGCTGGTTAAGTTTCTGCAGGCATTTTTTATGGCGGCCATCGGCCAGCGTATGATTCATTATATAAGGAAAACGCTGTTTGACCGGATGAAGATGCTGCCCCTTTCCTTTTTTGACCGGAAGCGGCATGGGGAGCTGATGAGCCGGCTGACCAATGACGTGGATAATATCAGTACTACGATTTCCAATTCCATGACGCTGCTTCTGACTTATGGGTTTACCGTGGCGGGAATCTTTATGATGATGTTGGCTTTAAGCCCGCTTCTTACGCTGGTATCTCTGTTGGGGGTTCTGGCTATCTATATCCTCACCAAGACCGTGACGAAGCATACGAGGAAGCTTTTCGCACAACAGCAGAAAAGCCTCGGGGCACTGAACGGGCAGGTGGAAGAGAGCATTTCCGGGCTGGCCATGATAAAGGCTTTTTGCCGGGAAGAGGAGATGGAGCAGGAATTTGAGGAAAAAAACAGTGCATTGTGCCGCACTTCCATCCGTGCGCTGATTTGGTCCGGATATCTTATGCCGCTGATGAATGTCATCAACAATCTTTGTTATGTGGCCATTGCCGTATTCAGCGGGGTGCTGTTTGTGAACGGAATGATTTCCGATATCGGCCTGATTACCAGTTTTCTGCTGTATGTCCGTCAGTTTACAAGGCCTTTTGTGGAAATTGCCAATATTTATAATAATTTTCAGACGGCTGTGGCAGGCGCGGAACGTGTATTTGAGATTATGGACGAACCGCCGGAGCCGCCGGACAGGGAGGGGGCTTTGAGACTGTCTCATCCCCGCGGGGATATTGAATTTTGCAAAGTGAGTTTCGGCTATGCTCCGGAACGGCCGGTGCTGAAGAATATCTCCATGAAAATTCCCGCAGGCACGCAGGTGGCCATAGTGGGGCCTACCGGTTCCGGGAAAACGACGCTGATTCATTTGCTGACACGGTTTTATGACGTGACGGAGGGCAGCATATTGCTGGACGGGCAGGATCTGCGCAATTACCGTATGCAGGATCTGCGGGCGGCTTTTGGCGTGGTTTTGCAGGATACGGCTCTGTTTGCGCAGTCGGTCAGGGACAATATATGTTATGGGCATCCGCAGGCCGATATGGAGCAAATCCGGAGGGCGGCGGAAACGGCGGGAGCAGACGGCTTTATCGAGAGGCTGGCGGAGGGATACGGGACGGTTTTGGAGCAGGGCGGACTGGAACTGTCTCAAGGGGAGCGGCAGCTGATTACCATTGCAAGGGCAGTGCTTGCCGATGCCCCTATCCTGATTCTGGATGAGGCTACCAGTTCCGTGGATACGGTCACCGAGCAGAAAATCCGCCGGGCCATGCTGGAGATATGCAAGGACAGGACTTCGTTCATTATTGCCCACCGTCTGTCCACTATCCGGGATTCCGATTGTATTATTTTTATCGAAAACGGGGAAATCGCGGAGCAGGGAAGCCATGAGGAACTGATGGCGCAGAACGGGCGGTATGCACGGATGTACCGGACGCAGACCGGGGAAGCGCAGGAACCGGGGGCAGAGATGCCGGGGATTCAAGGAAATATGGAATGGAGAGGAAATAAAGATGGCGATATTTACGGTGTTTTTCCAGATGCTGGCACTTCTTCTTATGATTGGCACCGGCTATCTGGTAACAAAAACAGGAATGATGGATGAGCATACCAATCGGCAGATGTCTAAAATGATTGTCAATGTATTCAATCCTTTGCTGGTCTTTTCCGGCGCGGCGAATGCGGTGGGGACGGTTCCGCTGGATACCATGGGGACTGTGGGGCTGATTGCGGCCGGGATGTTTCTGTTTTTCATTTTAGCGGGAATGGTTCTTTCACCTCTGTTTGACAAAGACAGCAGGCAGAGAAAAATATTTCAGCTGATGTTTGTTTTTTCCAATTTGGGATTTATCGGCATACCGGTAGTGACGAGCATCTTGGGGGCGGAGTATGTAGTTTATGTGACGGAATTCATGCTGGTATATACGATTGTGTTCTATACTTATGGAATTGCGCTGATGGAGGGGAAATTTTCCCTTTCTTCCTTAAAGGGAATGATAAATACGGGTACGGTATGCAGTCTGGCGGCGTTGGCTGTCATTATTTTCGGAATACAGATTCCTGATTTTATTAAAACGGCAATTACTTATATGGGAAACGTAGCTTCCCCTATGGCATTGGTGGCCGTGGGATTTACGCTGGCCCGTTCCGACTGGAGGAAAATTTTCGGGCAGGGGAGGCTGTATGTATTTGCCGTCATTAAGCTGTTGGCGCTGCCGCTGCTTATGCTGCCGGTTCTGCGGCTGGTGACGGACGACAGGGCGCTGCTTCCGGTCTGCATGATTATGTTCGGGATGCCCATTGGCAATATGCCGCTGATTCTGGGGAACCAGAAAGGGATTGACGGGAGCACATGCAGTGCGGCCATTATTCTGACTACCGTGCTCTGCGTGTTTACGGTGCCGATTTTGCTTATGGCTGTCGGATGAAGGGGGATGGGAACCGTACTTAGCCGCTGTTCTTTGGCGGCTTAGTACCGCTGCGTTTGCCGCAGAGCGGAAGCGTGTCCGAAAAATCAATGCTTCTGTGCGCAGGCCGGCTTTCCTGCCGCAGGGCATCGGCTGTCCATAGGCTCCCGGGTCCGGCAGCTGCGCAGCCATAAAACCCCCAATTGATTTCCGTGCGCCGTGCATAATTTCTGTTGTCAGTTTTTGTCATATATGGTAATATAGTTCTGACAGATTGCATTGCCGACTGTTTGTATATAGGAGCCTTACAACGATGCAGTTTTTAAAGAAAATTTTATTTGGCTATTATATTATTCTTTTGACAGGCATAATAGCTTATATATTGCTTTGTTTATTGATTTTAGTAATGTAAATATGTGAAGAGGGGAATGAGGGGATGAGAAAGAGAATTGCTTTTTCTGTCAGTATAGTGTTTATTGCCGCAGCAATTTTTGCCATGCTGTTTTTTGCATTGTCGGGGAAGGGAAGCGCGGAAGCGGATGCTGTCAATCTGTCCGGGACATGGGAAGTGGCGGCATCGGTGGAAAACGGAAAGGCCGCACTGGCAGAGGATGAGTTCATGGTTTTTGAGGCAGAAATGGCCTATGCCTATAGAGAGGGCAGTTCGGAGCCGTATGCGTCCAGTAAGTATGAGGTTCATTCCGGAAAAGAACTGACACTGCGGCTTCCGGATATTTCACGTCAATATGTCATTGATTTAAAGTCTGAAAATTATATTTGTTTATATGAAAATCCTGAAAGCCATATTCGGCTTATTCGGTATCCAGATGAAGAAAGAAAAGCTGTGAAGGTGGAGCGCTCCTTTATCGTGGGGAAGTGGGAAGTGGTATATCGGAATGCAGCGGAAAAAATAGATGAGGTGCTTGAATTCGGCAATTCGGAATTGGCGGACTATCGTGCCGGCAGTGACGTTCCTTATGCCACATCTCCGTATTCATGGGTTGGCGGGAAATGTTTTCATGCCGGGCAGCTGGGAAAAACAATGGAAGTGCATCCGCTGTCGGAGGATGTGATGATTTTGGTAGAGACGGATACGGCAGAGGTATGGGAACTTCAGAGAGTGAACGGGCGGGCAGCGGGTAATGACGGATGAGAAAATTGCTTTTGAAGTATAAGCGGCATATATTTTTCCTGATAGTGCTGATGGCGGCAGAACCGTCCATTAATTCCGTCCTTAATTTCTGGCTGCAGAGACTTTTTGACTCCGCCGTTCCCGGGGCGGATAAGGTTTCCGTGATGCGGCTGCTGACGGGAGGTTTTTTATTCTGGCTTTTAAAAAGATTGGTGAATTTTACCGGAGGAATGATAAAAGCCAAGTATATATGCAATGTAAAGCGGGACGTAAAAAGCCGGATGTTTGAAAAGATGTTCCGGGCAGATGTGGAAGATATCTTAAGCAAGGCTTCCTTCGGCGGCTATCTCTCCCTTTTTACAAATGATATCAATGTGCTGGAGCAGAGATTTTTTAATCAGGTGATAAGCCTGCTTTCCGGAGTGTTTGCAATCGTGATTTTGGGAGCGTCATTTATTGCGATGAACAGAAAGCTGGCCGCGGCAATTTTAGTGACAGGAAGCATCGCTATGCTGCAGCCGGTTATTTTTTCCAAGGAACTGAATAAAAAAAGTTTACGGTATTCCGATATGATATCAAAGTTCACACAAAGCATAACGGAATATTTTACGGCATATTCAACGATAAAGAATTATTCGGCGGAACGGGAAATAATACGGAAATTCAGTGAAGAAAATCAAAATGTGGAAGATGTCAAGTTTGAGTCGGAGTATGTTCTAACCTTGGCTGACGGTGTAGGGTCATTGCTGTCATGGTTTATGCAGTTTGTCGGTGTGGGGCTGGGATTGATGATGGTGATTGACGGGGAAATCTTAATCGGGACGGTGATAGCGTCACAATCTTTTGCCAGTGATTTAGCCATGCCGCTGCAGGAAATAATTGCCAATGTAAATGCCATCCGTTCCATGAAAGAGATTATCGGAAAGCTGGAGGCCGTGACAGAAACCGGCGGCATTAAGGAGGGAGATTGTTCACGGTCCGGCTGCCGGGGGAAAGGGGACTGCGATATAGTTTTTGATGATTTGTGCCTGAATATAGGGGGAAAGGCTATTATCCGTCACTTTTCTTATGAATTTAAGAGCGGGAAAAAATATTTGATAGTAGGGCTGAACGGCGCAGGGAAGACATCGTTATTCAGGGTACTGAAAAAATGGTACAAAAACTGTCAGGGTTCGATTTTCATTAATAAGCAGGATGCTGCCGGAATGAAGAATGATGAAATAAGCAGAACGGTATCTTATCTAAGCGAAAATGTGGCTTTATTTTCCGGAACAGTGAGGGACAATATTTGCTTATTCAGGCAATTTCCGTCCGAAGCATTTGAGAAAGCCATTGCAGATGCACATTTGAATCTGGATCCGGAACGAGAGATTGCAGACGGAGGACGGAATATATCCAGCGGGGAGAGCCGTAAAATTGAAATTGCGCGCAGCTTAATCGGGGTTGTGCCGGTATTGATTTTCGATGAAGTAGTATCAACGCTGGATATAGAGACCGCATATGAGATTGAGAAGCTGGCTCTCAGCCTGCAGGAAAAGACCGTTATTTTCATATCTCATAATTTTTCGGGAAAACTGATTCGGGAATATGACGAAATACTTGTGATGGACAGCGGGCGGCTGGCGGCACATGGGACCTATGATGAATTAATCGGTTCCTGCGAATATTTCCGTAAAATCTGTGGAATAAAGTTCGGATAAATCCTGACAGGAACCGTTTGATAATTTGTGCAAAGGAGAATTTTGGAATGAACTGCCTGATAAATTTTTTGTCCGATGAAAAGCAGAAAAGCTTAATTGATATGGTGCAAAACCGGGATGAGACCTTTGAATGCGAACTGGATTCTTATAGGCGGCTGTTTAAAGTGGAATTGAATTACTGTCTGGACGGGGCGGATAATGATAAGGAAGCGGATAAAAGGGACGAGAATTTCTGCCATAATGAGTTTTGCAATCATAAGAATTCATGCCTTAATTTTTATAATGTAATCAGAAAAATAGAGGAAAAGGAAATAGATTATTTTTTTAACGGAATCCGCATGTGCTATCTTTATTGGATTGATTCAAAAACCACACTGGCGCTTGAGGCATTCGATTCTCTGATGAAGAAATATGGACTTATTGCCGATTGTCCGGAAACGGAGAACGAATTCTTGCTGAAAGATGTGGAGAACAGGGTTTTCTTTCGGGGAAGGATTACAGATGATATATTGAGTAAGCTGGAAATGTTCCATGTGCCTTTTAATAAGAGGCATAATCTCAGGAACGAAAGATTCAGCCTGACGGGACAGCCGCTTCTTTATTTGGGTAATTCCATAGCCGATGTGGCGGAAGAGTTAGGGGTCAATCTTAATAATGAAGAAATGATGAAAAAGCTTAAGATATCATCGTTTGAGCTGATCAGCAGTAAGGACAAAAAGAAGATATTTGACTTAAGGTGCTACATTATGCAGGACTTGAAAAACGCCGCAATGCCCACCTTCAATAAACGGCATTTTTTCAGGAACATTTTATCGGAAATATGCAGTTTCCAGAAGAGGGAAGAATTGGAAGACTATGCGTTTAAAGAAGCGTATGTAATACCTCAGATGCTAGCTCAGGTTTTAAAGCAAAACCACTATGACGGAATATGCTATTATTCTACGAAACGTTTTAACGGCTATGCGATTCAGAATAAGGGAACGGAACTGCTGGCCTGCGAAAGGGATATGAAGTACCGTGAAAACGTAGTTCTTTTTACGCATATGAGCGAAGACGGCGGAATAGATTCTTATGACGATCAGTTATTTAAGTCTATGGAAATAAGTATGCCTGTGGCTTTTAAGAATATAAAGTTCTGCTTGGAAGACGATCTGAAAAAGCTAAAGAATATGATTGAAGTGCACTATCGGGACGTTAAAGCAAGGGAGTCAAAAAATGCGGCGGATGCCGGCGGCGTTTCGGACCGTGCCTCTGCAAAAAGAGCGGATATTGCAAGAAATGCAAATATAAAAGCAGCTTCCATCACGGATTTTTATGGAAATGTTTTTTCACACATAAACATAAACGGCAATAAATATAGTGATACGAAATTCGGACAGATTCATCTGCAGCTGCTGATAGGCATTTTAAACAGGCTGTTGGTGGAAAGCGAATTGCTGGAAGATAAATCCGCCCGGAGAAAAGCGGAGGAAAAAGGCAGGCGGAAAGGAGGCACGGAAGAGGACGCTAAGTTAATTAGGTGCAATTTGCTGGGGCAGAGAAGCATGGGCGGCGGCAGTTGCAGAGAGATACATGATAACGGTATTTTGCATAAAGCCAAGGTAATTTTTCCATATAAATTAAACAAAGAAAAAAACAAGGCGGAAATTGCTGTGTTAAGCGCCAAGGAATGGGAAGAACTGCTCTATTTTCAGGAAACGGAAGACAATTCCGAATATGAACGGAAAATTAAGAAATATAAGGATTGGCCGGCTGACAATGCCGAGAGCATAGGTTCCTTCATATACCAGCAAATCTCGGTAGTGGATTTCTCCGACGGTGACTACAGCATTGTGAGGAATTTTGAGTATGTTACGGTGCAAATGATAAAATGGGATTCTTGTGACGACCCGGGAATTACATGGGCAGATATGGGCAGACTGGAGGAAAGCTATGTTCTGCACTATCAGAAAATGACACAGGTATACCGGCAGGCAATCCCCATATTGATAAAAAAGATGTGGGATATGGAAAAAGAGAATGAGGATGCCGGCTGTGCTGCCCAAATGTAGAAGGGATGGTATTGCAATGTCAGGTATACCGAAAGAGATATTCCGGAGTATGGAGAAATATATAGATATCAGCTGTTTTTCGTTTGAAATATTGGAAAAAGGAGGGGGCGTTTCGGATAAAATTATCCTGTCAAAAGACGGCGCTCCCCGATTTATCCTGAGAATTACTCCCCGGAACTGCTATGCCAGAACATATGAATGCATTGATTATTTGTATAAAAAAGGGGCGCCTTTTTCCAGGCCGCTGTGCGGTTTTAGGCTTTCCGGGACAGGGGATTACTGTCTGGCGGCCAATTGGGCGCATGGCTCGGAATTGGATGTAAACAGTATGAAAGACAGATCCGAAATTTATCCTTTTGCCCGGAAATTGGCAGAGGCTCTGCACAGACTGCATGATATAGATGTAACCTGCGGGACGCCCTGCACATCCATGGAAGATGAAATAAGTCTGTATTTTCGTACAATATCCGATATTGGAATGGAATTTCCTTTTAAAAAAGAGTTCATGGATTTTCTTCGGGATGGCAGTTCCGCAGGGCTTGTATATGACTGCAGCTTCGTACATATGGACCTGCATCTGCATAATGTGGTTTGGGCGCAGGACGGGCAGCCGACTTTGATAGATTATGAAAATATTATGATAACGGACTGTTACAGGGAGTTTGTTTATGCGGTAAGCTTTCACGGCTGGGAAGAGGATATATTCTGGCTTGCTGTCATCTTTCTGTATTTCAATGGAAAAATTCCGCAGGATTTCTGGCAAAAGACCAGGTTTTACAGTGTTGTGCATTTATTCCGTATGCTGATTTTTGAAAGCAGGGAAAACGACCGGAAGAAAATAAATTGGCTGTGCCGCACTATTTATAACAGATACAACGGATTAAAGTGCGCCGAGCCGGATTGGTTTATAAAGTATAAAGCATATATCGGCCAATTGGAGTGGGAACTGAATCAATGTCAGTAAGTGAAGCTGTTTCCCGTAAGGAAATCAATTTCGTGCTGCTGCCCGCTTCCGAAATTTTATCTTTGATTCGGACATGTTTTTGTCATACCGCAAACACGCTCTAAGGCATTGAAACAGAGTGTCAGAGCGGCGGTGTTTTTGAAGGTTCGAAGCAAAGACAGGATTCCGTGAGCGGGCAGCAGCTTTATTTATGCCTACGGGCAACGAGCCAAGCAGCCGTGCCTGCACGGACATTTGACGAATGCCGCGAGGTATTTGATTACCGCGGGCAACGAGCCAAGCGGCCGCATTTATGCGGATATCTGGCGAATGCCGCGAGGAGCAATACCCCGCTGTAGGCAGCGTTTGGAGATGGATGCCCCGCTGCCTGCGGCAGGGAACTCTGATTGGGGGCGGACTGTAATTAAAAAGACAAAAAAATATAAAAACCACATAAAAACAAATTGACTGATGTTATTTTATGTGGTATTATAAGCACATAACCAACAAGAAACCAATATCATACATATAAAAGCAAGGAGGAAAAGGATAATATGCAGAATGAGTATGAAATCAAAAAAGAGATGTGCGAAATCGGAAAAAGAGTTTATAACCGTGGCATGGTGGCTTCCAACGACGGTAATTTTTCGGTTAAGTTAAACGACAACGAATTTTTATGCACGCCCACGGGGGTGAGCAAGGGCTTCATGACCCCGGAATACATCTGCAAAGTGGATGCGGAAGGAAAAGTAATCCAGGCCAACAAAGGATTCCGTCCGTCTTCCGAAATCAAAATGCATATGAGGGTGTATAAGGAAAGGCCGGATGTACGTTCCGTTGTACATGCTCATCCTTTATATGCCACCAGCTTTGCCATTGCAGGCATTCCTTTGACTCAGCCGATTATGCCGGAAGCAGTAATTGCTTTAGGCTGTGTGCCGATTGCGGAGTACGGCACGCCTTCCACGGAAGAAATTCCGGATGCGGTTTCCAAATATCTGCAGTATTATGATGCGGTATTGCTGGAAAATCATGGGGCATTGGCATATTCCGATTCTCTCCTGAGCGCATATCATAAGATGGAATCCGTAGAGTTTTATGCACGTCTGTTATACCAGTCCAAAGTGTTGGGCGGGCCCAAGGAACTCTCACCGGCACAGGTGGAAAGACTGTACGAAATCAGAAGACAGTTCGGCATGACCGGGAAGCATCCTGCGGATCTGTGCCCGAACAAGAAAGCAGGCAAGCCCAGCTGCCATAGCTGCAGCGGTTCCTGTGGGACAGGCAACGGGGGAGCAGGGAATGCGGATGCGGATCTGGTTGCTTCCATCACAAAGAAAGTCATGGAGCAGCTTGGTTTATAAGGAATGAAGAAGCGTGCTGCGGAAAGGCATGGGTGATGCCATGGAGGAACAGATAATCCGTCAGATTGTGGAACAGACAATAAAACAGGCGGCAGGACAGGCAGAGGAAGCGGCGGCGGAAGCCGGGCTGACGTTGGAAGAGGCCAAGGAACTTGCGGGGCAGGTGGAACGGAAAGCGGAAGAAATGGGGCTTCCGGTGGTCATAGCGATAGCGGACAAGGCGGCCAGGCCTGTGCTAATCCACTGCATGGACGATGCTTATATTGCCAGCTTCGACATTGCGCTGAACAAGGCATATACGTCCGCCGGGCTGAAAATGTCCACGGCGGAACTGGGCAGGCTGAGTATGCCGGGACAGCCGCTGTATGGCATACAGAATACGAACCAAGGCAGGATAGTGATTTTCGGCGGAGGAGAAGTTCTGGAACGGAACGGGAAAATAGTGGGCGCATTGGGCGTGAGCGGAGGCACTTTGGAGCAGGATACGGCATTGGCCGCTTACGGGAGGGAGATTTTCCGTTAAGCAGGCATTCGGATGAGCCGTATGGCTGTGCCGATGATTTCCGATATGCGCTGTAAGAAAACCTGCCGGAATATTTGCATTGGAAATGTGAGTGCGGAGTATTGCGGGCAGAGGAATAAAAACGGTTCCCGATATTACATAGATGAAAAGCAGAACAATCCCGGTAAGTCAAATCATGAAAAGAAAGGGATGAGAATGTGGCAGTAAATGAGCAGTTGGTGCAGGATGTAGTAAAAGAAGTAGTTGCAAGGCTTCAGATTGATGCCGACCCGGTAGGGAGCAGAGGCGTATTCAAGGATATGAATGCCGCGATTGGAGCCGCAAAGCAGGCACAGAAAAAAGTGCAGGCTATGTCCATGGACCAGAGGGAAAAGATTATCTCCATCATCAGGAGAAAAACAAAGGAAAACGCAGAAGTCATTGCCCGCATGGGTGTGCAGGAAACAGGCATGGGCAATGTAGGGCATAAGATACTGAAACACCATTTAGTGGCGGAGAGGACGCCCGGCACGGAGGACATCACCACTACCGCATGGTCGGGAGACAGAGGGCTGACGTTGGTGGAAATGGGGCCTTTCGGTGTAATCGGGGCGATTACACCCTGCACGAACCCTTCCGAGACGATCTTGTGCAATACTATCGGCATGCTGGCAGGCGGCAACACGGTTGTGTTCAATCCCCACCCGGCAGCCATTATGACTTCCATATTTGCCATCAATATGGTAAATGAGGCTTCCGTGGAAGCCGGCGGGCCGGAAGTGATTGCCTGCACGGTAGAAAAGCCAACATTAGAAACAAGCAATATTATGATGAAACATAAAGATATTTCGCTGCTGGTAGCAACCGGCGGGCCGGGCGTGGTAACGGCAGTCCTTTCTTCCGGCAAAAGAGGCATCGGGGCAGGGGCAGGAAATCCGCCGGCTCTGGTGGACGAAACGGCGGACATAAGGAAAGCGGCGGAAGATATCGTAAACGGATGTACCTTTGACAACAATCTGCCTTGTATTGCGGAGAAGGAAATCGTAGCGGTGGACAGCGTGGCGGACGAACTGATGCATTACATGGTCAGCGAGCAGGGCTGTTACCGGATCGGCAAAGAAGAGCAGGATAAGCTGACCGGCGTAGTGCTGACGCCGAAGGGACTGAACCGGAAATGCGTGGGCAGAAGCGCAAAGGCGCTGCTTGCCATGATTGGGGTAGAGGTGCCGGACAATATCAGATGTATCGTATTTGAGGGAGAGAAAGAACATCCGCTGATTTCCGAGGAACTGATGATGCCGATTCTCGGTATGGTAAGGGCGAAAGATTTCGACGATGCGGTGGAAAAAGCAGTTTGGCTGGAGCATGGCAACAGACATTCGGCTCACATCCATTCCAAGAACGTGGACAATATCACAAAGTATGCAAAAGCAATCGATACCGCAATCCTTGTAAAGAATGCTCCTTCCTATGCGGCTTTGGGCTTCGGCGGCGAGGGCTACTGTACCTTTACCATTGCCAGCAGGACAGGGGAAGGCCTGACAAGCGCCAGTGCTTTCACTAAGAGAAGACGCTGCGTCATGTCAGACAGCCTTTGCATCAGATAGATATGCGGAATTGGAAGCGCGAGAACAGCATGTGCCCGGACAGCGCCCGCAGGAAAGGGCGGCTGAGCATTAACAGACGGTCTTTCCTGCGCGGGTAATGGTGCTGGGAGGGCGCATGCGGAACTGGAATAGGAGGAACTATGGGCAATATAAATACAGTGGATGTGGAAGCAGTGGTAAAGCAGGTGCTTGAGAGCATGATGGACCGCGGCGCGGTAACCGGAGCGGCTGCCGCAGCAGCCGGGCAGGGACAGATTCCCAAGACTGCAAGAGTAGCCATGCTGACCGCATTGGAAAAATATGAAGTGAAGGAATTCCCGATTCCCGAAGTAGGGGACGGGGATATTCTGGTAAAGGTAGAGGGCTGCGGCATATGCGGCACCGATGCCCATGAATTTAAAAAAGACCCCTTCGGTCTGATTCCGGTGGCACTGGGTCATGAAGGTACCGGTGAAATCGTGAAAATGGGCAAAAACGTGAAGAAAGACAGTGCCGGGAAACCGTTAAAAGTAGGAGATAAAGTCGTTACCTGCATGATATTTAAGGATAATCCGGACATTACCATGTTTGACCTGAATAAGCAGAATGTAGGCGGGGCAGATGTATACGGGCTGCTTCCCGATGACGACATTCATCTGAACGGATGGTTTTCCGATTACATATTAATCAGGGAAGGTTCTACCGTGTTCAATGTCAGCGACTTGGATTTAAAGTCAAGAATCCTGATTGAGCCTTGTGCGGTGCTGGTTCATGCAGTAGAACGGGCAAAATCCACAGGCATCCTGCGGTTCAACAGCAGGGTAGTGGTACAGGGCTGCGGTCCCATCGGCTTAATCTGCATTGCAGTGCTCCGCACGATGGGAATCGAAAATATCGTAGCCGTGGACGGAGAGCAGAAACGCCTTGACTTTGCAAAAGAGATGGGCGCAGGGAAATCCGTAAGCTTTAAAGAGCATAAGGGAATCGAAGCACTGGCGAAAGCGGTAGAGGATGCGTTCGGAGGATATCCGGCAGACTTTGCGTTCCAGTGCACAGGGGCTCCTGCGGCACATTCCAATATTTATAAATTTATCCGAAACGGCGGCGGGCTGTGCGAACTGGGCTTTTTCATCAATAACGGCGATGCGACTATCAACCCCCACTTGGATATCTGCTCCAAGGAACTGACCATCGTAGGCTCTTGGGTATATACCCTCAGAGATTATGCCACGACCTTTGACTTCCTTAAGAGGGCAAAGGGAATCGGACTTCCGATTGACAAGCTGATTACCCATGAATTCCCGTTAGACCGGATTAACGAGGCACATGTCACAAACCTGAAAATGGAAGGCCTGAAAATAGCAATCATCAATAAGTAACGACAGATAGAAATTGGAGCCAAGGTATGGGAAAAGCAGTAGGAATCATAGAAGTATTCGGCCTTGCAACTGCATTTGCGGCAGCGGATGCCGGGTGCAAAGCGGCGAATGTGACCATTGAGAATTTTGATAAGAACAAACCGGCCAATGCGGATGCGCTTCCCGTGCCGCTTATTGTAATGATAAAATTCCGCGGTTCCGTTTCGGATGTACGGGCAGCGGTGGAAGCGGCCAAACGGCGGGCAGAGGAACTGGCAGGAGTGGTAGCGACCCATGAAATCGCAAGCCCCGAGGAAGACACCGAGAAGATGCTGAAACTAAGCGGGATGGATAAAGTATAAAGTCTTCCCAAGGAAAGTTTTACGTTTCAAACAAATTATGATAATATAAGGAAAGAACGGCAGAAACAGCCTGCCAAGCAATGGCACTGGAAGGGCAAATGCGGAACCGGAGTAAAAACAGCATTTGCCCGTACAGAGCCCAGAGCAATTGCTGACCATGCATTAAGGGCAGAAATTGCTCTGAGGGAAAAAGGCACTGGAAGGGCAAATGCGGAACCGGAATAAAAGAACCGGAATAAAAGAACCGGAATAAAAGAACCGGAATAAAAGAACCGGAATAAAAGAGCTGGAGATAGGAGGAAGGAAGATGGCACAGTTAGCGTTGGGTATGATAGAAACAAGGGGGCTCACGGCTGCTATTGAAGCGGCGGATGCAATGATTAAATCGGCAGAAGTTACTTTAATCGGAACGGAGAAAATCGGCTCCGGACTGGTAACGGTTATGGTACGCGGAGACGTAGGCGCAGTAAAAGCGGCAGTGGAAGCAGGAAGCGTAAGGGCGGCCAGCCTTGGCGAACTGGTAGCTACCCATGTAATACCGAGACCCCATAGCGATGTTGAGAAGATTCTTCCCTTGATATAATCGGGGGCAGCAACAGAAGGAGAAAGAATCATGGGAAATGCATATGGATTCTTTGAGATTCCGAGTACAACGGCGGCAATCAATGCCCTTGATATCATGTGCAAAACGGCAAATGTGGAATTTGTCACATGGGAGAAAAAATTGGGCGGCAGGCTGGTGACGGTTATCATACGGGGAGACGTATCGGATGTGGAGCAGGCCATAGAGGCGGCGTCACGGAAAGCGATTAAAAAGCCGGCAGCCACGGTGGTAATTGCCAATCCCCATGAAGAAGTCATTAAGTTAGTGAGAAAGAGCGCCAGCCGGCTGACCAATATATCAACGGCATGGAACGATGAAATGGAGTAGCGTATGGCGGAGCAGAAAAAACCGGTAAAGAAAACTCCGGCGAAAGCCGAAGCGAATAAATCCAGGAAAGAAGAGGCCGTGCAGGCAGGGGCGGCAAATGCGGAAGCTGGGAAGACGGAGCCGGAAACGGCGGAACCGGCGGCAGCGATGCCGGAAGCAGCGGAAACGGAAACAGCAGGAACCGGCCGGAAAGAAGCGGCAAAAGCAGAATTAAAGGAGGAAAAAAGAATGGCACAGGAAGCATTAGGAATGATTGAAACAAGAGGTTTGGTAGCGTCAATTGAAGCGGCGGATGCAATGTTAAAGGCAGCGAACGTAACATTGGTAGGAACGGAGAAAATCGGTTCCGGGTTGGTAAGCGTTATGGTACGCGGTGATGTAGGCGCGGTAAACGCAGCAGTGGAAGCAGGAAGCGCCAGCGCATCCAGACTGGGTGAATTGGTAGCTACCCATGTAATACCCAGACCTCATACGGATGTGGAGAAGATTCTTCCCGTTTTGAAATAAGTGTTTGTAGAAGATAGCGGAATCCGGAAAAAGATGGGCGGGCAAAAGCCCGTCCGTCTTTTTCACATCAGGATGTTTGGGAGGGAAGACCATGGATAAGAACATAATGTCGGACGGTCAGATAGAACTGATTGCCAGAATGGTGATGGAGGCAATGGGAAAACAGCAGGATTCGCAGAACGGATATCTTGTTCCGGTAGGCGTATCCGCAAGGCATGTGCATCTGACACAGGAGCATGTGGAAGTCCTTTTCGGGGAAGGATATCATCTGACAAAGAAAAAAGACCTGATGGGCGGTCAGTTTGCATCCAATGAATTGGTGACGATTGTGGGACTGAAGCTTCGGGCGATAGAGAATGTCAGAATATTGGGTCCGGTAAGGAGAAAATCACAGGTGGAGATTTCTTCCACCGATGCCGTTAAGCTGGGGGTTAAGGCTCCTATCCGGGAATCCGGGAACGTGGCAGGCAGTGCGCCGATTGCCTTGGTAGGGCCGAAGGGAGCGCTGTATCTGCAGGAAGGCTGTATTGTGGCAAAGCGGCATATCCATATGTCGCCGAAGGATGCCATGGCATCCGGGCTGCATGACGGGGACGTAGTATCCGTAAAGGCCGAGAATGAAAGAGGCACCGTATTTAATCAGGTACAGATCCGGGTAGACGAAAGCTTTACTTTGGAAATGCATATTGATACGGACGAAGCCAATGCGGCAAAGATTGCCACGGGAGATACGGTTCGGATTATAAACGGTTGATAAAAACGAACTGCAAGCGGTTCACCGTACGCATTTCGGAAAACAAGGAAACAATGTCTGGGGAACAGACAGGAAGGTATAGGGGTGTAGGTCGGCATGCTGATAGGGAGAGTGGTGGGAAGCGTTGTTTCCACAAGGAAAAGCGAAAAACTGGTAGGCAATAAATTTATGGTGGTGGAGTTGGCGGAACATATGGGCAGCGAAGGGAGCCAGCTGGTAGCCATTGACAACATAGGCGCAGGAATCGGGGAATTTGTGTTGGTTGCCACCGGAAGCGCGGCGAGAATTGGCTGTGATTTGGCAGATGCCCCCATAGATGCGGCAATTGTTGGAATTATTGATGACGGAAGGCAATGGATGCAGAAATGAGCAGAGCGGAACAGATAAGTATAGAAGAACTGAGCGGCATACTGAGGCTGGGCGGCGTAGTAGGCGCAGGAGGCGCGGGATTTCCAACCTATGCAAAGCTGGATAAGCGGGCGGATACCATTATTATGAATTGCGCGGAGTGTGAGCCCCTGCTGAAGCTTCATCGGCAGCTTTTGGAGCATAATGCGGAGGAAATCGTAAAAACTTTCCATATGCTTGCCCGGACCGTGGAGGCAAAAGAAGCGGTCATCGGCATAAAGAAAGCATATAAAGGGGCAATTGCCGCATTGCAGGAGTGTATCGGGGAATATCCGGAAATCCGGCTGGGACTGTTGGACGAAGTTTACCCGGCAGGGGACGAGGTTGTGCTGATTTATGAAGTGACGGGGAAAGTAGTGCCGCCGGGAGGATTGCCGATCGGAAGCGGCGTGGCGGTGTTCAATGTGGAAACGGTCTACAATATTTACCGTGCCATGATGCTGGAAGAGCCGGTGCAGGATAAACTGGTATCCATTGTAGGCGAAGTGGAGCATCCGGTAACGGTAAGGCTTCCTCTTGGCTGCACGATTGAGGAAGCGGTCCGTCAGGCGGGAAATATTACCGTGGAAAATCCGGTTTACTTTATCGGAGGACCGATGATGGGATTTGAAGGAAGCGGGAACCTGCCTGTGACGAAGACTACCAATGCAGTGCTGGTACTGCCCGAAGAGCATTTGCTGGTGCAGAGGAAGCGCAGGAAATCGTCTATTGATCTGAAGCGGGCGGCAGCGGCCTGCTGTCAGTGCTCCATGTGTACGGATCTTTGCCCAAGGCACCTTCTGGGGCACCCGATAGAGCCTCATAAGTTTATGCGGGCGGCTACCTGCAAAGACATACAGGATACGGATATTTTTTTGAATACCATGTTCTGTTCTTCCTGCGGGCTGTGTGAGAATTTTTCCTGCATGCAGGGGCTTTCTCCCCGTTCCCTGATTGCCGATTATAAAGCAGGGCTGAGGGCTCACGGAATAAAGCCCCCGAAAATCGAAGAGGCGGCGCCTGTGGCGGCGGAAAGGGAATTTCGCCGGGCACCTATGAAACGGCTGATGGCAAGGCTGGATCTGACAAAGTATGACAGGCCTGCGCCATTGTCGGAAGGAACGGCGGAATGCCGGAAGGTGAAGCTGCTGCTCAGCCAGCATATCGGTGCTCCCGCCGTTCCTATCGTGAACGTAGCGGATACGGTGGAGAAAGGCCGGATGGTGGCAAAGCCGGCAGAGGGGCTGAGCGTGGCCATACATGCGTCTGTCAGCGGGAAAGTGACCGAGGTGACCGATAAATATATTGTGATTCAGGCATAGGTGACGCTGCGGGCAAGGTGTGGGAAAAGGCGGTTCAGGATGCAGGCAGAATTTCAGAGATGATATATGCTGTGGGAAACGGCATGACGGAAAGGTTGTACATAGTATGGGCAAGGCAATCGGAATGGTAGAATACAAGACAGTTTCATCCGGGGTAACGGCAGCGGATGCCATGGTAAAGACTTCGGATGTGGAGATTATTGAGGCGCAGACGGTATGCCCGGGCAAATATATTGCCGTAATCAGCGGAGACCTGAGTGCGGTGAAAGCGGCGGTAGAGGCTGCCAAGGTGAATTACGGCACACACCTCATCAACAGCTTTGTTCTGGGAAACCCTCATGAATCCATATTCCCTGCCATATACGGGGCGGCGGAAGTGGAAAATGTTTCGGCTCTCGGCATATTGGAGACCTATGATGCCTCTTCTATCATTGTGGCGGCGGATATTGCGGCCAAAACCGCAATCGTCACGCTGATAGAACTCCGCATAGCAAGGGGGATGTGCGGGAAGTCCTATTTGATGCTGACCGGGGAGGTGGCGGCAGTGGAGTCCGCCATTGAGAAAGCAAAACGGGAAATCGGGGAAGACGGGATGTTTTTGGATTCTTCGGTTATTGCCAATCCGGACGGGAAGATATGGAGAGCGGTGCTGTAGAGCGGTGTGCAGGCGGGAATTTCTTTGGAAAGGAATTCCCGTTTCTTTTGTGTATGGGTATATGGGGAAGAGGGGGGAGGCGGACGCACGGGAGGGATTTTTTTGCGGGACGGAGGCCGCGGGAGCGTCTGTCCCGGTTTTCCGTGCGCTTTTTCCGGCTGGGAGTTTCTAAGCAGAATGGCG
>CAJTVK010000075.1 GCA_910579645.1 uncultured Lachnospiraceae bacterium | reverse complement strand
GACAGGCGCTCCCGCTGCCGCCGTCCCGCAAAAAAATCCCTCCCGTGCGTCCGCCCCACTAAAACCGAATCCTCTGTTCTTTCAGATTCTCCCCCGTCACCGTAACGCCAATCTCCCCTCTCTTCCCGGTGCGCTTCAGAATTGCAAGGGCATGCCCCTCACCCGCCGTAGTATCCGGTCTCTCGTACCCCTTTCTATGCAGAGCCTTCACCCCGCCGAATGCCATCAGCTGCGCGTCCCCTTCCACCCGGACAGAAAGCGGAGTCTGTGCATCTGCCGCCGGAATGCCGTTCTCGTCCACAATATCTATATTGACAAATGCCAGCGTCTCATATTTCTCCGCCGACAGTACCGCTGCCGCAGGCCTCCCTGCCGTCCGCAGCGTGGTTCTGCCGATTTCATTCCCCTTTTCATAAGCAACCGCCGTCAGTTCTCCCGGCTCATATACCGTCTGATACTGTGTCTCAAAACGGGTTTGGAAACCGCAGGGCTGCACGCCCAAGGATTTGCCGTTGACAAATAATTCCACGCTGTCGCCGCCCCCATATACCTGAATCATAATCGGACGGCCTTCCTGCCCTTCGTAAGAATAGCTGAACGTACAGTCCGTAAAACACCACGGGCCGAAATTACGCGGAATGCCGTAATTCTCCGGATTCTGCACGGCAATACAGGGCTTTTTCGTCAGGCCGTACACAATTTCACGGTAATAGGAAACAGGCCGGCGGTTTCCCGTAACGGAAAGATCGCCTCCCACATTCATCAGGTCCGGATAAACCGGAGACACCTCCCCCAGAAAATCCCAGCCCGTCCATGTAAAATCCCCTATGGCCGCCGGACATTGCATAATGGCTTCCCAGTTTTCGGCAATCTGTTTCGGATAAGTCTCCGTTCCTACCATTACCCGGTCCGCATATTTGCCCGCATCCGTCAGATAACGGGAAGTCATATAGTTATAGCCGATAATATCCATGGTGGTCTCCAGTTTTTCAAGAATGCCGCCGATGATAGGATGTGCCACTATGCCCGGCATGTTGGTCTCCATGGCCATCATGAATACATTCACATCCCCCTTTCCGGTATCGGCTTTTCCCTCCGTAATATCATTTACAATCTGCGCCAGCCCGTCCCCGGCCGCAAAGGCACCGTTAATGCCGTTGGTGGTAAAACGGGTAGAATCCAACTGACGGAACTTATCGCCCAGCATCCGGCTTGTTTCAAATCCCTTTTCCGTGCAGATTTCGAAAATCTCATTGCCCGTGGAATACATGATGACACAGGGATGGTTATAATCCGCCTCCACCATATGCTCTATGTCACTCTCCCAGTTCCGGGTAAAATCAATGGCATAGTCATAGCTTACCTTACTCTTATTCCATACATCCACCAGTTCATCCATCACATAAACGCCAAGACGGTCGCATGCCCTAAGCAGCGACTGGGAGGCAGGGTTGTGTGCCGAACGCACGGCATTGAACCCGGCCTCTTTCAGTCTTTTCATCCGCCGGTATTCATAATCGTCATAAGTCGCCGCTCCCAAAATCCCTTGGTCATGGTGAATGCATGCTCCCCGCAGCTTCACCGTCCTGCCATTCACCCGCAGGCCATGGCGGGTATCCACGGTAAGTTTCCGGATGCCGGAAGTAACGGAAGTCTCATCCAGAAGCTCCTCCCCGTCCAGAACGGCCACACTGACCGTATATAGGTACGGCGAGAATTCATCCCACAAATTCGCATGGTCAATATAAATATTTTTCCGCAATTCCACTGCCGAACGGCTGTTAATGCGCACCGGATAAACATTATGCACCTTATGGCCGGATTCCTCCTCCCCATCGGCCTCCCGTATATCCATCACTACCCGAAGTGTCTTTGCCGACAGGCTGTCATTCCGTATTTTGACCGAAATATTAACCAATGCCCCGTCTTCCTCCGTCTCCAGCGTGGTAAACCGCAGTTCTCCCGGCTTCACATACACACTGCCTCCATGAAGCAGCCAGGCATCCTTATAAATACCGGCTCCGCTGTACCAACGGCTGCTTTTGGTGCCGCATTTCACGGCCACCAGCACCTCATTCTCTTCCCCGTATTTTAGGTAATCTCCCGCCTCTGCCGTAAAATCCGTATATCCGTATGCGCTTCCGCCCACCTTGGATTGATTCACAAACACACTGGCATTCCTATAGATTCCCTCAAACCGCAGCAGCACATGGCCATCCCTATATTCCTCGGGCACATAAAATTTCTTATAATATTTATATTCCGCTCCGTCAATATGCCCCGTATTCCCGCCGTTTGCAGTCCCTTGCCTTTGTTCCTCATGAAACATGGCATCATAAGGCAAATCAACGCTTACGGCATCCTCCGGCACCTGAAATACCAGTTCAAAAGGATCTAAATCCTTCCATACTTTCCAACCCTCGTTAAAGCTGATTTTTTCCATATCCGCACCTCCATATCGCTATTTCCCGTCTCCCGCAGACCGGCCGAAACCGGCACGGTACCTTCAGACAATCCTTATTTCGTAAACCGGCTGTATCTTCACGCTCTTCAATTCCGCGGCATATGCGTCCGCCTCTTCCGAACGTGCAGCCATTGCCGATTCCACATTCACCTTCGCCCCTTCTTTCAGCGGGGCAATATGAATCGTCATACAGTCTTTTTTCAGTTCCTCCGCAAAATCCTTCAGCCCGATTTCCCAGACCGCCCCATTGGCAAAATTATCATGAATCATCCTTCCGTTGATAAAAGCACTGCCCACGTCACCGGTATACTCTATCTGAAGAAGCGCATCCTTTACGCCGTCCGTCACCGTCTCCGGAATCGTCAGCGTATATTTGAAGGCTGCCACCTGCTTTACCTCCGCTTCCGTGCCCCGCTCCTCCGTCTCTGCCAGATAGGCTCCCAGACACGCTGTCCCGCTGTCCGCAATCCGTCTCATTTTTTCCGTTTCGGCAAATCCGTCGGCAGGATAGACATAGACCTTATTGGAAGCCTTCGTGCTTTCCAGCCTGATTCCGTCCCCATCTTCCAGAAATATCCCGTCCGTAAATGCCAGCCTGCCGCCGCTTAACATATACATGTTATCCGCCATTTCACGGCTGAGCACCAGCACCTTGCATTTCACCGAGCCTTTGGCCGCTTCGAATAATTCTGCCGTAAAGTGCTTCCCGCAGTCATAAATATTTCCGGGAACACCGTTAATCTTCACACCCTCTTCCAACACAAATCTTCCCTGCATCCCCTGCGGCACAAAAAAAACATAAGTAACCGCGCCGCCGGCCTCCACTCTGGTAACCGCCTGCGCATTTGCCGTTACCAAATCGATTCCGTCCATATCGAAATGAAACGGCAGGATCGCATTTTCATCGCCGGCTATGCCGATTTCCCATTTCAGGTCCTCTTCCGCAAGATGCAGCACCACTTCCTCGCCCCTGCGGTCCGGCAGCGTAAAATGATCCTGATAATTATTCAGGAATAAATATCCCCGTTTTCCGTCCGTCCTCACCGCATAACGGAGAGTGGCGGCATCCTTCGGTGCAATCTTTTCCGCCCCTTCGGGAAGCACCGTCTTCCATGCGCACAGTTTTTCCCCGAACTGCCGCACAAAATAGTGAATGCTTTTCACCCTGCGGTAAGACTCCCGCACCTGCCCAAACTCGCCTAAAGCCGCCTGATAATCATAAGAAATCCGCGGCACCTGACCCTCGTTCAGGAACATCCCGTGCGTTCCCAACGGATTGCTGCCACCCTGAAACATATAGTATCCGAGGAAATTGCAGCCGGAAGCAATCTTTACATTCGCCATGGCATCCACGCTTTTATACGGATACCGGAACCGATAATAATAACAGCAAGTCATGCCCCCTCCCATCTCGCAGCAGGAATACGGCTTCTCCTCCGGCCGATAGGCAGGCTTAAAATCATCGGTACATTCAAATCCGTCCTTATGATAATCCTGATAGACATACTCTTCCGTAGCCGGATGCTCGCCCTTATACGAGTAAAACATCCACGGCCGGAATGCGTAGCCGCCCCACAGAGGAATCATACTGTCCGGCGTGGCAGCGCCGCCCCAGCCGGTGCAGGTATAGAAAACAGGGAACAGGCCGCACTCCGCAGCCAGTTCTTTCAGGCGGAGCATATATGCATTGCCCTCATTGCCCCCAAACACCCATTCATTTGTGACACCTGCGGTCATTTCCCACGGAGCGGACGAATGCATATACTCATTGTCAATCTGCACCCCAATCACAGGTCCGCCGTCCTTGAAAAACAACCCCTCTGCCTGTTCGGCAATCCGGGTATACAGCCGCCGCACTTTTGTCAGGAAGCCTTCGTTCAGGCTGCGTACCTCAAAAGGCTTTCCGTACAGCCAATCCGGAATGCCCCCGTTCCTTACCTCTCCATGGTCAAAAGGACCCACCCGCAGAATCATATACAGGCCGTGTTTGCGGCACAGCTGAATAAACCTACGCAGATTGCGGCAGCCGTCAAACCGGAAAATCCCTTCCTCCTCCTCATGATGAATCCAGAAAATATAAGTGGCAACCACATTTATGCCCCCCATTTTCATCTTAATCAATTCATCCTCCCACCTTGTTTCCGCCATGCGGCTATAATGAAACTCGCCGCTCACGCCGAAAAACGGCCTGCCGTCCTTCTCCATATAATAGTTGGTAAAAGACAGTTCCGTACCGTCCTTGCTTTTCCCGCAAAAGTTCTCTCCCAGAGAATAAATGTTCTTAGCAGTAAGATTCTGCAATGATAATTCATATGTATTTCTGTTTTCCCTATCCACCTCTGATACCTCCGGCTTTTTCTCTTAATAAATTAAAATTCCGCTGTCTTACTAATAAGATAAACCACTGCCGGCCTTTCAGTCAACCGCTCCGCTGCCAAAGCCGGAGGCATCAAAATTGCTCCTTCGCTTACCAATCAAATACCTTTTTTCCCTTTTCCGCTTTCATTTCATAATAGGTCTGTTCTTTTACCGGCGGCTCCCCCGCCTCTGTCATAAGGATAAGCACCCAGTCCTTTTCCTCTCCTTCCGTAGGTGCTTCCAAAAAGAGACTGCCTTCTTCGGGAGCCGCCGCCTGCGCCGTCTCCGCCGGTTTGCCGTCCCGTCCATAGAATCTGCCGTCAGACGGATTCCACCACCATGCAGACAGTCCCTCCGCCGCCAAAGGCACCGGCAGCTTCTCCAAATCCAGCCTCACACTGCCGCCGCTGGGCAGATATGCGCAGACATACCTGCCTTCCGCATGCTCGCTGACCGCTGCATGCCTGTTCATTTCCTCGCTGCCGTCCTGTCCGGCCACGGAAACGGATGCCGGAATGCAGGCCATCAGTTGCAGCGACTCCATAATCTCCCGCAGGTGCTTCATCTGCATCGAGCCTTCCGACTGCAATGCCTCATACCAAGAATATTTTGTCATGCTGTCGGTTTCCTTTTCCCCCACGGAACACCATACCGAAGCATGCCCGTAGGTATGCCCGAAGGAACCTGACAGCAGGCTCCAATACGCCCTTCTGCGCACCATCCAGGTTCCGTGGTACGAGTCCTCCACCGGCGGAAAAGTGGTAATCATCATCTCATAAGCCGGTTCTCCGTCCCATACCGGGCGTATATGGGGATTGGCATATTCCTTTGCCACCAATTCATAATTCTTCGGCTGCAGCCCATGGCCGGACTGCAGCATCACAAACCGGATCCATGCTTCCTCTTCCCCGTCCCAGTACGATAAGGTGGAACACTCACCGGTTTCTGCTTCATGACAGGCATGATAGGTGATCAGAAGTTCCTCCCATCCCTCGTCCTTTACATTATACTGCAAATCCTTCCCAAGCAGTCCCTTGGCCAGCCCCTCCGCCATCCTGCGCCATACCTTCCGGTAGTCCGTTCCTTTATGTACCGGCTGGCGGTCGCCGCCCAGACACCACAGGATATGATTTTTCTCCCGGTACCTGTCCCCAATCCATGCACCGTAACGATATGCATTTTCTTCCGTCACCGTCTTCGGGAAAACCCCGCCTGCCCAGTCATCGCCCACTACCAGCTGTCCCCATACCGGCAGCAGCAGCACATAAAATCCATATTCCTCTGCCTTGTCCAGAATCCAGTCCAAATAGGCAAAATATTTCTCATTGGGCGTATCCAAATTCCCGTCCAAAAGTGCCTCGTCCCCGGCCGGGTTCCGCATCCGCACATCCCTCTCCGGATCCAGCGCAACTATCTGAAGCACGGTAAAACCCTGACTTTTTCTCTTCTGCATTAAATATTCCACATCGTCCCATTTCAGCCGCTGAGGCATTGTCCATGTAGTATCCGCCAGCCAGACAAACGGAGTCCCGTCCTCCTTAACAAAATAGCGTCCGTTGGAAGAAATTTTCAGCTTTTCCATTGTTCCCAATACTCCTTTCTCAAGTTTTTGTCTTCCCGGTTTTTCCGGTTCCGAGCCTGCAATGCCGGGCACAGTCCGGTACGGTTCCTTACAAAGAGCATTTCGACAGTAAATCGGAAAATGCCTCTATGGGATATGTCACTTTCCCGTGCGTTGCAGCCTCACCGATTCCCGCACTGTCAAACCCGCCTGCCGCAGCCGCTTCGATTCCGGCCAGCGCATCTTCCACAACCAAACAGTCCTCCGGTTTCATCCCGAGAAACTGCGCCGCTTTTAAGAATACTTCCGGATCCGGTTTCGAACGGGTAATATTGGTACCGTCACTGATTGCGTCAAAATAACCGTCCAACCCCAGCTGTTTCAATATCATCTTCGTATTCTTGCTGGAAGACCCGATAGCCAGCAAGTATCCCCTGCCCCGCAGTTCATCCAGCGCCTCCTTCACTTCTCCCGACAGATCCGCCGGGGACATCTGTTCCAGAAGTTTTTTATAAATATCGTTTTTCTGTGCCGCCAGCTTCTCCTTTTCTTCCCCTGTATAGTTTTTCTCGCTGCGTTCCAAAATAATATCCAGACTGGCCATCCGGCTCACCCCTCTAAGACGGTTGTTAATCACTTCATCGAAATAAACCCCGATACCGTCCGCCATCTCTTTCCATGCCTGATAATGATACTTATCGGTAAAACAAATCACGCCGTCCAGATCAAAAATAATTGCTTTGTACTTCATCTTTATATCCTCCTTTATGATAAAAAATTGAGTTAACTATCCTCCATCCCTTGCAAACCCCATCGCCCACTGCTATAATGACGGAAGTCAGAGAATCCGCCGCAGGCAGTCATTTGGCTCATTGCCCGCGGCCAAATATCCGCACCCGTACGGCTGCTCAGTTCACTGCCCACGGGAGTCAAATATCCATGCAAGCATGGCTGTTTTCCTCACTGCCCGCAGGAAGAAATCTTCTCAGAAACCGAAAAGGAGCTAACATGGCCTACTACATTACTTATGGCGAAATCCAGCGCCACCTGAAAGAACACTACCAAAGAACCGGAAGCGGTATGCAGTTTCCGGAAATCGTCAGCTATCTGCAGCGCAAAGGCATGCTCTCCGAAAGCCGTCCGGAAACCCTTCCCGGCCATAAAATGTTCGGTGAGATGCCGGATGAAGAGTTTGAGCAAATCATGGATGATATCATCTTAACGCTGACGCCGGAACTTCAGCTGTCCCTCCATGTCAGGGAGTCTTCCATCATTCCTACGGAACGGGATGTTTTTATCATCCGCCATCCAAGATATACGCGCCCGTTCCTGCATACGCATAATTACTTTGAGATTAACTTCGTCGCTTCCGGAAGCTGTACCTTCTTTTTTGAGCAAGAACAACGCCCTCTCCGCGAAGGTGAATTATGCATTATAGCCCCCGGCTCGGAACACGACCTGCATATCGGCGACGACTCTACCGTATTCTGCATCATGCTCCGGAAAAGTACCTTCAATACTACCTTTTTTTCCATGCTTTCCCAAAAAGACCTGCTGTCTCTCTTTTTCCGGACCATACTGCAGGGCGATTCCCATCCCAATTACCTGCTGTTCTTTGTGAAAAACACCACTTGGATTAAGACAATCCTCCACAATGCCATGGGGGAATGCTATAAGGATGACCCCTACAGCAACATCAGCTGCATCAGCTGGATAAACCTGCTGTTTTCCAACCTGCTCCGCAGCTACAGCCAGACGCTGCAGTTCTATAATTATCAGATGGGCTCCGATTTCTCGCTGGTGCTGCAGTATATCCAACACAACTACCAGACATTGACGCTGTCGTCACTGGCTGCCTTTTTCCATTACAGCGAGCCGCACCTTTGTACCCTGATAAAGCAGAATACGGGATATAACTTTACGGAACTGATTAAGCAGCTGCGCATGTCGGATGCTGTCAGCTTCCTTTGCAATACAAATATGAAAATAAGCGAAATTGCCGAGCGGATTGGCTACAACTCGGCAGACCACTTCTCCCGCGTATTCCGTTCCGTCTATCAAATTTCCCCGCAGGAATACCGCAAAAACCATTCTGCCGCAGAGGAAAAGTTCATACCTTTTTCCTAAAAAGGCTGCAGGGGAACTTTCTTCCTTCCCCTCCCCGCAGCTGTCTCCAGTAGTCCTTAGACCGGAAAAACAGAGGTACTATGGAGGCTCCAAGCGCAAGTCCCAGAAGTGCCTGTGCCAGCTGGGATGAATTTGCCGCCAAGTCCCCATAAGATGCGGTCACCAAAGAAACTACCGTATTGTACAGCAAATCGCCCGGAATAATAGGGACGAAGGCAGGATAAAGGAACTTGGTGGTAGTGCTGAAGCACACCATGGATATCAGCCGGGCAGCATAGGCTCCTACGGCGGCAGCCGCCAAGGTATACGCAATGCGGTTATCCGTTACGGACTGCGCCAGCATAAGAGCCCCCCGGGTGAGCACCCCTGCCGCCCCGGCAATAGGCAGTTCTTTCGGAGAAATCCGGAAAGATACCCCGAAACCGGCAGAACAGAAAAAAGAAAACAAAAGAGTGAAAAAAATTGTCTGCATCAAAAGCTACCTCCCGAACAAAGTAATGGCCAGATAAAAGCCTGCGACAATAAATACCGTCTCCAAAAATGCCTGCAGCAGCATAAGGCTCCCGGACATTACGCGCCCGTAGAGAAGTTCCCTTGCCGAATTAATCAGCGGGATGCCGGGCAGCATGGCAAAAGCGGAAACAATCATAATCAGATACGGATCAACCGCCGCGCCTGCCATACCGGCAAACAGTGCGGCACTCCCTGCAAGAAAAGCCGCCGCCGCATTTACCGCCATATGATTGACATTCTGTATCTGCCCCGACACCGCCTTAATCCCATGCACGCCTACAATGCAAAGCAGCACGATACCCGCTTCCGCCAAACTCCCATGAAACAGATAGACCAAGGACAATATGGCACAGAGCAGCCCTGCCAGCGAAATGCCGAAGGAGTAAGGCGGCACGTCTGCCGCCTGCCGGAAAAGACCCATCAGCTTTTCCGGCTCTTCCGGCTTCTCACACAGTTCATGCACCAGCCGTTTCAGACGTGTCAGCTTTTCCAGGTTCACGGAGACTTCCCCGATATTTCTCTGGCGTGTGACTACCTTATGCCCTGCCTTTCTTGCACTGATAATCAGAAGATTGGGCAGTATCATGACACTGGCATCCTCCATTTCATACACTTGGAAAACCGTATGGAGTATTTCTTCCGCACGCCACAGTTCACCGCCGCAGATAATCAGCTGTTCCCCCAATGCCAGGGCAAAATCCATAATATAGTCCGCATCCGTCTCGGTTTCCGCCATATCGCGCATTCTGAGCCATTCCGTATTTTCCGCATTCCTATTTCTCGCATCCATATTTCCCCTACCCGTATTTCGCGCATCTATATTTCCCATATCCATATTTCCTGCATCCATACTTCACGCATCCATATTTCACGCATCCTTACTTCTCGTATCCATATTTCCCGCATCTATATTTCACGCATCCATACTTCACGCATCCATATTTCACGCATCCATATTTCTGCTCCCTGTCCTTCTCAGCCTTTATCCATCCGGTTCAGAACCTTGCGCCCCACACACCGCAGAAAGGGTCTGCCGGGCTTATGCCTTTGAATTCCGACCTGCCCATTATCTTCTCCACCACCTGCCCGATGACCTCCTCGCTGGGCGTATATGCATTGATAAAGGTTTTTATCATAGGCGCATCCAGAAGGTGATACGGATTGGCCACGGAAATGAATACTGCCGGCACATCCTGCACAAACCAAGGCGCATCCGCCGCCATCAGATGCAGCCAGTCAATTCTCCTTACGGACTGATTGCTGGCCGTATCCATGCATGCCACATAGACTGCCAAATCAAATTTACTCTTGATATCGGCCACGCCGCCCTCGAACATTTCATAAAAATCCGGGTTTGCATAATCAAACAGCGTCACCTCGAAGCCTTCCCGTTCCAGAAGTGTTTTTACGGAGCCCAGCGCTCCTTCCCCGTCCTTAAATCCCCCTCCTATGCGGTCCTCCAGCAGATAAAGCCGGATTCTTTTATATTTTTCGGGAGAAATAGGCAAAAGTCGCTGCGTATCCTTTACCAGCGTCACGCTCTCGTCCGCACATGCCCTGGCCCACTGCCTATGTTCTTCGCACCCCACTGCGGCAAGCGCATCCTCCCCAGGCACCAGCGTGCCTTCCTCTTTCGCCGTGTGCAAATGCATGGCCGCCTTCATGGCCAATATTCTTGTGCAGGCCTCCTCCACTCTTTCCCAAGACAGCCGTCCGTCCGCCAGCGCATCTCTCACTGCCTGATAATCCTCACGGATATCCTTGTTAAACAAAATCATGTCACAGCCTGCTGCCAGTGCCGCAGGAATTGCTTCCTGCCGCCGCAGGTATGTATTGAACCCGATCATGGGCGTAGCGTCCGTCACCACCATACCGTTGAAGCCCAGTTTTCCGCGCAGAAGCCCTTGCAGGATTTCTTCGGAAAGCGTCGCCGGAAGTATTTCTTCATCCTTCAGCGACGGATTGAAATACTTACTGTAAGCCGGCTGAAGAATATGCCCCACCATGACGGAAAGCGTCCCCGCATCTACCACCTGCTGCCAGACGGCGCCATAAGTCCGGTCATACTCTTCTACGGACAGGCTGTTTACCGAAGCTACCAGATGCTGATCTCTTTCGTCCACCCCGTCCCCCGGGAAATGCTTCACTGCCGCCGCTACGCCATATTCCTTCAGCCCCCGCAGCTGTTCCTTCACAAAGCGTATCACCCGCTCCTGATTGCTGCCGAACGTGCGCACATTGGTAATCGGATTACGGAAATTCCTGTCCAAGTCACAGATAGGCGCAAATGCCCAATTGCAGCCCACTGCCTTTGCTTCCCTGCCCGCTATGGCTCCCAGCCGGTATGCATTCACCGGATTATCGGAAGCCGCCACTTCCATAGGCCGGGCAAAATAAGTCCCGTCCGCACAGATTCCGTTCCCGCCGGATTCCAAGTTCGCACCGAACAGCAGAGGGATTCTGGAATTATCCTGAATCAGCCTGTGCGTCCGCTGTATGTCCTTTGCCGCCATCGGACGGTACAGCATGGCCCCCGGCTTAAATTCCTTCAGAAACCCTTTCAGATAATCCTCTTCCACATTTCCGCCGATGGGGCAGAACATCTGCCCGATTTTCTCCTCGTCGCTCATGGATGCCAATGTCTCTTCCACCCACCGAATCTGCCCCTCTCCCAAATAAAAAGGCTTTCCCTTCAAATCTACCATTCCTGTTCCTCCTATTCCAGTTCCGCAGCCTCCCTCCCGAAGCCTTCCCCCTCAAAGCAACTCCTGCCTGCTCCGCAGCCACTCCTTGCTTTGGGCTCCGTCCGGTCTGCTGCTGTTTTCCAGTTCCGCAGCCTCCCTCCCGGTGCCTTCCCCCTCAAAGCAATTCCTGCCTGCTCCGCAGCCACTCCTTGCTTTGGGCTCCGTCCGGTCTGCTGCTGTTTTCCAGTTCCGCAGCCTCCCTTCCGGCGCCTTCCCCCTCAAAGCAACTCCTGCCTGCTCCGCAGCCACTCCTTGCTTTGGGCTCCGTCCGGTCTGCTGCTGTTTTCCAGTTCCGCAGCCTCCCTCCCGGTGCCTTCCCCCTCAAAGCAACTCCTGCCTGCTCCGCAGTCTCTCTTTGCTTTGGGCTCCGGACGGTCTGCTGCTGTTTTCCAGTTCCGCAGCCTCCCTTCCGGAGCCTTCCCTCTCAAAGCAACTCCTGCCTGCTCCGCAGTCTCTCCTTGCTTTGGGCTCCGGACAGCTGCTGATTTTCATATTCTCAGCCGCTCTTCCCTACGCTACAATCAAATCGGTCAGTGCGGCAATGGCTTTCTCCAGCATCTCCGGGCTAAACGGCAGGTACGGCTTTTTCGAAATGTCCTCCAGTGTGCTGACTCCCATTTCCGGGTCGCCGGATGCGGCAATACCTGCAATGGCCGGCACAAAATTCGCCAATATGGCCATGGCTCCCGCATCCCCCGCCAGCCTGCCCAACGTAGTATGCCGCCCGTAAGGCTTTCGGAAGTCCGCTTCCGGCATATAGCAATACTCATAAATCCCTGCCGCAAGAACCATGTTCTTCTCCCCATAGCCCGGAAGCCGGACCTCTGCCTCGCACCCGAAGGGGATTTCTATCCGGACGCACAGTTTCCCGTCCTCACGGATTTCATAGCCGCACCCGTACTTTCCCGATACGGAACGGTAGCTGCCTGTCACTTTGCGCAGGCGAATGTCCGGACGCGGGGCAATCACCGCCTTCCCAAAACCCGGTTCCGCCGGACGGATTCCGACCGTATATGCATACATAAACTCCATGACAGACCCATAAGAATAATGATTCAGGGAATTCATGCCTGTATTGCTGATAACCCCGTCCTCCCCAACGGAATTCCAACGCTCCCAGACAGTGGTCGCCCCCATATTCACCTCAAACAGCCACCCCGGATATGTCTCCTTCAGCAGGAAGTCATAAGCCGTCTCATACATGCCGGCTTCTCCCATTACGGTGCACAGCAAAGGCGCACCTACGAAGCCACATTTAATCTGATACAAATCCTTCCGCAGCCTTTCCCTGAACTGCCCGATTACCTTTTCCCTGTCACGGTATATGCCGAACTTCAGTGAAATCACATATGCAGCCTGCGTATCTATAGCCAGTCTCCCTCCAGGAGTAAAGAATTCCTCCAGGATGGCCTGCCGGATTTCTTCTTCCAATGCGGCATAGCGGCGGGCATCCTCTTCCTTCCCGAGACGGCCTGCCATCTCTTTTACAATCTGCACCGAACGGCAGTAATAAACGGCTGAAATATAATTATCATCCGTGCTTCCTTTAAAGCTGGTGGGAGTCATGCCGTCCAGAGCCAGCCAATCCCCGAAAGTATCGGCAAAGTCAAACATATAAGTCCGCTTTCCTCTGGCACCGTCGTTACGGTCTATATATTCTACCCAGTCCCGCATCATCGGGTAAGCATACGCCATCTCGTCCAAGCTGCCGTAATATTCATACATCGTATTCGGAACAAAAGCCGCCACATCCCCCCAAACACTGCCGGCCGATTCCTTATGCCCGAAGTTGGGAAAGAAATTCGGCATGGCTCCGTCCATAAATCTCTGCTCATCCCGCAGGTCTTTAAGAAATTTATGGAAAAATGCCGCCGTATCCATATGGTAGCTTGCCGTTGGGGCAAATACCTGTGCATCCCCGGTCCAGCCAAGCCGTTCGCTCCTCTGCGGGCAGTCCGTAGGGATATCTATAAAATTGGACTTTAACCCCCAGACGGTATTTTCATACAGGCGGTTTATTTTCTCATTGGATGTTTCAAGATACCCCGTCCTCTCCAAGTCCGAATAAAGAACACGGCCGGTAAACGATTCCTTCCGGCACTCTCCCGGCCATCCGGTCACCCGGATATACCGGAACCCGAAAAAGGTAAAGTGGGGCCGTACCGTCTTGGGCGTGCCGTCCGAAATATAAGTAAATTTGGATTCCGCATCCCGGTAATTTCCATGATAAAAATTACCCTCCTGCAAAATCTCCGCACACTCCAGCACAATCTTCGTGCCCTTCGCAAAATCTGCCCTGAATTCCACGAATCCCGCAAAATTCTGCCCGAAATCAAGAACCGTCTCCCCTGCCGGCGTATAAAGTATCTCCTGCACCGGAAGACTTTCCTTCGCCAGCACCGGAAGGCTTAAACGGTCGGTCAGACGGTCTTTTCCCAGATTCCTTGTCTCCTCCTGCCGTTCCGGATTCTCCAGCACTTCCGCCTGTTTCCATGGATTGTCCCGTCCCTCCCAAAGAAGCCCGTTCACCGTCTCGCCGTCATAAATGCCGGAATCCTCTATCTCGGAACCTCTGTATTCCCAGCTTCCGTCAGTGCAGACCACCTCCTGCGTACCGTCCCCGTATTCTATGTATATCTCCCCAATTGCCGCCATCCGGCTTCCGTAATTGTTTTTCTTCAGTTCCAAGCCGAACAATCCCATATACCATCCCTTGCCCAGCAAAAGTTCTACCCTGTTCTGCCCTTCCCGCAGTCCGTCCAAAGCATATGTGATAACCTGTATGCCGGTCTCATACTCTGTAAGATACGGTGCAAGATATTCATCACCCACTTTATTCCCGTTTAAATACAGTTCGAACATCCCCACGCCCGTCCCGTAAAATCTCGCCTTTTTTACCGGTTTCTCCAGACGGATTTCTTTCTTCAGCACGATATGGAAATCATCCTCTGCCCTGGCCGCAATCCACTTGCCCTGCCAAGGCTCCGACATCTTGCCCGTCTCAAATACTGCCGGCTCACTTACCGCACTGTCGCCTTTGTCGCCCGTAACCGATACCCGCACATAATATATGTGCCTGGGCTGCAGTTCCAATTCCAGCTTCTCTCCCTGCCACCTTAAGCCGGCTCCTTCCTTCCGATATAAAATCTCACTGAAATCGGGCGATGCACTGACTTCTATTGCTGCCCCCGACGGTCTTTTGCTTTCCGTTTCCGTAACCTCCCAAGAACAATTCAGATAATCGAAGCAAAAACCTCTGGGATTCTTTATACCGTTTATCTTCACACCTGTAATCTTCATTTCCGTCCTCCTTCCGACAATTTTCTTTTCCGTTGCCCCGCCGCCCGGCTTTATTGCCGCAGAAGCGAACGCTTCCTGCCGAAAATACACTTCCGGCCTGCTGCCTGCGGTATGCCCTGCCGTAGATTTACTGATATAATATAAAAATCCGCCCCAAAACTCCATGCAGTTTTTTGGGCCGAATCCGACATATTTTCATTCTGTTATGCTAATACGGCATTGCATTCATCCTTGAACAGTGCAAGGCAAAATCTCCAGCCGATGCACCGCTTCGCCGTTGGCAGCCCAAGCCTCATAACCCGCTGCCCGCAGCGGTGCCCCGGACTTCAAAAGCCGTAAAATCACATTTCCCCTCCGCCACTCTGAAATACAGCCCGTGAACCCCGCAGATTCCATGAATTGCAATCCTGCTCCAAGCCCAGCCTTCGGACGAAAATTCCGTTTCACCGATGCTGTCCCCTTCCGGCAGGTCAAGACAGGCTTCCATTTTTCCCTTTCCCCGTACCTGCAGCATTATACTCTGCTCATCCCCTGCAAATTCCAGATACTTAAAACCGCATACCGCCCCTGCTTGCATATTGCAGACATACGGACGGATGCCTTTCTCCGTTTCCCCGCATTCCTCTTCCGTGATATACGGCATGGTTTCCGGCAGGATCAGTTCCCCGCCTTCCGGCCCGGTCATTACCACCTTCCCGACTTTTTCCCTGTCCCTTTCCGTCAGGTGACAGGCAATATAGGACGGATACAGCCTTTTAGCCGGAAGGGGCCCGCCGTTCAGTCCGCAGCTGGTCTGTTCCGCCTGCAGAAACGTGCCGTCTTCCTGCATTTCAATCCTCTCTGCCACGCCCTGCCGGGAAAATGACGTGCCATGGGTATGGCGGTGGCCGAAAATATAATATTCTTCCCCTATTTTAACCAACCCGCCATGATTATTGCCCATATAATTGGTTGCTTTCCGGTTACCCCGATACCCGATATCACCGTTGGAATGGAGCACTCCCCGGTAGGAAAAAGGTCCCTCCGGATTTTCGGACATCCCGTAACACAGTTCATGACCCTGCAGGCTGGAATACACCAGATAATACCATTCTCCATAATGCCGGATGCTGGATGCCTCAAAGAACGGATGCTCCGCATAGTCCGTTCCTTCTGCCGTATCACACCCTCTGGCCGTACATACCGGCTCGCTGACAATCGTATGCATATCATCCGCCAGCCTCACGGCCATCCCGCCGGGAATCTCCAGTTCCTCCATCCCCGGAAACCGTGCCGGCGGGCAAAACCCGTAATAAAGATAGTTGCCGCTTTCTTCGCTCAATATGGCCGGGTCAAACCATCTGCCCACATTGGGACGGCTGCCGTCCGGCCGAGTCACATAAGCCAGAAATTCATATTTCCCCGCAGGCGTATCACAGACTGCCACGGAAATAATATTGGTAAAATCCAAAGAATAATATAAGTAATACCTGCCGTCCGGCCCCCGTGCCACATCCGGCGCATACAGCAAATGCGGTCCCTGACCGGCAAAAGCATTGTCATAGGGCGGAATTTCCCCGGAATACGGCGCACCGTTAATCGGATCCTGCATTTTCCCATATATGATGCCCTCATATCTCCAGTTTCCCAGATCGTCCGTCGGTGCGCTCCAGCAGGCGTAATCTTCTACGCAAAAGGCGCTGCCTCCTGCCCGGTCATGGCTTCCGAAAATATAAATCCTTTCCCCAAACACATGAGGCTCCCCGTCCGGCATGTTCTCCCAATATGGTAAATACGGATTCAGTCCCATTGCTTTCATCTCTTTTTCCTTTCCTTCTGCTGATTACCGCCTGTCTCTTTCCGCCCGGACATCTTCCTTATCTGGCTGCTGCCCCTTCATGCTCCCTTGCCATTTTTTCTTTCATCTTTGCAATCTCCGGGAAGAATTTCTTCAGCGGATAGAATACCATCAGTATGAGGATGACTGCCGAAACAATGCCGGGAATCAGGAAACGCACCATATTCGTGCCCATAACCGCCGATTCGGACTGACCGAAAGGCCCCAGCTGGGCGTCAAAACCGCAAAGTGCCAGAATTGCCAGCATGCCCGAACTTACTACGGTAGTGCCGCACTTCTGTGCAAACCCCTTTACCGAAGAAATTACGCCGTTCAGCTGTTTCCCTTCCTTAAGCATAATAAAGTCGATGGTATCGTTTACAAGCACATTTACCAAGGCATTTACCATTGCCCCTACCAATGTGGCAATAAAGGACATCACGCAGCAGTACATAAAGTTCATGCGCCCGGTAAAATACAGCAATATGTAGCAAATCACCGTCAATGCCTGAGATACAATCATTGCCTTGTAGCCCGTCTTGAATTTCTTCAGGAATATAGGCATCAGCACCATCATGGAAAACAGTGCGCCCATGGAAATAAATCCCATATAAGTGGAAATCGTCCCTCCGATAGTCGCGCCGATTGCCGCCTCGTCCATCGTTGCAAAATCAACCCTCTGTCCTGCCAGAATATACTGCGCATAGTAAACGGAAGAGGTAAACATGAAACCGTAAGATATGGAGGCCAGGCACCAAATCAGCATTACCGGCCAGATTTCCTTGTGGCGGAATACATAAACCAACTGCTTCAGCCCGCCTTCTCCCTCTGCCCTGGGCGTTATATAACGTTCTTCCGATGTCTTATACAGTCCCCAGAAAGAAATAATCGCAAATACGGCATAAGTGCACATCAGGTTCCGGTAGCTTCCGAAAATCTGCACCAGCTGCGTGGAAAAAGTAGAAGCTATGGTGAACATCAATGCACAGACACCCGCGCCTTTTGCCACCACGTCATTACGCTCCTGATCGTCCAGCGTCATGGCCGGCAGGATTGCCATCTGTGGCATAGTGTACGCCGTCACAATCATTCCGTAGAACATATAAGTAACGCACACATAAATACATTTTGTCATCGGGCTTCCCTGAATGAATCCCGGATTGCTGAACAGCAGGAACATATCCACCAGCAAAAATACCGGCGTAAAGGTAAACCAAGTACGGTAGCGTCCCCACCTGGGGTTCATGGTATCACAGATTACCCCCATCATCGGATCGTTAATGGCATCCCATAGCGTGCAGATAAACAGGATAACCGCTAACTGCGCTGCCGTAATGCCGATTTCCTCCTGTACATACAGGGAAAAATAAGAAGCAATGGTTGCCGCGATTGCCATGGCTCCGCCGTTTACCGAAGTGGCATGAAACCAGACAAAAGCTTTGCTGAGTCCTTTTTTCTTAGGTTGATTACTCATTTTCTTCCTTCCTTTCTTTTCACGTCTTATTGTTCGATGCAGGACGCTCTCTTCCGGCACAATCCTGCCTGCTGCCGCAAGTCCCCGATGCCGCCCCGCATCTTTTCATGATTCTATCATACCCAATGTCCGCATAAGGTTAAATGTTCTTTTTTCAGCCGTATCCGACATTTTTTATTCATAAAGCCTCCTTCCCGGATTGCCCTTGCCACGGATTCCATACCTCATCGGCCGCATGCCGGACTGCTTTCAAAGGTATAGCTTCCGGCCGTCAGCACCGTCCTTTTCCCTTCCAGCACAAACTCCGCTTCCGCCTGAAAAGGCACTTCCACCCGGTAAGTCACCGTCCCGTCGGCGGCATATCTCCAACCACTCCGATAAAGCCCTGCGGAAGTATTTAACTCTGCTTCCGCAAATTGCAGCCGCCAATCCGGATGAGGTTCAATCACCGCCTTTCGGTAACCCGCCTCCGCCGGACGGATACCGCATACGTCCTTATACATCCATGCCTCGATGCTGCCATAGCTGTAATGATTCAGGCTGTTCATCCCTTCCGGGCTGATACGGCCGTCCGGCAGCACGGAATCCCACCTCTCCCAGATTGTAGTGGCTCCCAGATTGACGCTGTAAAGCCAACCGGGAAATGCTTCGTTGAGCAGAAGCGAAACCGCCGTCCCATGGCTGCCCGTGGCCGTCAGTGCCGGACACAGGATTGTCGTACCTACAAATCCGGTATTCAGATGATTGCCGTTCTCTTCCACCCTCTTCCTGAGAGCCTCTCCTTCTTTTCCGTCCTCTGCCCGCTGCGGAATCAGCCCGAAAGCAATGGCAAGCGCGGAACCGGTCTGCGTATGGCATACGCACAGCCCCTCTCCGTCAAAATATTTCTCCCGGATTGCCGAAAGAATCTCCTCTGCCAGCCTGCCGAACCGCTGCCGGTCTTCCTCATATCCAAGCACGCCTGCCGCTTCCGCCACGCACTTTGCACACCAATAATAATAAGCACTGGCGATATACAATGGATCGGTGGCTCCGAAAGGTCCCGGCTGTTCATTGTCCAGCGCCAGCCAATCCGCGAAATGGAACCCTCCCTTAATCAGACGCGGCCCTCCCATTGCTTCCTCTTTCTTCCGTTCACACTCCACCCAGTCTCTCATGCCCGGATAGCACTCCTCCAGCAGTGTCCTGCTCCCATAGTGAAGATATACGTTCCACGGAATCACCACGCCCGCATCGGCCCAAGGGCAGGCTCCGTGCTCGGCCACCATCCCCTCCTTCAGCCGCGGAACCACGTTGGGCACCGAACCGCCCAGTATGCTCTGTTCCGCCCGCATATCCCACAGATACTTGCGGTAAAACGCCGGCATGAACATATTATAGCAGGCAGTCTCCGAAAAAACCTGCGCATCCCCTGTCCATCCTAACCGTTCATCCCTTTGCGGGCAGTCCGTAGGCACATCCAGAAAATTCCCCTTCTGCCCCCAAAGTGCGTTTAAGAACAGACGGTTCACCTTATCGTTCCCCGTCCTGATTGTCCCGATCTGGTCAAAATCACTGCGCAGATGATATGCCGTAAATGCCGTCCCGGGCAATGTCGGGGAATCCTCTCCCGTCACGGTTCCGTCCTCCTCCAGATATTCTACTTGCATATAGCGGAATCCGTAAAACGTAAAATGCGGCCTTACCGTCCTTTCTCTGCCGTCGGAGCGATAAATAAATTCCGTCTTAGCAGTCCTCAGATTTTCGTGATAAAAACAGCCGTCCTGCATAATTTCGGATGCCGTCAGCCGAATCTGCTTCCCCTTTGGCAGCCGGCAGGAAAATTCCACCCATCCCGTCAGTTCCTGCCCGAAATCCAGCACCGTCTCGTTTTTCGGCGTATGAATCACATCCGCCACCGCAAAAGACTCTTTCTTCACGACGGGAAGGCTATAACGGTCACACAGCCTCCCGCACTTTTCCGGAATTTCCGCCCGAACCTCCTTCCATCCCTCCGGGCCGCACAGAGGCTCTTCCAGATTTGCGTCATAAATTTCCCCGTCGTAAATATTGCTGAACACCACCGGTGATTCCTTGCATCCCCAGGTTTCGTCCGTTCCGACAAGCAGTTTTTCCCCCTCGTAAAGTTCCGCAATTGCATAGCACCTGCTTCCGTATAAATTAGTATATCCTCCGTCAAACCCTAAGCGTCCGCGAAACCATCCGTCTCCCAGCCATATCTGTATTTCATTTGTGCCTGCCCTCAGATATTCCGTCACGTCATAAGATTGAACCTGTAAATGAAAATCATAAGAATGATAGCCCGGCGCCAAATATTCCCTGCCCACTTTCCTTCCGTTTAAATACACCTCATAAATACCTAAACCGCAGATATACAGTCTGGCAGCTTCCCGCCTGCCTGCCGCCGGATCTCCGCCGCCCGCTTCCGCAGATTTCCTTTCCGTTTCCGCAGACTTCCCCTCCGTCTCCGCAGACTTCCCCTCCGCTTCCGCAGACTTCCTCTCCGTCTCCGCAGACTTCCCTTCCGTCTCCGCAGACTTCTCCTCCGTCTCCGCGGGTTTCCCTTCCGCTTCCGCAGACTTCCCCTCCGTTTCCACAGACTTCCCTTCCGTCTCCCTGCTCCCGAACGCTTCAAACTGCCTGCGCAGCACGGCAGGGGTATCCGCGTCCAAGCCGGCAGTAATCCACTGTCCTGCCCAAGCTTCCTCCATCTTGCCCGTTTCAAACCAACTTTCGCCTTCTGCGCTTTCTCCGTTGTCTGCCGTCACCGTCACCTGCCATGTATAGCGGGTTCTCGGCTTAAGCCTCAAATCCACCCGGTAATCCAGACTATCCGCCTTATCGTCCTCACCGCTGTCAAACACGGTTTTCCCGTCCTGCCGGATACGAATCCTCGCACTTCTCTGCCGCTTTGCCTCCCCGGCCTCCGTCACCTTCCAAGAAAAGCTTATCGGCGTTATCCGGAAGCCCAAAGGCTCCGTAATATGATTTACCCTTAGTTCTGTCAGTCGCATATCCTTCCTCCGTTCCCTGCCAATATCCTCTTGTTTTATCATATCCCTTCCCAGCCCCCCGCAGCCATGATATATCTTCTTAAGAATCCGACATTTTTTGTGAAACCGGCCGCTTCCGGAATCAAAACCCTGCCGCATCTGCCGAAGGTTGATGCGGCCTACCAATGGTTGTTTTTTTACAGCTGCTTGACCCCTTGCCGCGGAATAAATGGTATCTGCCGTTTCTCTTGCACAATATCATATTTCATTGTAAAATATGATACATACACATCACCGGCGGAAACAGTCAGCAGCTCCGCTGCTGCCAGCAGCAGGCCGGCTCCGTCAGGAAATACTTATGTTTATAGCAAAAATTATCTGCGGGTTGTTTTCCCGTTACAGTTCAGCCTGAATGCAGTGTTGAGAGGCGGACGCATGAGAGGGATTTTT
>CAJTVK010000074.1 GCA_910579645.1 uncultured Lachnospiraceae bacterium | reverse complement strand
CGCAGGGCATTGGCTGTCCGCAGGCTCCCGGGTCCGGCAGCTGCGCAGGCAGAAACCACCAAATTGATTTCCGTGTCTTCTCTCTGTTCAGTCGTTCGGCAGGATTCTTACCACTTTTGCAGGAGTGCGGTAATTATAATTGGAAATCTTGATTCCCGTCTTGGGGCTGCTGGCATGCACTACCTGTCCGTTGCCGATATAGATTGCCACATGATTAATCCTTCCGCCTTTGGCATAAAAAATCAAATCCCCGGGCTTTGCCTCGGACATGCTGATCTTCGTCCCCGCATTTGCCTGCAAGCCGGAAGTCCTGGGCAGGGATATGCCGAAATTCCGGAATACGCTAAGCACAAAGCCGGAACAGTCCGCTCCCCTTGTCAGGCTTGTGCCGCCCCATACATACGGATTCCCTACATACTGCTTCGCAAACTGGCACAAATCCACCCGGATATTGGACACACCCTGCCCGTAGAGCAGTTCCGTCATAGTGATGGCGCTCCCCAGTTTCTCTTCCAGTTTCACATATTCGGCGGACACAAAGTTTTCCTCGTCGTCTACCATGATTTTCACCCAGTCGTCAACAACCTCCACCACTTCCAATTCCTCCCCCTTGGGAACCATGGTGACCACTTCGCATTCCGTATTGGGCTGCTCCCGCACTTTCAGAGTGGTGGTATCCACCACGGCCACCGTAGAGACTTGTTCCATGGCGCGTTTTTTCGCCCCCCAGCCGCTGAGCAGGAATTCGCTCTTTACATATCCCTCCACCTTGCCGGAACGGATATAAGTCCATTCGCCTTCCTCCGCAAGCAGCTCACAAGCAGCATTCTTCGGAAGCTTCCCTACCATCTTGCCGTCTTCGCTGGGGGATTTCCGAATATTCAGGTTATCGTCTACATTGGAAATTCCCAGATTGGTATATCCCCAAAGAGCGCCTTCGGCTTCCTCCGCCGCCTCCTTATATTCTTCCTCCGTCTTCTCCGATTCCAGCAATGCCGCCGCCCCTACCGGCATCGACACTACTTCCTTGATGGATTCGATCTGTACCTCTTCCGCCGCCGGCCCCTGAGTGACTGACTTCAGCACATCCGCCGCCTTCACCTGACCAGACGCATACACCGGGCCGATATACAGTACCGCCCCTGTCATACATATTCCGATTGCTCCTGCTGCCTTTAATTTCATATAAATCCAAGCCTTTCCCTGCTATTCTTTACTATTTCCTAACATTTATTACAAATTTGTTACATTTTGTTACAAGGATATTATATCAATTCCTCTTTCTCCTGTCAAATACTTATGCATGGAAATTTCTGTTTTTTTTATGAAGTATTTTTATACAATTGTTCACTCCCAATATCATAAAATGAAACTCTGGCGGCTTTCAGGCATTGAAAAACACCGGCTTTCGGACACTGTATTTCAGTGCCTGAAAACCGGCGCTTACTCACCGGGCAAAGGCATACGGCTCATTTCAATGCCATGACATAAATCTGGCACGGATTGTTTTCATCCCATAAACTCGGAAAAATCTCAAATTCCTTAAAGCCCACGCCGCGATAAAACAAATTGGTTTTATCATAGTCCTCATATATTCCCGTCCGGACCGTTTTCACCTGAAGAAAAGAATACCCTTTTTCCGCGGCAACATCTTTCGCCGCCCGCATCAGTTCCTTTCCGGCCCCGCATCTGTGGCACTCTCTTAAGACACCCATAACGGCAACCTCTGCGGTATCTTTCCCTGTCTCTTTCAGACTGATAAATCCCACTTCTTTTCCCGCTCTCTTTGCCGCCACAAATATCTGTTCCCCGCATTCCTCAATGTATTGTTCCCTTGACTCTTCGATTCCGAACCAATCGGCCAAATCTTCCAATATCAAACGGGCAATACATCTTTTACGCTGTTTATCCTTAATTTCCTCTGTCATTTTCATCCTCCGGTTCCGAAGCCGCCAAAAACTCTGTCTTGGCAGTTCCCTTGGCTTCAGCCGTCCTCCGGATCATTGTTCAAAACGGAAAAAGCTATATTCGTGGCATGATCCGCCACTCTCTCTAAGCCTGACACAATATCCGAAAACAGCATCCCCGCCTCCGGGCTGCACTCGTTCCTTGTCAGCCTGTCCACATGCGCCCGCTGCAGTTCCCGCTCCTTCTCGTCCACGGCATCCTCCAGATGCAGGATATCCTCCAGATGCTCCTCCGAGCCGGTGGAGTACATTTCTATGGAAAAACGGATTAAAGTGTTTACCATATTCAGCATATCCCCCAATTCCTTCTGTGCTTCCGCACTGAAGCCCACTCCTGTCCGGATGCGCTGCCGCGCCGCGTCCGCCACGTTCTCCGCGTGGTCCCCGATCCGCTCAATATCATTGACCACATGGAACAATGCGCCGATGCCCTTCAGGTCCTCGATAGGAAGCGTAGTCTGATTTATTTTTACCAAATAATTGGTTATCGCATGGTTCAGGAAGTTAATGTTCTTCTCCACGTCATATACTTCATTGATATCGGACTCGTCCAAAGTAATGAGCGCATTCATTGCACGGTTCAGGTTCTCGGAAGCCAAAGAAGCCATACGCTCAATTTCATTCGCCACCTCCACCACCGCCGTGGCCGGGTTGAACACTACTTTTTCACCGATATACTTCAGCTGGTAGCTGTCCCTGTACCCAACCTTCTTGTCGTCGCCCGGTATAAGCAGATACGTCAGCTTTACAATCATATTGGAAAACGGGAAAAGGACGATGACCTGAAATATCTTAATTATCGTATGGGCATTGGCAATAAACCGGCCTTCGTTTCCCCCGGATACCCGCATAATCAGATTCACCACAAAGTTCATGCCCAACTGCAGAATCAGGAATAAAACGACGGTGCCAATCACATTGAACAGCAAGTGAATCATAGCTGCCCTTTTTGCGTCCTTCTTACCGGTCAGGGAAGCCAAAACCGCCGAGGCACAGGCACCGATGTTGCAGCCCAATATTATGTACAGACTGATGGGAAGCCCCAGCAATCCCTGATTTGCCATCAGCAGCACGATACTGACCGTCACCGAAGAACTTTGAATCACCGCCGTAATGACCGTCCCCATAAGCACCGCCAGCAGCGGGTTATGCAGTGACTTCAGCAAGTTCATCACGCTTGGGCTGTCTTTCATGCCCGACATGGCGCTGGACATGCTGCTCAGCCCGAGAAAGAGAATGCCGAACCCCACAATGACTTCACCGATACGCCCTACTTTCTGCTTTCCCTTTCCCAGCATCATGGTCAGCACCCCTGCCAGCAGAATCACCGGAGCCGCCTCCGACAGGTTAAATGCCACCAGCTGGGAAGTAATGGTGGTACCGATATTGGCACCGTATATTACCCCTGCCGCCTGATAAAGCGACATCAGCCCCGAATTCACAAAGCTGACGACCATCACCGTACATGCCGACGAAGACTGGATTACGCCGGTAAAGACAATACCTACCAGCAATCCCGTAAACCGGTTTTTCGTAAACATCTCCAAAACGGAACGGAGCCTGGCTCCTGCCACCTTCTCAATGCTTTCGCTCATCACTGTCATGCCAAACAGAAACAGTCCCAGTCCGCCTGCCATTGATAGTAAAATCTCTGCACTCATAACGTACCTTATTCCTTCCTCTTCTCCGCTGTCCCAATACCTTCCAGCCTCTTGTATGTGTTATCGGAAGTTTCCTGCCTTTGCGGCCGGCTTCCCTGCCATACTACGGCAAAGCATGGTATCGCCTTCCTTCCTCAATGTCCTTTGCCATCTGTTCTTTCAATTCATCCCTGCCATGAAATTTCCGTTCCGCACGGCGGAACCCAAGGAGCGAAACCTTTATCTGTGTGCCGTATATTTCCCTGTCAAAATCATAAATATAAGTTTCCACGCCTATCTGCATTTTCTCGCTTACCGTGGGCTTACAGCCGATATTGGTGATGCCCGCCAGTCTCCGCCCTTCCAGAAAGACTTCCGAATAGTATACGCCGTTGGGCGGAAGCAGCTTCTCCGCCGGCGGCAGCAGGTTTACGGTAGGCATTCCTATGGTTCTCCCGTATTGATTTCCGTGCATCACCGTCCCCTGCACCGCATAAGGCCCGCCTAACAGACAGGCCGCTTCTTCCATCCGGCCCTGCTCCACCGCTTTCCTTACCTCGGTGGAACTCACTGCCTTTCCATTGTAACATACTTTGTCAATAATATGAACCTCATACCCGTATTTTTCTGCCAGGCCGCGGAGCAATGCCGCATTCCCTTCCCCTCTGTTCCCGAAGGTCACATCCGTCCCTGCCGCCAGATACGCTGTGTGCATTTTTTTCACCAGCATTTCCGTGATGAAGCTTTCCGGCCGGATGGCTGCCGTTTCCCTGTTCAGCGGAAACTCCACCAGCACCTCTATGCCCATTTTCTCAAAAGCTGCCCTTTTCTCCTCGCGGGTCATGAGTTCCTTTTCCTGCCCCGCCCCGAAAAGCACTGCCGGCGGCGGGTCGAAAGTAAACACCGCGGCTTTCCGCCCATGCTCCTTCTGTCCCAGTATGCACCGCAGCAGCTTCTGATGCCCTAAATGGATTCCGTCGAATTTACCGATGGCCGCAGCAATCTCCCCTTCTAACTCAAATTCTGTAGTCCCTTGTATTACCTGCATCTAACATCCATTCTCCATAAACAACTTTACCGGGAAAAAACGGTCTTCTTCCTGCCGGAATTCAAATATACCGTAAAATTTCCCTTCCTCGTCATATACCCGGACCTGCTCTCCCTGCCTTATGCTTTCTTTTCCGCCGGCCATCCGCCGGTAAAATGCATTCCCGTTCTCAATCAGTTTCCTATACTGTCTTTTCACGGTAAACCGGGGATATTCTGCAAAAAAACTGTCCACCGGAAGGATTTTCTCTTCCAGACGGCCCTCCTGCCGCAGCTTCTCAGCCTCTTCCAGACGCAGAGCCTCTTCCAGACGGAAACTGCCCGACCTGATCCGCGTCAGTTCCGCCATGGCGCCCCCGCAGCCCAGCTTCCTGCCTATGTCATGGCATAAAGTGCGTATATAAGTCCCCTTGGAACATTCCACCCGCATGACTATGAAAGGCAGCCGGATTTCCTCTGTTTCTATCCCGTAAATCTGCACCGTCCTGGGCTTACGCTCAATTTCTTTCCCTTCCCTTGCCAGTTCATACAGCTTCCTGCCGTTTACCTTAACCGCCGAATACATAGGCGGAACCTGCCCGTACTCCCCGACAAAAGAATTTATGGCCTCTTTTGCCTGTTCCTCCGTTATCAGGACCTCTTTTTCCGCCAGCACCGTCCCCGTCATATCCTGCGTGTCCGTCTCACAGCCCAGCCGCAGCACGGCTCTGTATTCCTTGGTTTTCTCCGTCAGCATATCGCACAGCTTAGTTCCGGTTCCCAAGCAGACCGGCAGCACTCCCGTCGCCGCCGGATCCAGTGTGCCGGTATGGCCGATTTTCTTCTGTTTCAGAATCCCCCGCAGCCTGGCCACTACGTCATGGGAAGTATAGCCGGCTTCTTTATATATATTGATGATACCATTGTACATAATTTTTCCTGTTACAGCAGGCCGCCCTCTTTCATCTGTTTTTCAATATGTAAGGAAAGATTGTTCACCACATCGTGAAAGGTTCCGCTCATCGTGCAGCCGGCTGCCCTGACATGACCTCCGCCGCCAAAGAATACGGCAATCTTTGCCACATCCACCTTTCCTTTGGAACGCAGGCTTACCTTGAATTCCTGCACTCCGGTCTGATACATAAAAATTGCGCATTCCGTACCGGCCGTCTGATTCAGCTGACTGACAATGCCCTCCAAATCTTTGGAGTCCGCATGGTAAAAATCCAGCGTCCGCTTTGCCAACCCGCTGACAATGCACTTCCCATGCATAAACTGAATGCTTTCCAACAATGCGCGGCCCAGCAGCAAGTTCTGCACATACGTTTTTTCATAAAAAGTCTTCTCAATCAGTTCGGAAAAGTCAAAGTCATAGGCTATCAGCTTTGCCGCCGTCTGCAATGTTTTGGGCGAAGTGTTGGAATAGCGCATCACTCCGGTGTCATGTACGATTCCCGTATAAATAGCCTTGGCGATTTCCACATCTATCTCTTCTTCCGTCAGCACATCATAAACCAATTCACTGGTGGAACTGGCCCCGGCATCTATATAGTTGATATCGCCGCAGCCTTGGTTGCTGACGTGATGGTCTATATTTATTGTTTTCCCCGCCCGGTCAAACATGCTTTCCGCTTCGCCCATGCGCTCTTTCACTGTATCCAAAGCGATAAAGACATCATAGCTTTCCACATCGGTCTTAAAATCCGTATGAATCTGTCCCACGCCGGAGAGGCAGGAAAACACTGCCGCCGGCTGTTCCAGGAACACATCCACCCTTTTGTGCGGGTACACCTTGCACAGATATTGATACATTGCCATACATGCACCTATACAATCCCCATCCGGCCTTACATGCCCGCTGATTCCTATTGTATCTGCATTTACAACTTCATCTCTAATCCTCATTCCCAGTCCCCCTGTTCACTTCGTCAATCAGTCTTGTCATATTCACGCCGTAAGCAATGGACTGATCCATAATAAACGTTATTTCCGGCGTGTTCCTTAAATTCACTTCCTTCGCAAGCTGGTTTTTAATATAGCCGGCGGCGCTTTTCAGCCCCTCCAGCGTGCTCTTCTGCGCCTCTTCGTCTCCCAGCACGCTTATCCACGCCTTACAAGTTTTCAGATCGGGAGACACTTCCACGGAAACCACCGAAGTCAGGGAACTGATCCGTGGGTCCTTAATCCCCCCGCGTATGATTTCCGCCAGCGCCCGCTGCACTTCCCCGTTAATTCTAGTATTTTTCAGACTGTTTTTCCTCATTTCCTGCTCCCATCCAACGGCCTGCGCCCCGAAAGCTTCCCGGGAGAATGTCCTGCAAAAACACTCCCCTTCCGCCTTCCTTATCTCTATCTGGGCACCTCAACCATAATATAAGCTTCCACAATATCCAGTTCCTGCATCTGATCAAAGTTTTCGAATACTAAGCCGCACTCATATCCCGCCTTCACTTCCTTCACATCATCCTTGAATCTCTTCAGCGAAGCCAGTGCGCCTTCATAAATCTGTGTACCTTCCCGGGTAATCCTTACCTTGCAGTCTCTCTGGAATACGCCGTCCAGCACATAAGAGCCTGCAATGTTCCCCACTGCGGATGCCTTGAACAGCTGGCGTACCTCCGCATGGCCGATGACCTTTTCCTCAAAGACAGGATCCAGCATGCCCTTCATGGCGGATTCCACATCTTCGATGGCCTGATAGATGACCTTATAAAGCCTGATGTCCACGCCTTCCCTCTCCGCAACTGCCTTTGCCATGGCATCGGGCCTTACGTTGAAGCCGATAATGATGGCGGAAGATGCGGAGGCAAGGGACACATCCGACTCGGTGATGGCGCCTACGCCGCCGTGGATGCATTTCACCACCACTTCCTCATTGGACAGCTTCAGCAGGCTCTGCTTCACGGCTTCCACGCTTCCCTGCACGTCGGCCTTGATAATCAGGTTCAGTTCCTTCAGGTTGCCTGCCTGTATCTGCGTGAAGAGATCGTCCAAAGACATCTTGGCTTTAGTATCTTCCAACATTCTTTCTTTATTCTGTGCCAAGTATGTTTCCGCGTAAGATTTTGCCGTCTTGTCATTTTCATGGGCAAGGAATACTTCGCCTGCGCTGGGTACGTCGGACAGCCCCAGAATTTCCACCGGCGTGGACGGAAGGGCTTCTTTCACTTTCCTTCCCTTATCGTCAATCATGGCTCTTACTTTCCCGTGGCTCGCCCCTGCGGAAATGAAATCACCTACATGCAGCGTGCCTTTCTGAACGAGGACTGTGGCCACCGGGCCTCTTCCCTTATCCAGTTCCGCCTCTATGACAAGGCCTCTTGCCTGTCTCTTTGTATTTGCCTTAAGTTCCAGAATCTCCGCCGTGAGGAGTATAGTCTCCAGCAGCGTGTCAATCCCTTCTCCCGATTTTGCGGAAACCGGCACAAATTCCGTGCTTCCGCCCCAGTCTACAGGAATCAGTTCATATTCCGTCATTTCCTGCTTTACCCGGTCTATATTAGCGTTAGGCTTATCAATTTTATTTACGGCGACAATGATTTCTATCCCTGCCGCTTTGGCATGGTTAATTGCCTCCACCGTCTGCGGCATGACACCGTCGTCCGCCGCCACTACCAGAATCGCAATATCCGTCGCATTGGCGCCGCGCATACGCATGGCCGTGAAGGCCTCATGTCCCGGCGTATCCAGGAAGGTAATCTTCTCGGCACCTACCCTGACCGTATATGCGCCGATGTGCTGCGTAATGCCGCCGGCTTCCTTGTCGGTCACGTTGGTTTTCCGGATGGCATCCAGAAGCGAAGTCTTCCCGTGGTCAACATGACCCATGACACAGATGACCGGAGGCCTCTTTGTCATATTCTCTGCGTCCTCCTCATCCTCTTTGAGAAGTTCCTCAATGACGTCTACCTTGACCTCCTTCTCGCAGATAATGTCATATTCAATCGCCACATTTTCCGCCTCTTCATAAGAAAGCTCGGAATTTACCGTTACAATCTGTCCCTGCAGGAACAGTTTCTTGATAATCACGGACGGCTGCATCTTCATCTTATCCGCCAGTTCCTTTATGGTCAGCGATTCGGGAATCACTATCACCTTAATCTGCTCTTCCTGCACTTCCTCCGCTTTCTTCTCCGGCTTGATGAACCTTCCTGCTTTATTTTTGCCGGAAACTTTTACGTCGTCCTCTTCGTAAATAAGATCCTTCTTGGAACGTTTATCCCTTTCCTGGCCAATTCTGCGCTTTTCCTCATCCCTGTGCTTTTCCTGATCCTTAACCGGGCTCTCCGGCACGAATCCTTTAGAGGACGGAGACTTTCGGAATTTATTGTCCTGCCCTCCATTGCCTCTGTTAGGGCGGTCATTATTTGCGTAAGGGCGGTTACCGCCTTGACCGCCGCCAGAATTGCGCCTATCCCCTTGATTATTTTCAAAAGGTCTGCGATTTTGCCCATCCGTCCTTCTGCCGTCTCCCCGATTTTCATTCCGGTTATCCTTCCTATTGTCCGTTCTCCTTGACTGATCATTGTTTCTCGGCCGGTCCGCCCTGTCCTGCCTAGGCCGGTCCTGTCGGTTCTCCCGCCGGAAATTGTCCTGCCGGTTCTCCCGCCTTGCGCCGTCCTGCCTTGCGCTTTCCTTCCGGCCGTCCGGTCTGGTGCCTTCCTGACGGCTGTCCTGCCTGCCGCTTTCACGGCCGTCCTGCCTTGCGCCTTCCTGACGGCTGTCCTGCCTGCCGCTTTCACGGCCGTCCGGCCTTGCGCCTTCCTGGCGGCTGTCCGGCCTGCCGCTTTCACGGCCGTCCGGCCTTGCGCTTTCCTGGCGGCTGTCCTGCCTGCCGCTTTCACGGCTGTCCGGTCTGGCGGCGTTTTCCTGCCTGCTGCCCTGTGCCGTTCCTTGCTTAGCCTCCTGCGCCAAATTCCCCTGCGCGGCATTGGCCGATGCCTTGAGCGTTTCCTGCTGCACTCTGTTTGCCCCTGTTTCCTGGCTATCTGTTTTTATGACCTGCGTTACCGCTGCCGGCTCCGTTTTCCTAGGCTCCGCCTTAGGGGTTCTCTTGGGTGTATTGTTGGAAGGCGGAATCATCGTAACGGGAGGCGTAGGCGAAGGAGGAGTCAAAGGCTTAATTGGACGGTGCGGTACTGGCTTCTCTTGGCGTGTTCCCTGCTTTGCATTATGATTTCCCTGTGTCTGCGTTTTTTTCCCGCCCCCCTGCTGGGGACGCTGTCCCTGCATCTTGCTGTTCTGGGGATTGCCCACAATAATGATTTTCTTCTTTTTCTTTGGCTGCTCCGCACCCGTCTCTCCCGATTTGGCCATAGGTTTCTCCTCTTTCACTTTCTCATTTTTTGTAAAATGCTTTTTCACAAGGGCTATCGCATCCTCCTCGACCGAACTGCTCACCGATTTTACTTCTATGCCTTTTTCCTGTAAAAAAGCCAATATTTCTTTATTTTGTCTGTCCAATTCCTTTGCCAGTTCATGTACTCTCATTTTCGCCATGCTCACTACCTCCGTCTTCTTATTCCAATGCTTCCAAATATTTTCTTATGGATTTTGCAAACCCCTCCTCCGTAATCGCCAAGGAAGCACGCACTTCCTTTCCCATGGCATGCCCCAGTTCTTCTTTCGTTCCGTACCGGAACATAGGCACTTCATAATAGTTGCACATATTGCTGAATTGTTTCACGGTATTGGCCGATGCGTCTCCGCTTACCACTACCAATAATGCTTTTCCCGATTTTACGGCTTTTTCCACCGCATATTCTCCGCTCACTGCATTTTGGGACCTGACTGCAAGGCCAAGCAGGGAATAGATTTTATTCATATGCCTCAAACTCCTTTTCCAGCTTCCCGTATACCTCCTCCGGGATGCTCATCTTAAGGGAACGCTCCAAGCCCTTGTTTTTCCTCGCCTTTTTCATGCATTCTGCCGAATGGCACAGATACGCCCCTCTTCCGTTCTTCCTGCCTGTTAAATCCAGAGTAACGTCTCCCTCCGCCGTTTTCAGGACTCTTATCATTTCCTTCTTGCCCTTCATTTCGCCGCAGCCTACACATTGTCTCATAGGAATTTTCTTTGCCATGCTTTATTCCTCTGCCGGTTCCCCGTTTTCCGGATCATTGCCTTCCCACGGTTCTGCCTCTTTCCGTTCCGTCTCTTCCGATCCTGCTTCCTCTGTTTCCCTTCGCCCTGCATCCTCCGTTTCCGGCCCGTCAGACTCCTCTTCCCAAGACTCCGTTTCCCCCGATGCTTCCGCACCGGATTCCTCTTGGCTCAATCCTGCTTCCTCATATTCCGTCCCGGCCGGCTCTGCATCCCCGAATCCCTCTTCGCCCGGCTCTTCCCCTTCGGCTCCTGCCTCACCCGGCTCCGTTCCTTCGGCTTCCGTCTCGCCCGGCTCTTCCCCTTCGGCTCCTGCCTCGCCCGGCTCCTGCTCTTTATACTCCGTTTCTTCCGATGCCGTCCGTCCCGGTTCCGTCATCCCGTCCTCTTCTTCGGAGATTCCGTCCGTCCCGTATGCATCCTCTTCGTACTCCCCGTCATATTCATCATATTCGTCCAGATAGTCTTCATAACGGAATCCCGGCGCATCCTTCGCCTGAGTCTCGCTCTTAATGTCAATCTTATATCCGGTCAGCCTGGCTGCCAGCCGCGCATTCTGCCCCTCCTTGCCGATGGCAAGAGACAGCTGGTAATCCGGCACCACAACCTTTGCCGTCTTCTCATCCGGATCCGCAAATACCGCCACAATCTTTGCCGGGGACAGTGCGTTCTGAATTAAATTTCCCGGATTCTCATCCCAATTGATAATGTCAATCTTCTCTCCCCGCAGTTCTTCCACAATCGCATTCACACGCGCGCCGTTAATGCCCACACAGGCGCCTACAGCATCTACATTGGGGTTATTGGACCAGACTGCCATTTTCGTCCTGCTCCCCGCCTCTCTGGCAATGCTTTTGATTTCCACGGTGCCGTCCATGATTTCCGTAACCTCCGCCTCAAACAACCGCTTCACCAGTTCCGGATGGGTACGGCTCACTAAAATTCTCGGTCCTTTAGGAGTATTCTTCACCTCCAGGATATATACCTTAATTCGCTCCGTGGGCTTAAAAATCTCGCCCTTTACCTGCTCGCTCTCATTCATGATGCCGTCGGCTTTTCCCAAGTTAATGCTGATATTCCTGCCCACATACCGCTGCACGATACCGGTCACCACATCTTTTTCCTTTTCATAATACTGGTTATAAATAACGCTCCGTTCCTCTTCCCTTATTTTCTGCAGAATGACATTTTTCGCATTCTGGGTGGCAATCCGGCCGAATTCCTTAGACTTAATTTCTACATGGACAATATCTCCAAACTGTGCCCTTCTGGAAATTTTCTGGGCATCCTCCAAGGAAATCTGCATGCAGTCGTCCTCCACTTCCTGCACCACTTCCTTTTCCGCATAGCAAAGGAAATCACAGGTCTCCCTGTCAATTTCCACTTTTATATTATCCGCCTTGCCGAAATGGTTCTTGCAGGCCGTTATCAAAGAATTCTCAATCGCTTCAAACAAAGTTTCCTTGCTGATTTCCTTTTCTTTCTCCAGAATATCCAATGCCTCCATTAACTCTTTATTCATTTTCCCTTTTTCCTTTCCGCGTTCTGCCGCCTACATTTATCCTAAAAATCAAGTGCCAGCCTGACCAATGCAATATCTGCCCTCGCAAAAGTCAGTTCCTTTTTCCCGTTTTCCTCTTCCGTTTCAATCATAATGGATTCCGTGTCAAAGCTTTTCAAAACACCTTCGAATTCCTTACACTTCTCTATCGGCTTATAAGTCTTTAACTCCACAGTCTCCCCTATGCTTCTCGCCAAATGTTTATCCTTCTTCAGCGCACGCCCGAGTCCCGGGCTGCTCACCTCCAATATATATGAATCCGGAATAAAATCTTTCTCGTCCAGCGCATCCGACAAAGCGCGGCTGACCTTTTCACAGTCATTGATATCCACGCCGCCCGGCTTATCAATATATGCCCTTAAATAGAAATCGCTGCCTTCCTTCACATACTCCACGTCGTAAATCTCTACGCCTGCATTTTCCGCAATAGGCAAAAGCAGCTGTTCCGTCATAGCTTCATATGTTTCCCTTCTGGACATTTACTCACCTCTCCTTTTCCCTTATATCTTCCGGTAACTGCCATCCGCTACTCACAAAAAGAGTGGACTCGCAAGTCCACTCTCATTAACAGTTACATATTATCTTTTTTTACTATAGCATTGCATAAAGGAAAATGCAAGCATTTTTTGGCTGTTTTTTCAATACTTGGAAACAATTCGTTATCGCCTGCCACCTGCCAGACAGATATCTGTCATTTTCTGTTCTGGATAATCTTATATACCCTGGAAATGCTCAGGCCGTATTTCCTTGCCAAATCCGAGATTTCATACTGCCCGCTGTAAAAGTCTTGCTTTAGCAGCGTGTTTCTGGCAGATTTGTCCTGCCATTCATGATTTTCCGGGAAGTATACGGTGGTTCCTGCCAATTCGCTTACCACACAGCCATATTTTTCTTCCCCAATCAGTTTTTTCAAAGTTTCCAATGCTTCTTTTGAATTCATACTCTCTTTACTCAATAAATATGTTGCTGCATTTCAAGACGGCTGAAAAAATTTCCCGGCGCATCATAATCTCATTGGGAATATGACCCGCTTTCAGATATTCGCGTATAATTGTCCCGCTGATTTCCACACGCTCTGTCTCATAATGCCTGCAAGTACGGTCCGTAACAATCTGTTTGCATTTGTTGCAGTAATACGGTTCTCTGGTCAGCAGCAGCTTTATCCCAAGTTCATGCTCCCCGGTCAGTTTTTCCGCCAGTGCATGGGCGTCATACGCGCCGTAATAACCGCCTACCCCGGCATGGTCGCGCCCGATGAGAAAATGCGTGCAGCCCAGATTGCGGCGGATGACAGCATGAAACACTGCCTCCCTGGGGCCGGCATAACGCATCTGGGTTTTCAGGCCGGCCATGTATACCCGTTCCTGCGGGTAGAATTCCCCTGCCATCTTCTCATAGGCCGCCATCACTGCCTCCTGCGTAAAATCTCCCTTCTTTTTCCATCCGGTAATAGGGTTGATGAACAGCCCGTCACAGATGTCAAGCGCCAGTCTCTGAATATGCTCATGCGCCTTATGTATGGGATTTCTTGTCTGAAACCCGGCCACGGTTTTCCATCCCTTTTCCGCAAAAATCCGCTTTGTGTCTTCCGGCTTCAGCGCATCTTCCAGCAACTCTCTTTTCCGAAGCTTTGTCTTCCCCCCAATCCGGTACGGGCTTCTGTTCTTTTCCTTCCATACGCCCGGATGCGCCTCTTCCAACGTGCCGAATATTTTCTCAATATCTGCCTCCGCCATTATAAATTTGCTTTCCGCCCGAAACTGCGCCACACATTCCCCGCCGCTCCATAAATCCACCGTATCTCCCTTGCCGGCAGAACGGTATACCTCCTTTGGCACGTCCAGAGTAACCGGTATGGGAAAGACCTGTCCGTCCGCCATTGTATAACAATCCGCCACGGAACGGAAATCCGCCTCTCCCATAAACCCATCCAATGGGTACAGCAGCCCGGTTTCTATATTTATCACATCCTGCAACGTTTCCTCATCAATATCTACCCTTAGTCCCATATCGTTCCTCCTATTCCAGTTCCGCGTCCGTTCCGTCAAATGCCATAACCTACCCCTTGTATTCGTCTCCGTATTTGTCCGCAATGTAGTCAATGACTGCCTGACAGCTTTCTTCCACGGTCATCTTGTCCACTTCCAATACTAAGTCCGGTGTCCGCGGCTCGTCAAAAGCTGCATCTATCCCCGCAATCTCCGTCTTCCCTAAATTTTCCCGGTACATGCCTTTCACATCATTCCGCATGCTTACCTGCATATCCTTTTTCAGGTAGATTTCGTTATATCCCGCTATTTTACGCCTTGCAAGCTGCCTAAGATGCTCCAGCGGCCCTATGTTGCATATGATTCCGATAATATCGTTCCTGTCCAGCAGATATGCCCCGAGCATAATCCTCTTAATGTTCGCTTCCCTGTCTGCATCCGAATAGCCCAAATCCCTGTCAAAGAAGTCCCTTACCTCATCCCCGTCCAACAAATAACATTTATTTCCCAATTTCCCAAAGTGCGCTTCCAGTTCCTTCCCTATGGTCGTCTTACCCGCACCGGAAATGCCAATCAGCCAGATTATCATCCCTTTTCCTCCTATGCCCTTCTATATGCTTTCAAAATCTCTTTTCCTTATTTATTGCCCTTATTCATTGCCTACGCTCTTCCCCATATTTCTCAAAATATTTTTCCGTAACAAAGTCTTTAATACGCTGTCCGTTTTTTCCGTCAAAAACTCCGATATAATCATCACATACCTTTCTTCTTTCCTCACATAAATAGTCTTCAGAAACATTTACCATTTCACAAAATTCAATAAATTTATTGACTGAATCAATTCTATAAAGCATATCCGACACTTCCGGATACAACGGCTTACATGGATTTCCATCAAAACGTATAATTGCCGCCACTGGCTTATCCAAGACCAAAGATGACACAATTATTCCGCTATTGATATCAGTAATAATGCCGTCTGCTTTGGAGTATGCTATGGAATAATCATCGGAATCATCCCATATCATATTTTTATGTAATGCAAAATAATTCTTTATGCTTTGAACGTCTTCCACACTCCATATCTTTTGAACTATCAGTTCCTGAATATAAGAATAATGTGGACGCAAAACCAGAACCAAGTCTTCATTTTTTTCAAAATAATCCAATACATCTTTTACATACAAATCAAATGTGACATTGTTTGTATTCCACACATGATCCGTTGTCCATAAAACAACCTTTTTTCCTTCCGTCTTTTTCCACTCACCGTTTGTTTCCTTTTTCTGCTGAAGCTTCTCATATATCCCGTCAAATTTAGGATTTCCAATATGAATCATTTTATTGCTGTTTATCGGATTGAAACTAATCATATGATCAAATAAGAATTTTTCCAAAATAACATAATCTACTTTTTCCGCAACACTTTGAATATGTTTATAATAATCTTCTTGCCTGATAAATATTCCGTTTACAAGGGCAAATGGCACAAGTACCCTAAAATAAGTATTTTCTATATAGTCATCACCGACTTTCCCTGAATTAGTGATAAAAATATCCGGCTTATCCAGTTTCACGTCATATTCGTGAACATTAATGTACGGAACTCCAGATTTTTTAACGGCACTTTCCTTGCCTTTGACCTTTCCCCCGTCATATCCTAAAATAACTAATAAGTCCCAAATATTATCATCCATAAAAGCCTCGCATATGCTTCGCAGGCTATTCCACAAAACCGGCGCACCAAAAAAATATATCCTTACTTTGTATTTTTTCCGCTCTTCCTTAACTGGATTTGATATTAATTCGCTTTTAAATTTTTTCGGAATATAAGAATCTATCCTAAGCCGCTTCCGCACCCCTTCTATATCTTGTATCAGATCCGTGCGTTTAACTGCCGTACCAATTGGCTTATTTATAGATATATCATTCCTTTTTGTACAAGCATATTTTTTTTCATGAGTATCAAATGCTGCTGAATCAATGAAAGACATGCTAGTTTCATCAAAAACAACAATATTCAAACCTCTTTGATTGACTGAATAGTCTGTTCCGTTAATATCTATCACAGCTCTGTTCTTATTTTTAAATGGAGAACTGATAATATTTAGATTAATTTCTTTATTCAGTTTTAAGCTTATTTGTATTTCCTCATTTTCATTCCCAAGATTTTCCGTAAGCACAGTTCCGTTTCTGATAATTGCAATATAACTGTGCCAGTGCTTATTTTGTAAATCTTCTTTTAGCCCTAAATCTGCAAAGTCCTTATGCAGGTTTTCTTTAAACTCAAATCCCGGAGTGTCTTTAACAGATAATATAATCAATTTACTCTCTGCCATTTTCAGAAGAGTTAAGTATCTTTTTATTCCTCTCGTTTTCTTTATCAATTCCCTAAAACCGGTTTCTTTCACTTCAGCTTTCAAATCCATATCCTTTTCTCCCAAATATTTCGTTTTCTCCACTTTCACTTTTTCCTGCAATGGATTTCTGCTCCAAACCGCATTGCGCCTTAGTACCTTAGCCGGACCCCCCCCCAAATAGTTCCTCCTTCATAATTTCCTTTCAGCAAACTTCTTGCACCTATTATGCAATTATCCTTTATCACTGACGGCATGACATATGCTTGTTCGCCAAACCATACATGATTACCTATCTTCAGTGTATCCCCTAATAATTTATCACCTTGCATAATGGGAAAATTAATCCTAATTCCGCTTTCAGCATCAAAAATGGCATGTCCGTCCCCGACTCTGAAAACTACCTTACGGGATATCATACAGTCGTTTCCCATAAACAATTGTGCCCCATGATTTATTCTAAAAACGGTTTTTTCTCCAAAAGTACATTCTTCGCCAACTATAACATTTCCGCCATCCATAACGGACATCAAAAAGTTTGCCGCAAACCTGCACCCTCCGCCAATCTTCACCCTGCCCCCGTTCTCCACCGCCAAACGGGAATTTTTTCCCATTTTCACGCCGTCCCCAAACTCTATGACATTCCCGTACCCCTTTACGGTTACCGTCAGGTTCTCCGGTACATTTATCAGCCGGTTCTTATATCCGTCCTCATAGTCTTTCCTGCCTTTCACCACGATAGGCGGAAAGCATTCCGTCAGATAATCCTCCGTTTCCCTGTATCCGGCCTGCTGAAGCTTTGTTCTCTCTTTTTCCGGCAGGCGGCCCATAACCACCGCATATTTTTGATTTTCCAGCTGCCCGAAGATTTCCCCCATGCCGGCCGCTGCGTCACACCCTTGGGACAGCAGCTTTTTTTGCAGGCCCGCCGCCTTTTTCCCGTTCCCCCGGATCCATATTTCCCTCCCGCCCCTATGCTCCAGAATTACCTCTGCCATCAGGCCCAAACACGCTTCCGTCATTCCCTTTCCTCCGCTTCACAGCCCAAATATCTGCGCCAGAACTCTCCGTCCGTTATCTCCCTCACCCGTTCCTGCCATTCCCCTTTCACGGCATCATACCGCTTTCTTGCCAAACGCATCAGTTTCCTGTATGCCTGATGCAATTCCTTCATGCTTCCCGTATCCCGGTAAGTCACAAATCCTTTTCTGCTGGCAAAATCATAGTTCAGCGCCGCCCCTGCCCGGTACAGATGGGCAATGTGAGGTTCTGCCACAGGCACCACTGCCATCCGGTCAGGCTTAAGGAATATCCCGTTCAGAAAGATAAGGCGTTTCAGCCTCTGCCATTTGGATTCCCTGAATTCCACCGTCCTCTGATAGGCCGAATAATCAAACGGCAGCGGCAGTTCCTCCATATGCTCCAGCCGATACCCCTTCTCCATGACTCTCCGGTTGATTTCCTCCCCGTCCTGTTCTTTCATCCAGTCAATGCCCCGGAAAAAATCATTTGCCCCGTCCAACAGCAGCCAGGCATTCCGATACCGCAGCGTAAACACTTCACGCAGAAACCACTTTCCGAATTCTTTCCGGAACTGTTTCTCCGTATAGGGAATGTTCCTGACCGCATTGTCTATCAGCTTATTCCTGAAAATATAGTAATAGTAGGAGGAACTGTATTTATTTTCAAAAGGCTCATGCCATACGCAGATTCCGTTCATCAGAATCAAATGCTTCATATTCCTAAGGCCATATTCCACATCGTCCCCGCGGATAAAAATGGGCAGAGGCAAATTATCCTCCCGTACCACCTCCATCGGCATGGCACAGTAAAACCATGCATTATAGTCACACCTTTCCTCCCACTCGTTATACAGGCAGGCATCCAGGGCGCGGAGATCCAGCCCGCACTTCCGGCTGATTAACTGCCCCTTGTTCCAGTAACCCCCCGATTCCGTCTGGAACCATTGCGCATCGGTACGCAGCATCGCGCCTCCCACATATGCTTCCCTGTACTCCGGCTTCAGCATAGTCAGCAGCCGGTAGGTACGGTATATGGATTCCGGCTGTATCACCACATCGTCGTCCATCAGCAGCACATGCGTCACTCTGTCTGTTTCCGGAAGCCGTAACGCTTCCAGCAGCCCCCTCGTGAAACCTCCCGCACCCCCTGCATTTTTATTGGGAAATACTTTGATTTTCCTGCTCTTAAACTTCTGCCTGTCCAGTGTCTTTGCATTGTCGGCAATGAAAACCCGCAGCCTGCCCGCCAGCTCCGATTGGTCGTTTTCCAATATTTCCTGCTCCAGAATCCGCATATTTTTATACACATATTTTTCACGCTTGTAAGTGCATATAATCAAAGCCGCCGAAACCTCCTGCAGTTCCTCCGCGTCCATATCCGTATAATAATATCCGGCATGAAATCTGGCTCCATCTTCCAAAGCCATGAGATTAAATGTATACATTCCCTGTTCCCCTCCGTCCGGGAACCTGCCGCAAATCTCCCTGACTTCCCCCGCCGTGTCGCAATAAAACTCATCCACTACCCTGGCCGCAACCTGCGTCGGCATTTTTTCCTTATACAGCAGGGAAACTCTGAATTTCCCCTGCAGCTTCAGGCATACGTTCAAATTCTCCAATTTCGTATATTTATACCATTTTGATGCGGAAAAGCCGTTGAAATATGTATCAAAAGAAAGCATTGCCTCTTCTTCCAGTTCTATATATTCGTCTGCCAGACAATATCTGACTTCTCCGTACCTCCTGAAAAACAGCGCCTCCTCCACGCATATGCCTGTCTGGGGGTAAATAATATTCTGTAGTTTTACCATGTCCTCATCTCCTGTCCTTCCGCTTCCATTTTTTCCGCCTTCGTTCCTTTCCGCTTTCCCTTCCTCCAGCCTCTCCTCTTCCTCCGGTAAACCAGATAAACTGTCCTCCACCGGAAAGAGTTCATATAACGGCTCACCTTTTTCTTCCTTGCCAAAGAAGCATGCAGCCTGACATCATCCTTATGCATAAACCATTTCCGGCCTTTCAGGAAATCCCGGAAAGCCCTTATCAGGAAATATTCCAACAGAAAATCCCGCCGGTTATGGGCATCCGTGATTTTCCCGAAAAACTTCGCCCACAGTTCCTCCGGCCCGATGCCTGCATTGCCGGCAACCGCATTCACCACCATTGCATTCCTGAAGTCATAATATGCCGTCACCGGGGACTGCCGGTATTCATAAGTCTCATGCCATACCTGTATCCCGTTCAGTATCATAGGATTCCCTCCGTGCCGCAGCCCGTACTCCGCATCGTCACAGTGCAGGAAAAAGGGCAGGGGTCTGTTCTCCCGGACATACCCGATGGGGAAACAGGCAAACCACCATCCGCCATACTCCCCTCCCCGGTTCTCATTCATGTCCCACAGGCATTCCCGCTCCCTCATGTCCCTGTTCCAGCCGACATGCCGTATGTCTCCGCCGTTCCATATTTCCAGCGCAGTGTACTGCACCCCCGGCCTGTCCATGCGGAACATCCTCCCCGCCACCGCTTCTTCCGCATATCCTGCATTCACATAAGACAGCAGTGCATACAGCCGGCATAAGCTTTCCCACTGAAGCACCACATCATCATCCATCAGCACTACATGGGTCGCCGGATACTCTCCCAGCCTCCGCACCGTCTCCTCCATCCCTCTGGCAAATCCCCCGGAGCCTCCGGTATTGGAATTATGGAAGACCACAATTCCGTCTCCGTAACCGCCCTCCAGTTCGGAAGCATTATCAATGACCAGAGCCTCCAGCCAACCGTTCTCCCCTATGCCTTTTCTTCCTTCCCGCCCTCCCGCAGTACCGCCGTTTCCGCCTTCCGCTTCTGCCGTTTCCGCTTTTCCTGCTTTCAGCACATCTATAATCCCCTCCAACTGTCCGCGCCGTTTATAAGTACATATGACCAAAGAAATATGCACCTCCCGCAGCGCCGCGTTTTCCGTCTCAATCCATGCTTCCAGACAGCTTTCCTCCTCTGCCCGAAACGCAAAGTACAGAAAGCCGTCCTGCAGTTCCCTGCCGCCTTCCACCCAGTGCCTTATCTCTTCCCTGCCGCCCTCTGCCTGCAGTTCCGCCATGGAGACGATACCGTCGGTTTTCCCTTCCCACAAAACCCGGATTTTCCCTTTTCCGCATATTTTCCACACAAAAGCAAAGTCCGTCAGATCGGTATATTTTCTCCATGCGCCCAAGTCAAAGGCATTCATATAAGTATCCGTGCTGATTTGCCCGCCTTTCGGAACCCATATCTTCCCCGGCTCCGTTTTCATCCTGCAGGATGCCCGGATATACAATCCCTCATTGTCTCCGTTCCCGTTATATGTAACCATGCGCTGCAATACCATCTGTCTCACCTGCCCAACCTGCACCGCTTCGGAATGCATTCCAAAAAACATTGCAGCCTTTTACCGAAGCTATGTAAACAATACCGAAGATTCGTCTTTCCGGCTGGTAAGGCGAACGATGCCGGCTCAGGAAATCATATTGATGCAGTCCGCTTTCTGACGCAGCGATGTATGTGCATAAAAATCCATGGTAGTCCGCGTGGATGCATGTCCTAATATGGACGAAACCGTCTTACAGTCCACCCCCTGTTCCAGACAGGCCGTAGCAAACCCATGCCGCATGGCATGAAAATTGCAGTCCTGCATTTTACAGCGGCGCAGAATCGTCTTAAACCTTTTCTGGACATTCCTCGGTTCCGTGCACACGGCACTTCCCGTCAGCAGATAAAACTCCCCGTCTTTGCGCATTTCCCGCAGGATATCCGCCAAATATTGGGGAATCGGGATTTCCCTTGCGGAAGTGGCCGATTTCGGCGGCCGGACATACAATACGGTTTTAGGCTGTCCGTCAGAACGGTCCGGATTGGCAATGCGCGACACGGTTCTGCGTATTTTAAAAGTATTGGAGGAAAAATCCAAGTCCTCCCATTTCAGCCCGCACAATTCACCGATTCGGATGCCCGTCCCCCTGCATAGCAGAACACCTACGGAAAAAATGTCATTCTTTCCCAACAGATACTTTTTCATAGGAAGGCTGTCCTGATGAATCAGAATCCTCGACTCCTGCCTGCGGCAATGCATCCGGCAATACTGCAGCAGGCTGTCGTCCAGATACCCCATCCGGATTCCATGGCGCAGCACCGACCGAAAAGTGATAAGCACCGAATTCATGGTGGAATCCGCCAGCCCCTTTTCCCGCATCCCGCTTATAAACCTAAGAATCTCATCCCCGTTCAGCAGCCGTAAAGAACTCTTTTCAAACACAGGAAGTATATGCTTTTCAATACAATAATAATAATTAAAATAAGTGCTTTTCTTCACCGCCTCATACCGCGCTTCCAGCCAAAAGCCGCACAATTCCCCGAACGTTTCACAAGGCCGGTTTCCTTCTCCGCCCCGCCCGCAATACGGAAACCCCTTATCCTCTGTCTCTTCCAGAATCTTCTTCTGTTTTTTTGTCTTACCCATTTTACACCGCTCCTTTCTTCCTCTTCATTCCCCTGTGAAACGCCGTATCATCTCTTTCTGCCGCGCCATTTGCAAAGTTAGTTCTTTCACGGTTCCTAAAGAAAAGATTTCCGGCATTTCCTATATTATTATACTTACTGAAAAAACTATGCATCGCCGTTTGCTATGCTCAAGTACAGAGACTAGGCCGAAACACCAACGCAGGCACAAAGCCGAAAATTGATTTCCTTGCCTTCTGTTTTTTTCATGCCGAAGGAGCAATAAGCCAGATTAAAAACAAAGAATATGTGGCAGCTCTGAAAGAGTACCAAGGAAATATTTTGCTTGTCGGAATTAATTATGAAAAGAAAAATATGAAGCATGAATGTAGAATAGAAAAATTTGAACTGTAATTTTGCAGTTATCAAAAATACTGATTTTGTAACAGTTCAGCCTGAATGTTGTGTTGGGAGGCGGACGCCCGTGCGTGAGTTT